>JASEGT010000016.1 GCA_030018005.1 Actinomycetota bacterium
TCTTAAGTTTCAGCATTGATTTCCATCTAATTTTGGTGTCCTTGATAATACAAAGCCCTTCTATCTCGGCAACCAGTTTGAAACCCAATGCTCTTGTGATCCGGTAAACTTGTGAACTCTTGCTTGTCCAGGCAACCACACTATCAATAGTCTTGTCCTGAAACAATAGAAAGAGTTCTGTAAACATAAGCACAAGCGGTCTTAGGCCAACCCTAGAGCTTCTTAATATGCCAAGTTCCGCAAGATAGAGAATTCGCTCATCATCATCGAACAATTTGGCGACATCTTCGCGATGGCGTTGAGTCTTGAGGCCGTTGTTGCATATCTGGTCGACAACCTCTGGCTTGCCCGTTAGAGCGCCCCACAAGAAGCCAATCGTCACGCCATTGTTTTTCAAGGAAAAACAAAAACCCTCATTGCTTGAGTTAATATCAATCTCATTGACTAGGCGTGATTTTAGGTTATCTGTCGCGTAGCACTCGGTAAGCGGGCCGCCGCATTCGCATATCTTGAACAGCACCAAGTTAAGAGGATACGTCTTCCCGCATCTTTCGCACCTAAAGCCCTCGCCCCAAATGACGTTACCTTGACCATCGCGCTCATCCGAGCCAAAAACCTCGCGATAGGTTCTTATAAGACTTTGAAAATCGGCATCTTCGTTCAGAACAGACGTTTTTGTGATTCTGGTAACGTTCAATTTATTGTTGGGCTGTTTCATTGATAAACCCTTTTGTAAGCGCTTGATATATAGACTAGCTACTATTAAAACATATTATCGCGCGGATGGAAAGATTTGCCAGGCCTAGTATTACAAGATGAGCAAGCGTTTTCACGATAAGCTCTGTTTATCGCCGCATAATTACGCAATCGAAAAAGATTTTCTGGCTGTTGCTGCCAGATGGCCGAAAGCTCGAAACAGGCGAATATTAAGACCGCTAGCGTTTGTGGACAGTAAGCGCAAAGCGGATAAGCGGGCTGTTGCGCCAGCAGAAACTGGCATAGAGTAGGGGGCGAAAGATCCCACATGAAAGAAGGAGCCCTCAAAATGGCCGAGCCATGCAGGGCGGTCGTAGGACAGTTTGTAGCGCAGAGCATGTCCCCATCGTAGCTGAAATTTGAAAGATCGCAGCATAGCTCATTTTAAGCGACAACCTCATCTATTTCAACTTGTATAGGGTTAAGGGCATTGATGAGGACGGAGCATCCGGCATCAGTCAACTCCGCGGAACTATTATCAACGCAAGTCTGAGATTTGACCTCTTTCTGACGGTTTAAAACTGCCCTCCAACGCTTATGGCCGAAATTGCGAGAGAGAATCGACAAGGTGTTGAAGAAAGCCTCATGTTTCTGCGGCTTGATTGTGATGTCCACGAGGACGACGCTGACCTCTGGGTCGCCGCGTTGGTCATCGAAGGCGCCGCTTAAGCTTCTATCTATCGCGAACTGGAAGTTGCCGTCATGGCAGCTCTCATCGGGCCGGCAGGCGTTGTATTCGACCGTGTAGAGACCATCCGGCGCCGACGGGTCCATAGCCAGGGTAAGTTTGTTCACGTCGAAACCCTTCTGCCGGTCCGTCAGCTATTACTACACGCCATAGTAATTCGCGACCGACTATGATATATTGGGGTTAAATAGCGCGGCTCGCCGGCAACAAATACACGTCGACGAGGCGAGAGTCGTCCCATGTCCGGTATTAGGAGGATGTACGTGAACAAGACGCTTATACTGTTTCTCATTGTGATGATGGCCGTTTTCGCGGTCGCGCCTGCGGCTGCGTTAGCCGCACCAATCCCTGAGGAGCTGCACATATCACTGTGGCCCGAGTATGATGACAACCAGATTCTCTTCCTGCAAGGGATTCGATTTCCCGACAACATGCCGCTGCCGATAGAGGTCAAGATGGCGGTTCCAAAGGGTATGACTGTGGTTTGGGTTGGTGAGCTTTTAGGCGGCGAGGCGGCTCAGGACATCGAGGCGACGCACACGACCAATCCCAAGGACGACTACGACGAGGTCGTCTTTACGCTTACCAAGAGCCGCATAGGCCAGCTAGAGGCGCAATGGGCGGGCTTGAAAATCGACGGCAAAGCGAGAGAGATAAACCTCGAATGGGTTCAGCGGTATGAGGCACAGCTGGTCACCTTCGACTTCAGGGTACCTACACAGGCATCGGAGATCGAGATGACGCCCCCGGCAAGTATGCCCGGAGGGTCGACCAAGGGTCAGGAGTTTATCTCGGTGGCCCCGATGAAGCTTGCCGTAGGGCAAAAGCAGAACTTTGCGATTAAATATCAGCGGAGCACCAACGCTCCATCGGTATCCGAGCTACTGGCCCAGCAGCAGCCTGGGGCACCGGCGGGCACATCATCGACATCGAGCGCCGCGATAGCCGCCATCGTTTTCGCGGTAATAGCGGTCGCCATGCTTACTGTCTACAAGATGCACAACGGGCGGCCGGTCACACAAGACGAGCCAAAACAGCAGTGGACGACTGCGCGCAAAAAGCCGGCTCGGGACAGGGAAGAGACATGCCCAAGTGAGCTGAGCGATGACGATGAGCAAGGCCCCTTCTTTGATTAGCGCAGTGAAGGCACGCTCGAAATAATTCCCGAATAATTTCGAATCTCGACAAGAAGTCGGCCCGTGCGCTATTCACCCGGATAGCGCACATAGTGGCGGCATCGAGCTTCGCAAACAACGCAGTCATACTTTCTGTGGTTTAATATGCGCCTGTTCATGGATATACATATATCACAGGCTTTGTATTTAGCGATGCGATGAACGTCCCCGACATGCCCTGATATCCCATATATTACCAGCCGTTACCTGCGCAAATAACCCCAGCTAAGCGCTAAAGTATCCTACTCGCTCGCCGATATAGAAGGAAGTCACGAACGAAAGCTGACAAAACCATAAGGAGATATCGGTGAAGAAGATCGTTTCCATCACCGCAATCGCTCTAGTCATCACCGTAGCAACATTCTTAGTCTACCAATTTATGTTTTTACAACGTCCGGCTCGAGTGCTGGCCGAAATCGGCGAAGCCGTCGGAGCCATACAGAGCGGCGAGGCGAATTTCTCGCTCGTCGTTTACGCTGACGGCATTCACGTTTTAGACGAATCCGGCTCGGCTAAGTGGACCGGCAAGCCCGAAGATGTGGCCGGTTTCATCGATGCCAAATCGAACGACACGTTGGGACCGGATGACCGGGCTTCCTTCGACGTCACGGTGAAAACGCCGGAGCAGCAAAGAACGGTGCTCAAAACGCAAATCGGCGACACGGTCTATTTAAAAGACGCGGACTCGGGTGAGAAGTGGATAAAGTATCCGCAAAACGAGGTCATCGCAGCCGCAACGGAATTTCCGGGGTGGCGCTACGCTAACGCGCTTTTAAAAGCTACCGACCATCTTGAAGACTACAAAAACGCGAAGGAGTTGACTACGGTAACCGTCGGTGACCGGAAGCTGACTCAGGTGCGCCTGGAACTAAAACGCAAGGAATGGCTCGCATCTGTCGCATCTAAATCCGTAAAAGATGACCAATTCGGGCTCGAAGACGCCAATGTCGAGACGCTGGTCTGGATAGACCCGGCGACATCGCTTCCGGTCAAGACCGAAGTTAAGTTTACGATGACCAAGGCGCAAAACGTATCCTGTGTCTTAACTATGGACTACACGGGTTTCAATCAGAATTATCAGATTGCCGCGCCCCCGGCGGAGCAGGTCTTTACCGAGGAAGAATTTGCCCGGTTCAATGATTTCGCGAGGGACCTTGCTGACGCCGAGAGCAACGTCGAGCACCGTGCTTATAGCAAGGCGCTTACGACATTGACGCGGCTCGAGCAGAACGAGCCGAGCAACGTCCGCGTCCTAGAGCTGATGGCGATAGCATACTTCGGTACGCGCGATGTGCGCGCCGCCGCGCTATATATCGAAAAAGTGCTGAGCTACAACGCCAATTCCTCCGACGCTTACCGAGTCAAGAGCGACTTGCGCCTAAGGGAGGCAAACGCGCTAAAGAACGATATAATGCGCAGGGCGATTTTGGAGGTCGAATCTACGGCTACATTTGTCGCAAGGCCCGATGTGGACTGGACCGATGAAATAGCCTTCGAGCAATCGACCGTCTTAAGCAAGGCAACCTATCAGGATGCGGTTGCCTTATTATCAGAAGACTACCGGGAAGAACTCGACTCTCTCAACCCGATGTTCTGGGAGGCCTTAAGACACGCTCTCAAAGCGACGAGGCTCAACCCGCTCTCGGCCGATGCCCAGATTTCGCTCGGCTGTGCATACTTAGAGCTCGGCAACGAAGCAAGTGCCGCCGATTCATTCGAAAAAGCGGTTGAGATTAAGCCGTCACTGACAGAATCCGATTTTATGCGCGGACTCATATATTATTCGCGCTCGAATCCCGTCAAGGGAGCGCGCCTTATTAAGAAGGCGTCATCCGCGGATGTCGATTCACGATACGAAGAGGTCGCCAAGGCTTTGTTCAGGCATATCAGCGAGGCCAAGATACCAGAGACTCCCGAGGAAATTCTCCAGGAATTGGCAAGCTCATCTAGCGCTCAGCAATTGGACACGGCGCTTCTCGACAAGAGCAGGCCCGTATTATTGATGTTTTTCAGCGACGACTGCGCGGTATCGCAGGAAATCGCCGATGACATAAAAGCCATGAAAGACCGGTACGCGAGCGATGTCGAGTTTATCGTCGTCGACATAGACAGCGGCGGAGCTGATATAACTCAGCTCTTAGTGACCTATAAGTTTGAGGTTACGCCGGCGTTGTTTATGATGAGTGCTTCCGGCAAGAGGCTTCACGAGCACGATGGTTACATCGATACTAAAGTATTGGAGCAGTGGATTAAAAATGCTATTCCCAGGCAATAACAACGTGCATGTATCAAACAGTAACCAGTACCACGAAACAGTCATAGTGCGGCGCAATGCTTCGTCCAGGCAGTCGACGCTTGTGACCAACCGGGAAAAATGTATCATCTGCCCGGTAGACTTCCGGCTTTGCGAATTCGGGCCGTGCAGGTATAGTTGGCCGTCAAGGTCGTTGAGTTGACGTTGTCGACTATCTCACACGCGTAGTGACCGGCTGCGTGGACAACAAAGTCCACACAGCCGGTTTTGCTTTTTGTCATAAGTTCTATGGTAATGAAAAGCCTGCATATGATAGAATTTCATTCAGCCAATCAGACCCAAGCCGTTCGCGATGACTAAACGAATATAGAAAGCCGCATGCCGGGGTTTGAGTGCGGTCTGGATTTTAAGGAAAAGGGAATGTCGCTCGAAATCGGGGCGCATTCTATTATTTGAGGTGATAAGCGAAGATGACGATTATCGACAGGGTAGAGATGAATGTCCCGGCACGCAGGGAATACGCGCGGCTCATACGGTTAGCTATAGCCGGAATCGCAAGCCGCATGAATTTCACGGTCGATTCGCTGGAGGACCTTAAGATGGCCATCGATGAAGCGTACGTTATCGCTTTGGACGATCCCGCACAAGAGGTCTTCAACGTCGCATTCGTGATCCACCCGGATCGCTTGGAGATACTCGTACCCGGTCTGGGAAGTGCCGAGTCTCTCGAGGATGAGTTGTTGCAGAAATTCGGATTTTCGATTCTCAACTCCGTCATGGACAAGGTAGAGTGGACGCGCGTCGATGCGAGAACCAGGAATCTACTCATGGTCAAGTTCGTAGTTTAGATAAAGTGTGCGAAACGATGCAAGATGCCCTATGCGCAGGGCTGAGGCTTGGCTTCGGCAGCGCATATGTTTATTTTATTGAGGAGGCGCGGTAGTTTTGGCCGGCTCGCAAGAGGGAAAAAAACGTAAAAACAGTAAGGCTTTAGCTTGGGACAAAACGCATACGTTAGAGCTTTTCATAGAGTATGGAAAGAGTAAATCACCCGAGATCAGGGATGAACTCGTGTCGATGTATATAAACCTCGTGGAGTATCTGGCAAGGCGCTTCAAGAACCGGGGTGAGCCTGTAGAGGACTTGATACAGGTCGGGACTATCGGCTTGATAAAGGCGATTGATAGGTTCGATGTCGAAAGGGCAGTGGAGTTTACGACATATGCGACCCCGACTATCGTGGGTGAGATAAAGCGCTACTTTAGAGATAAGGGATGGGCCGTGAAAGTGCCCCGGCGCCTCCAAGAGCTAAACCTTCTGGTTACGCATGCCGTAAACGCGCTGACTCAAGATTTAAGGAGGTCGCCGACGGTCGCCGAGATAGCGGCGCACCTTAACGTCACCTCGGAGCAGGTGATTGAAGCGATGGAAACCAGCGAGGTCTACAGCTTTGTCTCTCTGGACCGGGATTTGTCCTCTGATACCGATGATAGTTTTTCGCTTTTAGAGTATATTGGTGAAGATGACAAGGAACTCATCGGCATCGAGGATAGAACGTGCCTGGCTGACGCACTCAAGGAATTAAGCAAGCAAGAGCAAAGGATATTATACCTGCGCTTCTTTCGCGGTCTGACACAGACGGAGATAGCGCAGCAGCTCGGTATATCACAGATGCATGTTTCTAGACTCCTCAGGCGTACGCTTGAGGTTTTGAGGGAGAAAATGCTGCGTGACCGGGAGGCGTAGTTGAAAACCGAAAACGGGCTCGAACGCGTCAAAAGCGTTGGAATAGTCGCGTGGACATGCGTCGGTGTGATAGTCATGATAGGGGTCGCTCTCTACGTTTTGAGCAGTCTGCGTGCGGTCATAATGCCGTTTTTGTATGCTATGGCAATCGTCTACATACTGCGCCCGGTCGTCAACTACCTGGACGATAAAGGTATGCCCCGAATCCTCGCTCTCCTTCTCACATATCTGGGAATAATCGTCGCGCTCACGCTTTCGAGCACGTATGTCGGACCAATTCTCTACCGGGAGAGCAATAGTCTTATCTCGAAAATCCCCGAATATATAGCCAACGTCGGCCTGTATATAAACGATTATATCGCCGGCCATCACTACCTTAAGGGCTCGGGCGTGACTCGCTTCATCGTTGGCATGCAGAACTCCATAACATCGTTAGCGCAGCGTGCGGCGCTATATGTGCCGACCTTTACAGTCAACCTATTCGGCGGGGTGCTCAACCTTATCCTTGCGCCGATCATCGCGTTTTATGTCCTCAAAGACTTCAGTGTCTTGCGTAAGACGATAAGTGAGATGATGCCCGAGAGACACCGCGTCGAGGGGATGCAGATAATAAGGAAAATCGATTGCATCGTCGGCGGTTTTCTTAAAGGACAAGCCATGGTCGCGCTTACGGTCGGTGTCTTGTCCGGCGTCAGTTTGTGGTTAATCGGCGTGGACTATGCGATACTCCTCGGATTCATTATCGGTTTCTTCAATATTATCCCGTATTTAGGCCCGATTTTGGGGGGTGCTCCGGCGGTGCTTATCGCCCTGGGAACCTCATGGCAGCTTGCGCTTATCACAGTCCTCGTCCTCATCGCGGTGCAGCAGTTCGACAGCATCATAATATCCCCCAGGATAATGAGTCAGCAGGTAAACCTCCATCCTGTCGTGGTCATTTTCGCGATTTTGGCCGGTGGCACGCTCTTCGGATTCATAGGGATGCTGGTCACTATACCGATTGCCGCAGTCGGCAAAGCGCTCTACCTCCATTTCCGGGAACGCAATAACGGGCCGGGTGGCGGTGAGCTTGCCGCATGTCCGGTAGATTCTAAGACATAAGTTTGGCAAAATCGGCGCTAAATGCCCTATAATGATAGGGAGAAAAAATCCCGCAATCGATGCGTTGCCTTTGAAGGGTGATATAAATTATGAAGTCAGACGAAATAAGAAAGAAGTTCTTAGCGTTTTTTGAGAGCAAGGGACACAAGGTCTTGCCGAGTTCGTCGTTGGTCCCGGATGACCCCACCCTGCTGCTTACGGCGGCGGGGATGGTCCAGTTTAAGCCGGTCTTTCTCGGCGAGAAGAAGGTCGACTATACTCGGGCCGTAACGGTTCAGAAATGCCTGCGCACGACGGATATCGAAAACGTCGGTAAAACGGCGCGGCACTTAACCTTTTTTGAGATGCTCGGCAACTTTTCGTTCGGCGACTATTTCAAGAAGGAAGCCATCAGATGGGGATGGGAATTCGTGACCGAGCAACTGCAACTCCCGGTGGAGAACCTTTATGTCACGGTCTACCAAGACGATGATGAGGCTTTCGCGATATGGCGCGACGAGATGGGTCTTGCCGAGGACCGTATTTTCAGGATGGGTGACGAGGACAATTTCTGGTCGGCTGGGCCTACCGGACCGTGCGGCCCTTGCTCCGAGATAATGTATGACCTCGGGCCGGATTGCGGGTGCGCGGACGGATGCTGCAGCGTCGGTTGTGACTGCGACCGTTACCTGGAGATATGGAATCTAGTGTTCATGGAATCTAATCGGGACGATGAGGGTAACCTTCATCCGCTCCCGAAGAAGAACATCGACACCGGAGCCGGGCTTGAGCGTATCGCCAGGGTGCTCCAAAACACGCAAACCAATTTCGAGACCGATACGCTCAAAGCGATTGTCGACAAGGTCGCCATGTTGACGGGAACTCCATACGGGGCATCCCCGCAAAAGGACATTTCAATCAAGGTAATCGTCGACCATAGCAGGGCTTTGACCTTTATGGTAAACGACGGGGTATTGCCGTCGAACGAAGGACGCGGTTATGTCTTAAGGAGGCTTCTGAGGAGGGCAATCTTGCATGCGCGCCTGCTCGGGCTGGAGACTCCCTTTATAGAGCAGGTCGTCGATACCGTGGTGGAGACGATGAAGAACGCCTATCCCGAGCTGGCGGACAACGCCGCGTTTATACGGCGAATCGCCGGACATGAAGAAGTGCGGTTTATGGAGACTCTGAAACAGGGACTCAACATGCTCGAACAAGCTATCGAGCTGGCGCAACAAGAGAAACGCGATACGCTTAGCGGGGATTTCGTTTTCCGGCTCTATGATACATTTGGTTTCCCGCTCGAGTTGACGGTCGAGATAGCGGAAGAGCACGACATATCGGTCGACAAGGAGACCTTTGTCGGATTGATGAAAGAGCAGCGAGAGCGCGCCAGGGCTTCCTGGGCCGGTGAAAAAGAGTCGGTTGACCGAGAAGTCTATGAAGAGGTAAAAGAGGAGTTCGGCAAGACCGAGTTCCTCGGCTACGAGGTCGACGAGGCGCAGGCTGTGATTAAGGCGATAATCAAACTCAACGTGGTCGCTACCGAAGCGTCCGAAGGCGACGAAGTGGAGATAGTCCTTGACCGAACGCCGTTCTACGCAGAGAAAGGCGGCCAGGTCGGAGACAAGGGCATTATAAAGAGCGAAACGGGTGAGGTGACCATTGGCGATGCGCGGGAACCCGTGGAGGGAGTCGTTGTTCACGTAGGAAAGGTGACCAGGGGAACGATAAGTATAGACCAGGCTATCAGGCTCGAGGTCGCATTAGAGCGGCGCCTATCGATAAAGAGAAACCATACTGCGACCCACCTGCTCCAATGGGCGCTTCGCCTCGTACTCGGAGAGCATGTCAAGCAAGCGGGCTCACTCGTCGAGCCGGACCGGCTCCGCTTCGACTTAACGCATTTCTCCGCCATATCAAGGGAGCAGCTTCGTAAAGTAGAAGAACTGGTAAATGCTAAGATTTTTGAGAACCACCCGGTGCGGGCGTTCGTAACATCGTACGACTTCGCGCGCGAGAGCGGCGCAACGGCACTCTTCGATGAGAAATACGGCGATTTCGTCCGCCTGCTCGAGGTCGGTAATTTCAGCCGGGAGCTATGCGGCGGGACCCATGTCGGCAATACGAGCGAGATAGGCTTGTTTAAGATAACCAGCGAGGGCAGCGTTGGTGCCAACACGCGCCGGATAGAGGCGGTCACCAATGGCGCCGCTCTGCGTTACCTATACAAAGAGGAGAACGAGCTTTATGAGGTTGCGAGCATCCTCAAGACCGACACCGACAAAGTAGCGGATAAGGTCACGATGCTTGTCAAGACGATTAGAGACCAGGCTCAGCAGTTGGGGTCGGTTAAGAAAAGCTCGGTCGGGGAGCAAATAAGCGAGATAATCTCGCGGGCCAAGCTATTTAAGGAGACGAAAGTCATCGTCGAGAAGGTCGAGGCAACGGATATGGATAACCTTCGTATCTATGCCGACCTGGTTCGCGAAAAGGCCGGTTCGTCGGTGATGCTTCTTGCAAGCGCCGTTGACGGCAAAGTTCTTCTGCTTGCGGCGGCGACGCCTGACAAGGTCAAAAGCGGCTTTAGCGCCGGTAATCTGATAAAAAAGGTAGCGCCGCTGGTGGGCGGAGGGGGCGGCGGAAGGCCGGACCTCGCTCAAGCCGGCGGCAAAGACCCGGAAGGTATCGAGAAGGCGCTCGCAGAAGGCCTTAAAGAGATAGAGGGAATGTTGTCGAAATAATGCGCGTCTTGGGCATAGATTTCGGAGAACGGCGAATTGGGCTGGCGATGTCCGACCCTGCGGGGCGAATGGCGTTGCCACTCGAGACCGTTGTTAGGGGGGCGGATGACGCTCATCTGGCGTACATCCGGAAGCTGTGCGAGGAGTATGGTGTCGGCGAGGTGGTCATAGGCCTGCCGCTTTCCTTGAGGGGAGAGGTCGGGCCACAGGCCGAGGCGACCTTGGTCTTCGCCGAGAAGCTAAAGGAATTTGTGGGCGTGCCGGTGCGCACCTGGGACGAGCGGATGACGACGCTTTCGGCGTCACGGGCGCTGGCTGAAGCCAATGTGAGCAGAAAGAAGAGAAAAGAAGTTGTAGACAAGGTCGCGGCCACACTCATACTTCAGGCATATTTAGACTCAAAAGAAACGGGGGCTCAAAGAAACTGGGAACAGGAAAACACGCAGCAAAAGCAGGAATAGTTAAGAAAATCATAGCAACAATATCGCTAATAGTCGTGATAGCAGTCGTTGCGTTTGCGGCAACGTATTCGTTGAGCGCGGGAAATAAAAGCGAGAAGGTGGAGCAAAAAGCTGTCACTGTCGAGATACAGGAAGGTATGACGGCGACCGCGATAGCCGACCTTCTTGAGGATAAGAAAGTCGTCAAAAACGCGCTCGTCTTCAGGCTTCTAGTAAGGCAGCGGGGCGTCGGCACTGATTTCAAGCCCGGCAAATACGAATTTAAGACGGGCATGGACAACGAGGTCGTAATTGGCCAACTCGTAAAGGGCCCGTCGATAAGATATGTAAAGTTGACAATCCCCGAAGGCTGGACGGCAAATCAGATTGCCGAGCGCGTAGCGTCGCGCACCGAGTTGATAAAGGAAGAGTACCTCTCGGCCGTAAATGAGCGGCTCATCCTCGTAGAGTATGAATTCTTGAGAAAGAACGGGGCTCCCACGACCAGCCTGGAGGGCTATCTTTACCCCGATACCTTCAGCATCCAGGAAGATATTACCGCGCAAGAGCTTATCAATATGCAGCTGGGACGCTTTGAAGAGATGACAGCTCATCTCAACTGGGACAATGCGCAAGCATACGGCAGAACCCAATACGAGATTCTGGTCATCGCATCGATGATTGAGCGCGAGACGAGAGTCGACGATGAGCGGGCGCTGGTAGCGTCGGTAATATATAATCGCATTGCGCAGGGGATGCCGCTTCAAATCGATGCAACGGTCCAGTATGCGCTGCCGGTTTGGAAAGACCAGCTCACGCTGGACGATCTAAAAATAGACTCTCCCTACAACACTTATCAGAACAAAGGTCTGCCGCCCGGCCCTATCTGCAACCCGAGCGCCGCATCTATTGAAGCCGCGCTTAATCCCACCGGCGATCCATACCTGTATTACGTTCTCGCGCCGGACAACTCGGGCCGACATGTCTTTACGAAGACCTACGACGAGTTCCTGAACGCGAAGAATCAGTATAAAGCGAGCCAGTAATATTCTACTTTAGGGAACAAGCATCTACTAGCCTGCTTCTAAGTTTGGCGCGGGAGATACCAGGTACTCGCGCGTTTGCTCTAACCAAAGGCGTTGGCCTAAGGCTCTAAAGAAACGTGCCTAACTCCTCGCCGAGGGCGAAGTACCGCCCATGAAAGAGATAGAGCGGGGTTCCGGGGTTGAGGTCGTGATAGGCCGTGACCTGCGCGATGTACAGGCTGTGCAACCCGATATCGGTTGCGCTCTCGATTTTGCATTCGAGCGCGGTCACAGCGCCTGTTACAAGCGGACAAGAAGTAGCTTCTCCCGGGATAGTCTCGATTGCAAACTCCTCGAACTTGTCAATTTTATTCCCGCTGCTCCGGCCTATTTTCTTAGCCAGGTCCATCAAGCTTGCCGGGATGATATTTAGAGCCAGTTCGCCGCCGGCGCCGGCGAGTTTGCCGGTCTGGGAGTGCTTGCTGAGCGACACGCTCACGAGCGGCGGTTTAAACGATATGCCCGCGACCATATTGGCGGTCATTATGCCGCGTTCTCCATCATGCGCGGATGTAACCAGAAAGACGGGGCTTCCTATTGCGCCCATCGCTTTTCTACCGGAAAATGTTTGAGTCATAACACCCCCCACTTCTACTATTATCCTTATCCCCATTATCTCCTGAAATTACGACCACCTGTAGAGCAATCGCTTAAATTATATATAAGGTGTAATATTCGACCCGCTGCTGGCAGGAATATCGCAAGCAATCGCTAATTCATCCTAAAGAGGAAACTTTATAGCGATAGCTCGTTGATTTAACGATATTTTAACGAGCTATAGTTATGCTTGGTTGCATTGGGTGTAAACATCCATAATTTAGGGCATATAGGGGGGTGTCGCTTAATAATCGAAGGTTTGCCCTCAGTATCGACGCTCCCTATTTAAAGCAGCATCGAAGCACGATTCGAGCGAAAGACGCGGCCCTAACAAGAAAGGAGTAGGTCATGAATTATTCGCAGGCATTTTCTTATGTTTTACAAGACCCGAACTGGTTGAAGAAAGTCCTCATCGGAGGCTTATTGTTGCTCTTCTCGTTTCTGCTCGTCCCGGCCATCCCGCTTATGGGATATTACGTGCGAGTTCTGCAAAATGTAGCTCGAGGCGTCGACCCGGTCCTGCCGGAGTGGGATGATTGGAGCGGCTTCTTTACGACCGGCGTCAAAATGTTGATAGTGGCATTGGCTTATGGGCTGGCCGTCGCTATTATAGTCGGAATCATCCAGAACATAAGTACCGCGCTGGGCAGCATTTTTAATATTCTCTATTACTTTGTCATCCCGGTTGTAGCGATGCAGTTTTCCCGAAACGAGGAGATAGGCGACGCGTTCAAGTTCAACGAGATGATAGAGCTGGCCAAAGCAAACCCGAGCGACTATGTCGTCTCGGTCTTGCTCGCGTTCGTGGCATCGCTTTTGGCGTTTGTGGGTCTGATAGGCCTGTTGATAGGCGCCGCGTTTACGCTCTTCTACGCGATGCTGGTCAACGCGGGTATCTTTGGACAATATCTGCGCCTCTATGGCGGCGAAGCCGCGTCAGAGAACCTATCACCGGCTTCACCGCAGGTATAGTTGAGCGTCGAGCGTGGAAAGTATTGCTCGTCCACGCTCTTTTGGTTATGATACTTGTTACATAATTGCATAATATGAGGCGGGAGCTGCTTATCGGCGGCTGAGAGGTGAAGGACGACTTCACGACCGTTTGAACCTGAATAACGGCCGAAACGTTGAGGCGAGGTCGTTTCTGGGTAATGCCAGCGAAGGGATAGCATGATAGGCTTGAAGCCGTACCCCTGTTGGTATGGCTTCTATTTTGTTGTGTTTCTAACAATACCAGGTTTTTAAAAATAGGAGGAAGATGATGGAGACATTTGTAAAAGAACTCGCGGACGACTTGGTCAAAATAAGGGAGCAGAAGCCGCTGATCCACCACATTACGAATTTTGTCGTGATGAACGAGACTGCTAACATGACGCTGTGCCTCGGCGCTCTACCGGTGATGGCGCACGCGCGCGAGGAAGTCGAAGAAATGGTAGGGTTTGCGGGAGCGCTCGTGCTCAATATCGGCACGCTCACCCCGGAGCTGATTGAGTCTATGATAATAGCCGGAAAGAAAGCCAATGAGCTCGGCGTTCCGGTCGTGCTCGACCCGGTGGGAGCCGGGGCGACCGCGCTCAGGACCGATGCCGTGAAGTCGCTGCTAAAAGAAGTGAATATGGCGGTTATTCGAGGCAATAGCGCTGAAATCGGTATCTTGGCGGGCGCCGGTGGCGAGATAAAGGGCGTCGAGGCTATTGGAAAGAACGAGCATATTGTGGACGCAGCGCGATCCCTGGCCCAGAGCGAAGGCTGTGTCGTAAGCGTTACGGGCGCCGAGGACATCATCACCGACGGCGAAAGAATAGCTTTTGTGCGAAACGGCGACGCGATGATGGCGACTATTACAGGCACCGGCTGCATGTCGACGACGATTACCGCCGGTTTTACGGCGGTTCAAAACGACTATTTCAAGGCGGCGACGGGTGCGTTGGTAGCCTTCGGCATCGCGGGGGAAAAGGCCGCGGCCTCAACCCAGGGAAAACCGGGCAGCTTCCACGCCGTCCTCTACGACGAGGTTTATGCGCTCGATGCCGACGCGATTATAAAGGGGGCGAACCTCGAGATTGAGCTTCCGGTTTAGCTTCAAAGAGCGAGTGGGCCTGTATGTGGTTACCGCCGACTATCTAGAGCGAACCCACATCGCGATGGCCGAGGCGGCGGTAGCCGGTGGTGCCGGTACCATACAATACCGTGAGAAGAAGGCCTCGAGTCGCGTGATGCTGGAGACGGCGATGAGCTTGCGCGCTATAACGGTGGCTTCGGGAGCGCTCCTTATCATCAACGACCGGGTCGATATAGCGCTCGCGGTCGATGCCGACGGCGTCCATCTCGGGCAAGACGACATGCCCTGCCGGGCCGCGCGCGAGGTATTGGGCGATGGATATATAATAGGCATATCGGCGACCAATCTCGACGAGGCCATCGAGGCCGCTCAAGACGGCGCCGACTATATCGGGCTCGGCCCCATATATCCTACGATGAGCAAGGATGATGCCGCGCCCGCTATGGGTATAGAAGGACTGGTGAAGGTCGTGGCGGCTGTGAGCGTGCCGGTGGTTGCTATCGGGGGTCTTACCACCGATAATATTGGAGGAGTCATAGCGGCCGGAGCTGGCGGCATAGCGACTATTTCGGCGATAGCGGGAGCGGTAGATATGGAAAACGAGGCCAAGCTCCTGAACGATATGATAGAGCGATTTAAGAAAGAACGCATGATTTGAGGTTTGTATGGCGACGATTATAGATGATTTGAAAGCGGGACGTGTTTCTGAAGTCGTGGCGGCGGTCGCAATAGAGGAAGGCTTGGCTCAAGAGCTGTTGGTAGAGAGACTTCTAGGGGGCACCGTGGTGATACCGATGAATGTCAATCGGCACGACGCCAAGGGCGTCGGCGTCGGCGAAGGACTTCGAACCAAGGTAAACGCCAATATCGGCACCTCCGAGGAGTACCCGTATATAGATGAGGAGCTTGAGAAGCTGTCGGCGGCGATAAACGCGGGCGCCGACACGGTCATGGATTTGAGCACGGGCGGGCCGCTCGTCGAGATACGCAAGGCCATCATCGAGAGGTGCCCCCTTCCCATTGGGACGGTTCCCATCTATCAGGCCGCGGTTTTAGCGAAGGCAAGGCACGGCACGATTGTCGATATGACCGCCGAAGATGTCTTCGAGGTGATAGAGGAGCAGGCCCGCGAAGGCGTCGATTTCATGACGGTCCACTCGGGAATAACCTGGAAGAGCCTAGATGCTTTGGAGCAGCAAGGACGAGTCACCGATATCGTCAGTCGCGGCGGCGCGTTGACGGTCGGCTGGATGATTCACAACCAGAAGGAAAACCCACTATATGAGATGTACGATCGCCTCCTCGAAATCGCGCGCGAGCATGATGTAACGCTCAGTCTCGGGGACGGGCTAAGGCCCGGGTGTCTCGCGGACGCGTCGGACAGGGCGCAAATCCAAGAGCTGCTGGTCCTTGGTGAGCTGGTAGACCGCGCACGAGCTGTAAATGTGCAGGTGATGGTCGAGGGGCCGGGACACATGCCTTTCGACCAGATTGCCGCCAACATGAGGCTTGAAAAAGAGATATGCAAAGGGGCTCCGTTCTACGTGCTCGGGCCGCTCGTCACCGATGTCGCTCCGGGTTACGACCACATAACGGCGGCTATCGGGGGGACGATGGCGGCGGTGTCGGGAGCCGATTTCTTATGCTACGTCACACCGAGAGAGCACCTCGGTCTGCCCACCACCGAAGATGTCCACGAGGGCGTGATCGCATCGAGAATCGCGGCGCACGCCGCGGACATCGTCAAAGGGGTCAAAGGTGCGGCGGATTGGGATTTGTCGATGGCGAAAGCCCGCAAAGCGCTCGACTGGAACGAGCAAATACGGCTCGCCATCGACCCCGTCAAAGCGGCTCGGGCTCACGGAGAGCGCAAAGCGGCCGACATCGAGGGCTGCACGATGTGCGGTGATTTTTGCGCGATGAAAATCGTAGCGGAGCATCTCGGAACGCGAAGCGAGTCTTGTTGATGAAAGTAAAGGATATCGGTGAGTTCGCGCTCATCGAGCGTATCGCGCAGATAGTAGAGCAGGCGGATGAGCGGGTTATTTTGACGATCGGCGATGACACGGCCGTAGTCAAGAAGAGCGGGCTCGATTATACGCTTTTAACCACCGACCTTATGGTCGAGGACGTCCATTTCACGTTGACGTCGATAACTCCCTATCAGCTGGGTTATAAGTCCATCGCGGTAAATATCAGCGATATCGCAGCGATGGGAGGACTTCCGCGTTACGCGGTCGTATCTCTAGCGTTGCCTCCCGAAACGGAGGTGGCCTATGTCGAGGACCTCTATCGCGGCATGGCCGAAGTATCGCGCGCTAACGATGTGCGAATCGTCGGCGGCGATGTCACCAGGTCGGAGAAGTTAATTATAAATGTCGCCCTGATGGGCGAGGTCGAAGAGGAGAAATTGAGTCGTAGGAGCGATGCTCAGATCGGCGACATCATAATGGTCACCGGAGAGCTTGGCGCCTCGGCAGCGGGCTTGCGCCTGGTGCTCCACCCGGATATCGAGCAGAAGGTCAAGAACGCCGCTGCCTTAAGGAAGGCGCATTTTCAACCCGAGCCGCAGGTAAAAGCGGGAAGGATTCTGTCAGCGCTCAGGGTCAACGCGATGGAGGACATAAGCGACGGGCTGGCCAGCGAAGTCGCGCATATATGCGAGGCCAGCGGCGTGGGCGCGCGCATCTACTTGAACAAGGTTCCGATTGCGGCGGGTGTCGACAGTGTGGTAGCTCTCACCGGTGAGCGCGCCATCGATTTGGCGCTGAGCGGAGGCGAGGACTATGGACTGGTCTTCACGTTATCGCCGCAGCTTCAGGGAGCGGTAGAAAACGCTTTTGTCGAAGCCGGCCTAAAGGTGACGGCGGTAGGCGAGGTCTTAGAGAGTCCGCACGGTATAACCGTTATAGACTGGGACGGCAGTGAAAGCCCGATGCGGCAATCAGGATATACACATTTCTAGGATGGTCATGATGGAGTTGAAGAAGGTCTTAGCTATAGGGGGCTCCGACCCGAGCGGAGGTGCCGGCATTCAAGCCGATATGCTTGCGCTGACGGAGTGCGCGACCTATCCTTATACGGCGATAGCCGCAGTTACCGCCCAAAACAGCACCGGCGTGGTCGCTTTCGAAGTGCTCTGCTCAAGCATCGTCCGCTCTCAAGTAGATGCCATTATCGCGGATACGAGTATCGACGGGATAAAGACCGGGATGCTGGGCAGTTCCGAGAATATCATGGAGGCCGCGAGAATCATCAGCGAGAATCCCGACGTAAAATCGGTCATCGACCCCGTGATCCGTGCGACCGACGGCAGGCTTTTGACCTCGGAGGCCGCGACGGCGGTCTTAAAAAAAAGACTTTTGCCAAAAGCGTTTATGGTGACCCCCAATATCGATGAGGCGGCGCTCCTCTCGGGCGTAGCCATCAAGAGCGAAGACGACCTTTTTCAGGCGGCTGAGATAATAAAAGATACCGGAGTCGAATGGGTGCTCATCAAAGGAGGGCACTTGTCGGGACCGGTCTCGGTCGACCTTTTATATGACGGAACGGACGAGTATTATTACGAGGCGTTAAGAATAGAGAGGGGCAACGTTCGGGGTACCGGCTGCATGACGGCTTCGGCGATATGCGCGTATCTGGCGCATGGGCTGGAGGCATATGACGCTGTAGACAGGGCTAAGGTCTATGTGTTAAAGAAAATCAAGGGCGCGGCGCTGCTGGGCAAAGGCAGCCCTCAGGCGGTGCCTTTGCCCATATCGGACGCTTCGAAGCGCGACATAGAAACTGCGATGGACGATTCGGTTAGAAGGAGTGACGACGTTGAAGATAGGGCTGATTAGCGACACGCACGGCTATATCGACGCATGGGAGAAGGCTGAAAAGGTCTTCGAAGGCGCCGACCTCGTGATACATATGGGGGATATTCTGGGGAGCGGGCCCTTCAACCCGCGCTACGAAGAGTACAATCCGATGAAGCTCGCGCATGCGTTGAACAGCGCGCCTTTTCCTATGGTCTTCGCGCAGGGAAATTGCGACGCGCAAGTCGATACCATCGCTCTCGAGTACCCCATACAAGCGCCCTATGCGCTCGTCTACTCCGGAGGTCTCTCGTTGATGGCCACACACGGCCATACACACCGCGAAGCCGACCTGCTCGAACTTGGCGGTAAGTACAATCTGGATATTGTTGCGCTCGGCCATACGCATGTGATTCGCCTGGAGAAGCGCGGCGATTTGCTGATTGTAAATCCCGGGAGTGCGGCCCTTCCCAAAGGGGACGAGGATTTTCCGACTGTGGGGCTGGTAGAGGACGGGTTCGTTAGAATCGTATCGCTGGTCGATGGTTCGGAAGTCAGGTCGCTCGCTGTCGGATAAAATAAAAAACCCGGCCTTTTTTAAGACCGGGAAAGCATTTTCATCTCGCTAAACCGCGCGAACCACCTTATTAGCCTTCATGCACTTGGTGCAGACGTAGACGTTCTGCGGAGAGCCGTCGATGACTGCGCGTACTTTCTGGACGTTTGCGTTAAACCGGCGCTTTGTAACGCGGTGTGAATGGCTTATGTTATTACCGCTCATGGGCCCTTTACCGCATATAACACATTTCCTGGCCATGTCTATCTCCTCTTCAGAATAAATTAAACAAGAACCAATACTATCATTTATTCCCCTTAATGGCAATATATTTGCCACAAATTCGGTTTTCCGCCAAGTCGTGTCCAATTACGCAGTTGTTGTGACGCGTGTGCGGAAGTTCGGCAAAAACGGAGAGAACTTATGTTATAATTTGCAGATAATACTAACTTAAACCGTGACGGAGTAAGTGGAAGGTTTCTTCGGATGGAGGAGATATGCGGTTTTCAAAGGACATGCTCATCGAAGATGCTCTGATGGCTCACCCTAAGGCCATGGACGTGTTTATAAAATACGATATGGTATGCGTCGGTTGCCTGGCCTCATCCGTGGAGAGCCTCGAAAACGGCGCTAACATGCACAATGTAAGCATCGAAGACCTTATCGCGGAACTCAATGGATTGGTCGTAGATGAAGGCTAGCCTGCGGGACCAACTGCCCGAAACCATAACCAAGAGCGACATCGCATTCCTGGTGAACGCCTCTTTGGCTGCTCTCATTAAATATCAAGACGAAATAAACCGCCTCAACGTCTATCCGGTTCCCGATGGGGACACGGGCACTAACATGGTGCTCACCATGAAAACCGTCCGGGACGAAACCGTAAAAGCAGGCGACGCGACCATTGCGGAATTGGCTAAAGTAATAACCTATGGGTCGTTGATGGGCGCGCGCGGGAATTCGGGCGTGATTTTGTCGCAGATAATCAGAGGTATCTGCGAGAGCATCGCAAACCACGAAGAACTCACCGCGGACGTGATTATCGAAGCGCTCGATAACGGCGCGTCGGCCGCTTATGGGGCCGTAAAGAAGCCGGTCGAGGGCACGATGTTGACGGTTATAAGGGACATGGCGAACGCGGGTATGCGCCTCCACGGCAAGAACTTGCACCCGGCGGACCTTTGTTCTTACATTATCGAGGAGGGCAAGAGGTCGGTCGAGCGCACTCCCGAGTTGCTGCCCATACTTAAAGAATCGGGCGTTGTCGATGCCGGCGGCTACGGCCTGCTTATTATGGCCAAGGGAATCTTGTCCGCTCAGAAAGGCATCAAGCTCGAGAACGGTATAGCCGACGAGAAGGACCAGCTTACGATAGTCGATGAGAGCATAGAGTTCACATATTGCACCGAATTTATTTTAAAGAGCGAGGGTATCGATTTAGACGAGGTCGAAATCGAGATGGAGAAATACGGAGACTCGGTGCTGGTAGTCGGCACACGCAAGTTGACTAAGATACATGTCCACACCAACGATCCTGGAGCGGTCGTGCAAATCGCGACCGGGCTGGGAACGATATCCGAGGTTCAGATAAACAACATCATCGAACAGTCGAAAGTGCGTACCGAATCGTTGAAGGAAGAGGGCGCTCTAGTCCAGGAGCAAGGCATAGGCATCATTGCGGTCGCCGGTGGGGAAGGCGTCAAAGAGATTCTGTCGAACCTCGGCGTACATGCGATTGTCGATGGCGGCCAAAGCATGAATCCGAGCACGGCCGACCTGGTCGCAGCCGTAAACGAACTTCGCCGCGCCGAAGTCATAATTCTACCCAACAACAAAAACATCATTATGGCGGCCCAACAGGTCGACGGATTGACCGATAAGACGGTCAGAGTGGTTGCGACCACGTCAATACCGGAAGCGTTCGGGGTAATGCTGGCCTTTGACGAATCCGCTTCAATCGACCAAAACATCGAGGCGATGACCATCGAATGCGATGAAGTGAAGACGGGTGAGGTGACATACGCCGTGCGCGATACGAAGAACGGAGACATCAAGAAAGGTGAGACCATAGGTCTATACGCCGGCGACATCAAAGCCTCCGGCGGCGACGTTCTCGCGACGACGATGACGCTCCTCGAAGCGATGATAGACGATGAGAGCGAAATAGCGACGATTCTCGCGGGCGATACCATAGACGCCGACCAAATAGACGAGCTTACGAAGATGTTCGAGGAGCGGTTCCCCGACGTCGAGCTCGACATTCACTATGGCGGCCAGCCCGTTTACTACTTTCTTATCGGCATAGAATAAATCCGCCACGGCGGCGTTTACAAGAAGACCAGCTATAATCTTGCCATGTCGTGACGCTCTATTAACTGCAGGCCTACATTCAAGTGCGAGGTGGTCTATGACTAAGATTGCGATTGTTACGGATAGCACAGCCGATATGGCGCTCACCTACTATGACGAGAACGATGTGACGATGGTACCGCTCATGGTCCGTTTTGGAGAAGAGGCCTACAAGGACTGGGTGGAGATGCCGCCCGAGAGATTCTACCCGATGTTGCGCGCGTCGGACATCCTTCCCAAGACATCTCAACCGTCGGTCCAGGAGTTTATAGATGCCTACTCGAAATATGAGGGCTACGATCATATCTTTTCGATACACCTCTCCGGGCACCTTAGCGGGACGATTCAATCGGCCGACATAGCGAGCCGGAACGTCGATGTCCCGGTGACGGTCGTAGATAGCAAGCTGGCAAGCGGCGGCACGGCTTTTATTGTCAACGAGGCGGTCATAGCGCGAGACGCCGGCAAAGATGTGGCGGAGATAGCGGCTTTAATAGAAGGGCTCGTCAGGGATACGAGGCTGCTCTTTTGCGTAGACACCCTCAAATATCTGGAGATGGGCGGGCGCATCGGCAAAGCGCAAGCGTTGGCAGGCTCCATTTTGAATATCAAACCGATACTCACGCTCGATGACGGCATGGTTGTCCCGTTTAAGAAGGTCAAAGGACGCAAGAAGATATTCAAAGAGCTCGTTGAACTTCTTAGTGCTCAGAGCGCGGAGCGTCTCTCTATCGGGATTCTCCACGCGGACGCGCCGGAAGCCGCGCGCGAGCTCGAGACGCACATCAAGGATGCGGGCATAGCACACGACCTGGTCCTTTCGACGCAAATCGGCAGCGTAATCGGTACTTATGTCGGGCCGGGCACTTTCGGCATGATATATCATCCCCACGGCTAAGAGGAGCGATTTCAGCCCTCCGTTTAACCTGACTTTTAAGGATTATCTAATATTGAGCCAGATTCCATCGCTTAACGAGCCCGTAATAAAGGTAAAATTCGTCGGTTCCGCGATTGCCCAGAGCCTGAACAAACTGGGTATCGAAACCGTCGGCGACCTCTTGTTCCATTTTCCCCATAGGTACCTGGACCTCTCGAAGATGAAGAAGATAAGCGAGGTCCAAAGCGGTGAGCAGGTTACGGTTGTCGGGGAGGTACGCGAGGTCAACAAGAAGCGCGTCCGAACCGGCATGCGCATAGTCGAAGTCTCGCTCTTCGACGGGAGCGGGTACATTAAGGGAGTTTGGTTCAACCAGGATTATATCGCGACCCGCCTCAAAGAAGGGATGCAAGTCTCCTTTAGCGGGAAGGTGAATTATAAGTTCAACCAGTATCAAATGGATAACCCGATGTACGATATTGTCGGCGAGGCCAAAAGCGAGCCGATTCACTCGGGTTGCATAGTGCCGGTACACCCGGCGACAAAAAACGTCACTCCCAATATCATGCGGCGGATACTCAAAAACGCGCTCGACGAATACGGCGATGTCGCAGAGACTCTCCCGCAGGCTCTCATCACAAAAAAAGAGCTGCTGCCACGTGCGGAGGCCCTTCGCGAAATACATTTCCCGACCGAACGCGAGCTTCTTCTGCAGGCCCGACATCGCTTTATCTTCGAGGAGCTCTTTTTGATGCAGGCGGGGTTGGCGGCGCGCAAGAAACGAATCGAAAGCGATTTAAAGGGCGTCGCACACGCATGCGACGGCGAACTTACGGCAGCGCTAACGCGAAGCCTGCCGTTTGAACTCACCGGCGACCAGCTAGACGCGATTCGAGAGATTCAAGGCGACATGGAGCGCACCGGTCCGATGAACCGGCTGCTCCAGGGTGAGGTCGGTTCCGGAAAGACTATCGTCGCCCTCTTTGCGCTGCTGACAGCCATTCAAAGCGGGTATCAAGCAACGATGATGGCGCCGACCGAGGTTCTAGCCGTCCAACACTACGACAAGATAAAGGATATAGTAGAGGAACTCGGCGTAAAAACCGCCCTGCTCATCGGGTCGATGCCGCAGAAAGAACGCGAAGCGTTGCGAGACGGCATCCAGGCGGGCGATATCGATCTCATAATCGGAACTCACGCGATAATCCAAAACGACGTCGACTTCAAGATGCTGGGGCTCGCCATCATCGACGAGCAGCACCGGTTCGGTGTGGAGCAGCGGATGTACCTCAAAGAAAAGGGCTACCACCCCGACATCCTGATAATGAGCGCTACCCCGATACCGAGAACGCTTTCACTGACGCTCTATGGGGATTTGGATGTCACGATCATAAAAGAACTCCCCGGGGGCCGGGAGCCGGGCGCGCACGTCGACACCCTGTTCTGCCGCGCCGATAAGCGCGAGCAGGCCTACGAAAAGGTACGGCGAGAGGTAGCCGATGGGCACCAGGCATATATCGTCTGCCCTCTTATCGAGGAATCGGATAAGATCGAAGTAAGGGCTGTAATGCAGGAGGCGGAGCACCTGCAAACGCAAATATTTCCGGATTTGAGAGTCGGCCTGATTCACGGCCGGTTGAAATCGGGCGAGAAGCAGGAGGTCATGGCCGCATTTGCCCGGGGCGAGCTTGACATCTTGATATCGACGACCGTCATCGAGGTCGGCATAGATGTCGCAAACGCTACGGTCATGTTGATAGAGGATGCCGAGCGCTTCGGGCTCGCGCAGCTTCATCAGCTGAGAGGGCGCATCGGCCGGAGCGGTCTCAAATCTTACTGCATCCTCTTCGGTGAGCCGACGACGGATGAGGGAAAACAGCGTATAAATGCCATCCGCACGATCAAGGACGGATTTAAACTGGCCGAGGCGGACCTGCAGATTCGCGGCGAAGGGCAGCTCTTCGGCACACGGCAATCGGGTTTGCCGGACTTGCGCATTGCCAAGCTAACGCGCGACTACGAGATACTGACAGATGCCCGGCGCGAGGCTTTTTCAATCGTCGATAACGACCCGGCGCTGGCTAAGCCCGAGCACAGGCTCCTGCGTGAAGAGATAAGGACGCGCTTCGCTCACAACCTAGACTGGCTGTTCCAGGCTTAGAGACGCGTCGAGTGTACAATAATAATGATAATCATAGACTGCGAGCAATATCATGCGAGTGATTTCAGGAAGTGCGAAAGGAACAAAACTTCGAACTGCCAAGGGACTGGATATTCGCCCGACAGCGGACCGGGTCAAGGAATCGCTTTTCAATATAATCGGCGACGCTACGCGCGAGGCGCTTGTCCTCGACCTCTTCGCGGGAACCGGCGCGCTCGGCATAGAATCGCTCAGTCGCGGGGCGAAATTCGCCTACTTCGTCGATTCGAGCCGGATTTCGACAGAGATAATCGAGAAGAATTTGGAACTCACGAAATTAGCAGCTAGAGCGAGCGTGTTGAAGCAAGATGTCGAGGATGCGCTAAATCGACTTAATAAGCAAGGGGTCAGATTTGATTTGATTTTTCTTGACCCTCCTTATAGAATTAGCGTATCCTTTTTAGATGCAATCCTAAGTAAGCTTGCATCGGATTTACTATGTGATGATGGCTTACTTGTCCTGGAGCATTCGGCAAAAATCGGTTCCGGCGAAGTGGCGGGTTTGCGAATTAGTTCGACCAGGACTTATGGAGATACGGCTATTACGTTCTATTACAGGAAAGGCGACAGATGACGATTGCTGTTGTGCCGGGGAGCTTTGACCCTATAACGGCAGGCCACATCGATATCATCAAGCGTGCAAAAGATTTATACGAGCGCGTGATCGTCGGGGTAGTAATAAATCCAGGCAAGAAACCTCTCTTTAGCCTCGAAGAAAGAGTGGACATGGTCAAGGATGCGGTCTCCTGGGACCCGACCATAGTCGTAGATTCGTTTACGGGCTTGTTGGTCGATTTTGTCGAGCTGCACAATGCGAAGGTAATTGTAAGGGGATTGAGAGCCGTCTCGGATTTCGAACACGAATTCCAGATGGCTCAATTAAATAGAAGGTTGAACGCAAGAATAGAGACGGTCTTTATGATGGCGAGCCCCGAGTACGCCTATCTCAGCTCCAGCATCATCAAAGAGATTGCGATGTACGATGGCAACGTAAAAGGACTTGTCTCGCCCAATGTCGAAGCATCATTACGCAGAGCGCTGGCATAAGCCACGGGAGGTAGTAGAATAGATGGATATACTGGGCCTTATTGATCGGCTGGAGGATATAATAGCCAACGGGCGTAAGGTTCCTTTATCGGGGTCGGTCGTTCTTCAAGAGCAAAGAATGTACGAGATAATCGACGAACTTCGCGCCGCCCTTCCGGAGGAACTCAAAACAGCACGTTGGATTGTGAAGGAACGGCAGGAGATGATCGATGAGGCCGACAAAGAAGCCGAGCGGGTCATAGACGAAGCAAGGCTGCGAGCCGAAGAGATGCTAAAAGAGAAAGAAATCGTAAGACTGGCGGAGCGGAGGGCGAACGACATCATCGAAGCGGCGCAGGCACGAGAACGGGAGATAAGGCTCGGAGCCGAAGATTACGCGGATGAGATGCTGGCGAACCTCGAAGTAAACCTGGGGAAGCTACTGACTGCGGTCCAGCGGGGGCGCGACAGATTGCAGGGCAGACTGGAACGATAAGTAAGCAAACATCATTTTACGTGATTATTTTCGAGCGCATAGCATAAGTTCTTGTGATTCCACCACAAGGACTTTTTTATGAATCGAAGTGTCGTGACCGCCGATCATGTATGGCCGATGCTGATATTGGTGATAATAGGGATAGGGACCTCGCGATTGAGAAGGCAGGGATATAGATGAACAGAGTCATTCTTGACGTAAAAGATATTTTGGGAGATGTCGGCGCAGAAAAGAGTTATAGCTTCGAGCGCGACTTTAACCCGATCATATCGGAGACGACGAAGCTCGCATTTAGCAAGCCGGTCAATTTCGATATAATAATCGAGAATACGGGGCGCGGCGTTCGCGTGAAAGGCCGCATCTCTTCGGCGGTGTTTCTTGAGTGCAGCCGCTGTCTCAACGAGTTCGAGTTTCCTGTCGAGTGGGAGATAGATGAGGTGTTCGTGACCGAAACGATGCCCGGTGAAGATGTCTACACAATAGACGAGACACGGATAGACCTCGGGCCACCGGCAGAGGAAGCATTTGTCCTTGCCGTACCGATGAAACCGCTCTGCCATGACGCCTGCGCCGGTCTCTGTCCGGTATGCGGCGAGCCGCTCGACGAGCACCACAGGGCACACGAGGAAGAAAAAGTCGACGCCAGGATGGAAGCCTTACGGCAGCTTCTCGAAGATAAAGGCGGGGAAAGTGCGAGAAAAGCTTAAGTGTAATGGCTGTGTAATGGCTGTGCGCTCGGGGGTTCGAATACTGGTGCCCCAGCGACAAGAAGCCCTGCCTTGGATAGCAGGGCTTTAAACCTGTTTATATCGCTCTTCTTATGCTGCCTTCTTCCGCACGATAACATCTGGTCTTACGTCCGGCTCTAATTGAAGGCCTTCCACGTACTTGTTATACAAGCTACCCGCACTAATAGAATTGATTAGTTTCTCGATCTTCGCATCATCATAGCCCAACTGCTTCAACATAGCAGTATCGAAATTAATTCAGTAGGAGCACTGGTTAGTCACATCTACGGCCAAGTTGAAGAGGTAGTAGGCCTCCTTGCCCCAGTACTCTTCATCTTGCTTTATACCTTCCAATGCCGCCTTCATGTTCTCAGGATTATGGGCTAGTGCTTTAAAGACATTGGGCACAAAATCTAAGCCAAAATGTTGCTTGACCTCATTATACACGGCTCTAACTTCGGCAGTTGCTTCGTTTTCCTCGATAAGATGAATTGTTGTCAACTCGTCACCTCCCCTCTGTACAAGCTGATGGTTTATACCCGGCGGTTTTGATCTTATAAACGCTTTTGAGTAAGAAGAGTTCAATTAATTTTATTTAGTGAAAGCAGATTCGAACATCGTTCAATTGCCACCCCGGTAATATGTTGACCCCCTAATTAATAGTAACGACAAGCCATTTACTATTCGTCTGAAAGTTCTGATATCCGTTTCGGATATATGCAATAATTGTGATAATCGAGACTAAACAATATATAGCACGTGTCGAAATTGAAGCAGGCCTATGGAATTCGGTAATATAAGAACAAAGAAAGCCGCCGGAACTTACGGCTAAGATGATAAGCGATGGATAGTTTGGGGGACTAGCTTGGAAAGGTTAGAATACATATTTGAGACCCTCGTTGATGGCATCATTATTATGGACCGAAATGGCTATATTAAGTTTGCCAATAAAGGGACAGAGAAAATCCTTGGCCTGAAGCGAAGCGAGATCATCGGTCGAACATGCAACGAACTTCCATGTAAGATCACCACTTTGGGTGGAGAACCCCTTTCCTCAGAAATGCTTCCATTTTCTCAGGCGATAAGAACCGGTAAGCCGGTTTTCGACAGAGAGCTTTCTATTGAGCGTGTTGATGATAGCCGGGCGATCATATCGGTAAACGCTGCGCCGTTTACCGATGAGTCGGGAGATATTACAGGTATCGTTATATCGCTTAGAGATATATCCGAGCGCAAACAGGCCGAAGAGGCACTGAAGAAGAGTGAAAAGCAGTTGCGCGATATCACCTCGGTGTTGGGGGAGGGAGTATACGTCCTCGACAAAGATGGGCACCTCACTTTTATGAATCCCGCGGCAGAGTCGCTTTTACGCTGGATCGAGGCCGAGTTATACGGCAAGGATGTGCATGAAGCGATCCACTACCAGAGGGCAGATGGCGCGAGGTTTCGCGCCGAGGAGTGCCCAGTGCTCGAAATTATAAGTTCGGGAGGAGTTTACCGCACTGACGACGATGTCTTTACCCGAAAAGATGGCAGCATATTCCCAGTAGCTTACGTCACTACGCCCATCATAGAAAACGGGCAAGTCGTTGCTTCTGTTACGACGTTTCAAGATATCACTGAGCGTAAAAGGGCAGAGAGGTTGCGCGATGCTCTTAACGATATCAACGCCGCTGTAAATTCAACGCTTGAATTCGACGAGATAATGAAAAGAGTCGTTGTGGAGGCCTGCGAAGCAATTGTTTGCGAAACAACAGCGATAACCATGCGTGAAGATGACTACTGGGTGGTAAGATACGCTCACGGATTTGCGCGAGAGATAATCGGCGTAAAGCTAACCGATGAGGAAGCACCGCATTTGACTTTAGCTGCAAGAACCAACAAACCAATCGCTATTGACCACGCTTATAGTGATGAACGAGTCGATCGAGAAGTGATGGCGAAATACGACATCAGCTCTACCCTGGTCGTTCCCTTAATGGTAAAAGAAAATGTTATGGGCGTCCTCTCCTTCAACCATCACTCCGCTGCCGTTGCTTTTAAAGAAGTCGATGTTGATTTTGCAAGCAAGCTCGGCTTATCATTATCGCTTGCCATTGAAAACGCCCGGCTTTACGCAGGTCAGCGAAGAATTGCCGATACCCTACAGGAGGCGCTGCTTACGATGCCAGAAAGAATAGAAGGCATTGATTTTGGCTACCTCTATCTCGCTACAACGGATACCTCAAGGGTTGGGGGGGATTTTTACGATGTCATTGAGCTTGATCATGATAGGGTTGGCCTGGTCGTGGGCGACGTTTCCGGCCATGGCCTAGAGGCGGCAACCTTAACCGCACTTGTTAAAAGCACTATCAGGGCCTATGCCTATGATAATTCGTCGCCGGCCATAATTATGGCCAAGACCAACGAAGCGATTATAAAAGCGTCTGCTCCAGAATTATTTATCACCGTGTTCTTCGGTACCTTAGACACGAAATCCGGGGTTCTTACCTACTGCAGCGCGGGGCATCCTCCTGCAATAGTTAAAAGAAAAACTTCTAAAGCCTTTTTTCTTACTACGAATTCTCCAGCCATCGGGGCTTTTAGGGGTCTAACTTATCTCGATAACCAGGAGACCCTTAAAAAAGGTGATGCTTTAATTATTTATACCGATGGGGTAATTGAAGCCAGATGCGACAACGAGTTCTTTGGCGACGAGCGGCTAATAAAACTTATTGACGGCTTAAAGCCAACATCAGCCAAAGAAATCCCACAAGCGATTTTTAATGAGGTTGCAGACTGTACTGGCGGGATACTATCGGATGATGTGGCTATTCTCGCTGTTCGCCTAGAGGGCGATTAAACGCTCCTGATGTTAATGCTGGCATTTATTAGGTGCCAGGCACAAAAACATGCCTGGACACAGACTTGGCACCATGAGGAAGTTAAATGTTCAAGCTGCTTTCTTCTCAGACAAAGTCCTTACCTCGTCCATTAGCTTTTTCAATTGGTCCATTACCTGATCGAGCTTTTTATTTGCTTCATCCAACCTGTCTTCAATGTCCGGATGACGGTGCGCCTCGTACCCATGTTCACGCTGTTCGTGATGCATCATAATTCACCTCCTGTCTTCGTATACCCCGAACTTCAATATTTGAACGGCCGCAATTCGCTCCTATTATATTTTCTTTAAGTCGAATTGCCGCCCTTGCAAAGAAGCTAGGGGGGTATATTGTCTAAAATATCATCGCAAGTCAGCGGCATACTTTGCAGGCTATTCCAGCAACTCTAGGTTTGAATTGTGTTCACTGAGGACAGCAAAATATCCAGGTCTTCATAAAAGAACCCTTCATGTAAGACGTTGAAGGTTTCTTTTATATGGTAGTCGTATATGTAGCCATGAGGCTCGCAGGAAGCAGGGCAATCCCTAACGCCAAACTAAGAAAACGTTTCTTGACAAGCCGATAATTTTATTATTTTGCCGGCGCATTTATCCCTCTTTTGTTCTTATTTTAGTATAAACGGCATGGAAGTCTAGTAAATTGCCTGCATGACGGCCCCCCCACGTTATAGTTACAACCCTTCTCGCTTGATAGCGGCGATGATGATGTCGTCAAACGGCATCTTCTTACTTTCAGAAACCGTTTTTTGGTAGATAATCTTAACGATATCATGGGGGCCGGAATGCGTATTCGCGTATAGAACGTCTTCCAACCGCTCGTATGGCATATCTCTGAAGTTCTCGCTGTCGGTAACGCCGTCGGTAAAAGCAAGAAACATGTCGCCCATCAAAAAGGGCGCCGACTGCGTTTCGATTATAAGCTCCGGTTCGATACCTATCGGCAATACCTCTTTGCTGACGAGCCTTTTAATTGTGTCGGTCTGGCTTGAGTATAGGAGCGGGGTTTCGTGCCCTGCGTTTACAAAATCAATGCTCTCGTCACCGAAGAGACAACAAAAGAGCGTGATGAACATACTCTCGGATAGTGTCGAGTAGATATGAGTATTAACTCTTTTGACCAGCTCGGTCAAGTCGTCTGTGTGCTCAAGCGCTTCGATGATGTTCTGGTGAAGCATCGCTGAGAAGAGAGCGGCTGAAACGCTTTTCCCTGAGATATCCGCTATGCAGAAAAAGAGTCTATCACCAACGCTCCCGATGTGGTAATAATCCCCGCCGAGTTCTCTGGCAAATACGAGTTTGTGCGCGATAGAAAGATCTTTGTGCCGATCGGGGAAGAGAGTAAAAACTGATGCATGGATGCGCTGGGCGATTTCAAGGTCGTAACTTCTTTTTTCTTCAAACTCTCGAATTACCCTAAGCTGAACTATTAATCGGCCAATGAGCAAGGCTGTGAGCGTAAATACCAGAAAGTGCAGGGTGACGTCGAGGCTGAGGCTGATGCCGCTTGCGGCCCCAAACCGGAAATGAAAAATAAGTTCGGCTAAGGCGGCCGTGACGGCGACAAAGAGGCCGTATGCAAGGCTAACATAGACGGTAGCAGCGACAATAGGAACGAGATAAAGAATAGTAACATCGGGAGAAAATCCTACGACCGCATCGGCCAGGCCAATTGCTATCGCAGCTAGAAGCGAGCTTATAGCAATTATTGTTCTGATTAGCCTTGACATATAAAGAGCAGCCCTCCCCAAAATTCTACAACGCTATATAAATGTATTCCCCTTAGGGCGTTTTCTTATAGGGCGACCGGTAAATGTATTTCGGGTGCCGGTTTTACGAACTAACATTAATCGTTGACGTTCGTGTGACAAAATCGACCCAGTATGGATGAATTCTTTTGCTGCGTTAATCCAGCCTCCAAATCAAGCTTATACTAAAAGCTTCGATCGTATGCTTATCAAGCAGTCAGACAGGGTATTAACAAAGAAGCACGCTTCACAGTTCTTCATGCCGTTTAAATATGCTGGAATAGGGAATAGCCAGACCTATGGATATCAAGTGAAGGTGTCACTTTAAGGAGTGGATTTACATGGCGGGAGAAAAAGTAAACGTCGGCGTAAACGGCTACGGTGTTATCGGCAAGCGTGTGGCTGATGCGGTCGCGAAGCAAGACGATATGCAACTCGTGGGTGTTTCCGATATCGTTTACGATTACCGAATCAGGGTTGCCGCTGAGCGGGGATATTCCATTTATGCATCCGTGGCGGACAAACGCTCCACAATGGAGCAGGCCAACATCCCGGTTGTCGGCACGCTCGATGAATTGCTCGGCAAGGTAGACGTAATAGTGGATTGTACGCCAAAAGGAATAGGCGCCAAAAACAAGGCCATCTACGAAAAAGCCGGCGTCAAAGCCATATTCCAGGGCGGCGAAGAACACGAGCTAACCGGAATGTCGTTTACCGCACAGGTCAATTATGCCGAGGCGCTAAATAAGCAGTATGCGCGAGTTGTCTCCTGCAATACTACCGGGCTTTGCCGGGTACTGAACGCTCTCTACAAGCAAGCATGGGTCAAACGGGCGCGCGCCGTTCTTATGCGCAGGAGTACCGACCCCTGGGAGAGCCATCGGAGCGGCATGATCAACACGGCGATTCCCGAGACAAAAGTGCCCAGCCATCAGGGTCCCGATGCCCAAACGGTAATTAAGAACCTCGATATTACGACGATGGCGGGCGCCGGCCCCTATAACCTGAGCCACCTGCATTACGCGATGGTCGAGACCACCAAGCCCGTTAGCCTGGAGGAACTGCGCCATGCGCTCTGGGAAGAGCCCCGCATCGCCTTTGTTCACTCAAGCAACGGTTTGGTTGCGTTAAACTCGGTAGTCGAGCTTATGCGCGACCTGGGGCGACCCAGAAACGATATGTGGGAAGTCGCCGTCTGGGAAGACGCGTTGGCCGTTGATGAGCGCGAGGTCTATCTCGCTTTTCAAGTTCACAATGAGGCAGTCACCATCCCCGAGAGCGTCGATGCCATCCGTGCGTTAACGGGTATCGTTCACAACGACATGGAGTCAATTGAGATGACTAACAGGGCTCTTGGTATAGTGAAGAGCTTTTTGCCAAAAACAATGCGCGAAGAGGTAAGGCATGAGGTGATGGGGAGAGACCTTGAAGAGGCGCGTCGCGATTTCATGGAGGAGGGCTTTAAGGGCTCAGAGGAGCCGACCAAGGCGGAGCCGACAAAAGGGCAGCGCATCGCTTAATCCCCGCCGCCCTTGCTGCAGGCGAGCATGTGCTTGTCTTGCCAGACAGATTGAGCACGGCGTAGAACCGTTAAAGTGCGGGCGGAGGGACTTGCAAGCGAAGGCAGGACGGTCGTATATATGGCGAGAGATAGGCGAGGCAGAGCCATGTGATTGGCAGGGTTTGGGGCTTTATAAGTGTACGCCCATTACCGAAGAAGAATACAATTTAAAATTTAATGATGAAACCAAAAATGAATCTGGGATGGAGGAATGATGAGCTCTCCCATACCGCCCTCCATACCGTCCTCCGGCAGCACTAAAATAAAATACAAAATACACTGGCATGTACTCCTCGTTCATTTCCCCATCGCTTCTTTCCTGGGGTCTTTCACATTTATGAGCCTGCATTTGCTTACGAGGAACAGTTGTTTTGATTTGGCGGCTTACGTCAGTCTAATAGCCGGCGCCATTGTTATGCTGCCTACCGCAATGACCGGCTGGATTACCTGGAAAAATCGCTATAAAGGGTTTACGGGCAAGCTATTTCTCAACAAGATCCGGATTTCGTTCGGGATGATCGTTCTCAGCATTGTGCTGGTGATTTACCAGACCGTCTTTCCCTTTGATTTCCTCGATGTTTGGCACCGCCTCAACCATTCCCTCTACTTTGGCGGGGTGACGCTGCTGATGATGGGAGCAGTTGCTGAGGGCTACTATGGCGGACGTCTGCACCACAGGTAATCGGAGAGGAGCTTTAATGCTAAAAAACAAAAGCCTTCTAAAAGATCTTCGAAACGTTATCGAGCATGTGACGGCAACGATTGTGATGAATGAGAGCGAGGAGGAATTTTATCGCCGCTCTGGAGAGGCTACGACTCAAGAAGACGCTAAAGCCATCTTACTGGAAATAGCAGACGATCTTGCTAAAAGCAGCCTTCGGCTGGAGACACATATAGACAAGCTACGGCAGACGCTCTTGGAGTTGGAGAGTTAAAACGGAACAGCCAAAGCATGAAATGCCGGGCTTGGATTTGCTTACTATGTTGAAAATAGAAATCAACTTCAACCTTTTATGGGGGGCTTTTTATGATGATGTGGTTTTGGATCCTTGCCATCGCAGGCGGAGCTTATGCTGTCGCTGAACTAAATCGGCGAGGACGTCCTCAAGAGCAGGAGAAAAAGCCTGGAGCATTAGAAATCCTTCAGGAGCGCTATGCGAAAGGTGAGATTGGCGAGGAAGAGTATAAAAGTAAGAAACGCGACCTGGCGAGCTAGTCGTTAACGGTAAATCATGGGTGAATAAATGGTTGCCGGCGGGCACGTGGATTGTTTACCGATAAGCTGTTTAAACGGCATTAATTATAATTGCCGATTAGTCCGGGTTACATTTGATTACATTTGATCGAGGGCACCGCATGAAACGTGTAGCCGTTGTCACTAGTGGGGGCGATGCGCCCGGCATGAACGCCGCCGTGCGCGCAATAGTTAGGGTCGGTATAGATGCCGGGCTGGAAGTATTCGGAATTCGCAGGGGCTATATGGGCTTGATCGAGGGTGACATGATTCGCCTGACAGCCCGCGATGTAAGCGGCATCCTGCAACTTGGAGGTACCTATTTGGGCACCGCGCGCAGTGAAGAATTCAAGACGGAACCGGCTCAGAGAAGGTCCATTAAAAACCTTGCGAAGATGGGCGTAGAAGGGCTTGTGGTAATAGGTGGCAATGGCTCGCAGAAGGGCGCACACGCGCTGTGGAGGCTTGGCTTTCCAGTAGTGGGAGTTGCCTCAACCGTAGACAATGATCTTTATGGGTCGGATATCACAATAGGGGTGGATACGGCGCTCAACATAATCATCGAATCGGTTGACCGCATAAAAACGACGGCCGAATCGCATCACCGGGCCTTCTTGATTGAAGTGATGGGAAGGGATTATGGTTTCCTGGCGCTAATGGCGGGTATTGCCGGAGGGGCCGAGGTAGTTATTACTCCAGAGTTTGAAATGGAGCCTCCAAATGTCGCTGAGGAGTTGCGCTTGGCCCATGAGCATGGCAAAAGGTTTGCCCTCGTAATAACCACCGATGGCGCGAAAAACAACGCTGAGACAATCGAAAGGTACTTCAAAGAGCACGAGCAAGAAATTGGATTTGAATGGAGAGTGACTATACTTGGGCACGTGCAACGTGGCGGCTCACCCACCGCTTTCGACCGCCTTCTCGCCACGCGGCTCGGTGCGGCAGCGATCGATCTTTTACAACGAGAAGACACGGGAAAGCTTGTGGGTTGGGCCAATGGAAAAGTTGCATACGCACCTCTCGACATTGTGGCTACGCACAACAAGACGTTAGACGCGGAAATGCGGCGTTTGAGTGAAGTGCTTAACAGGTGATGTTGGCGAAGGGACAACGGATGAAGAAAATATATTCACCCACTGATAATCCTGCCTTCCTGCTCATTGAAGAAGGATATAATCCACTGCGAGAGAGAGATCGAGTCGCTGTTTACGGTCGGTAACGGGTATCTCGGTACGCGTGGCTCTCTTGAAGAGCAGGGGTCGGTGTCTAACCCCGCCACGCTGGTCGCAGGCGTCTACGGCAAAACAAAGGCTGACGCAACCGAAGAGCTGGCTGTAGTGCCGGACTGGCTGCTTACCCGAATCTACGTCGAGGGCGAAGAACTTACATTGACGCGCGAAAGCATCCTTGAACACCGGCGCATCCTCGACCTGAAGAGAGCGGTTCTTATTCGCGAGTGGCGTCATCGTAACGATAAAGGTCGGATAACTACTATAAAATACCTGCGCTTTGCATCGCTCGCCGACCGGCATCTCATGGTATTAAGACTAGTCGTTATCCCGGAAAACTACCGTGCGCAGATTAGGGTTGAAACCGGCATCAAGCCATGTCAAAAATGCAGCCCTGTACTTACGATTGTCGAGTCGGGGGCGCTTGAAGATAAGGGCGTTTTTGTCGAGTCGAGAACCCAATTTAGCGATATTGTCATTGCCGAGGCTCAAGTAAGCCGATTTGCGGGAGGGTCGATAACACCGGGCTATCGCACTCATAATGAGCAATCGATTCCCATTGAAGAATGGACATGGCAAGCGGAGATCGGTCAATCGGCAACAATCGAGAAGTTTGTAAGCATATATACTTCGAGGGATACCGACCGTCCGGGACCGGCCGCTCGCAAACATGTTAAAGGGCTTGCCGACCAGAAACTCGATGATATTTTAGGCAAACACGTAGATGCTTGGGCGCATCGTTGGAGTACGTCGTTGATTGCGGTCCAAGGGGATCATGATGCGCAAAAGTGGATTAATTTTGCGACTTACCACCTCATCATCGCGGCTAATCCGATTGATGAGCACAGCTCGATTAGTGCTAGAGCACTTACCGGCACGGTTTACAAAGGGCACATTTTTTGGGATACGGAGATGTTTATTCTGCCGTTTTTTATTTACACGCACCCGGAATGCGCCCGGGCTATGCTCATGTACCGCTACCATACTTTACCGGCGGCTCGAAAAAAAGCGGCAGAGATGGGGTATGAAGGTGCTCTCTACGCATGGGAGTCCGCGATGAACGGCGATGAGATGACGCCTCCCTTTGTGCCGGCGCCGACAGGAGAAATCATCCCCATACTCTCGGGCAAGCTGGAGCAGCACATAAATGCCGCCGTCGCCTACGGAGCATGGTCGTACTGGAATGCCACGCAGGATGTTGATTTCCTAGTCACCGGCGGGGTTGAAATATTAGCTGAGACAGCCCGCTTTTGGGCCAGTCGAGTCGAGGAACGGGACGGTGTCTATCATATAAACGACGTCGAGGGCCCGGACGAATACCACGAAGGCGTAGATGACAACATGTATACCAACATGATGGCGGCTTGGAATTTAAAACGAGCGGTTGAGGCTATCGACTATGTTGAGGAATTCTATCCTGATATCTGGTCAAAGCTTCAAAACCATATAGAGCTGGCTATGACGGAAACAGAGTGCTGGGTTGAAATCGCCGACAATATCTATAAAGACGTCATACATAGCGGCAACCTTATTGAGCAGTTCGACGGGTACTTCGATCTTCAGGACATCGACGTCGCCGACTACGAGCCCCGAACTGCCGCGCTCGATGTTATTCTCGGGCGGGAGAAGACCGCGGCATCACAGCTTGTTAAGCAGGCCGATGTCGTGATGCTCCTGTACCTTATGGAAGACGAGTTTACCGAAAAGATGCTCAGAGACAACTTTGAATATTACGACCGGCGCACGGCACATGGCAGCTCACTGTGCCCGAGCATCTATGGTCTCGTTGCCGCTCGCCTCGGCCTAATGGAGACATCGATTCGCTATTTTCGCCAGGCCGGTACGATAGACCTGGCAAACAACATGGGTAATGCCTCAGGTGGTGTGCATGCGGCAGCGCTTGGAGGTCTATGGCAGCAGGTTATTATGGGCTTTGCGGGAGTCAGGGTTAAGAAAGAAGGCGTATATCTTTATCCCAGCATGCCTGATTCGTGGAACCACCTTACATTTTCGCTTCGATGGCGAAACCAACTGCTCCATTTTGACGTGGAACGGGAGAAGCACATAACCGTTACCGTTGAGGGCGACCGAGAAGTAGGCGCCGGAATATACAACCGTCCTCTTGGGCTGCTGGCGCCGGGAAGGACTTACAGGGCTATCTGGGACGGCGTTACTTGGCAGGGATTTAATGAACAAAAGGCATGATATGAAAGATAAGCCGGCGATTGTCATACCGCTTGATGGTTCAATAACCGCAACCGCTGCCCTCGGCGCAGCTCAAGCTGTGGCAAACCTTATTGAGGGTGTACTTCATATTGTGCATACAACTGAAAGGCCGTTGCCTGAAGACCAGCTCCTTAAAACCCTGAACATCGATTCACTGCAGGTCAAATGTTTTGTTCTGCATCAGATTAGCGGTGATGCAGTCGATGCGATCTTGAAATTTGCCCTAAGTATCGAAGCAAAAATGATTATCATGTCAAGTCATGGTCACACCTATAATCCCCAGCATTTAGTAGGGGGGACGGCGATAGGTATCATACAGCATGCCGCTATGCCGGTGATGGTCATCCGTCCGGGCATAAAAAAGTTGCCGGATCTTTCATGGACGCCTGCCAGAATGCTGCTGCCATTGGAGGGTGCGCCGGAAGTTGCCGCAATTGAGCAGATATTCAGCTTGGCAAAACTGATGGGTGTCGACATAGATGTGCTGCACATTGTTTTTGTCGGAGCGGAGCAACCTTCGGAAGCCGGAGCCCTTACCAGCCCCAAATACATCGATTATCCACAGTACGATTGGCCGGCATGGGCTGAGGAGTTCATAAGCCGGTTTGGCGCACATCGACCACTAGAGGTTAAACTACGGCTGTTTCACCGGGAAGGGCGTCCTGCCGACGTAATGCTGGGGTTTGCCCTTGAAAATAACGAAGATCTTATTGCTCTGAGTTGGCATGGGCACCTGGAAAAGGAACGCGCCGCGGTTGTTAAGGGAATCCTGCAAAGAACCGAGTTACCGATCTTGCTGATGAGGTCAGAGGAATAGTTTCGCACCTTTATTGACAGCAAAGGTGTGCGCGAATAGACACACATCCTGCGTACGTAATGCAAGTCATTTTGGGTATAAAGTATCCATCCTCATATACAAAAGGATAGATACGTGTAAGGCAAAGCCCTTGCGTAAAGGAGGATAAATTGAGCACCGATTTTGCAGGTACGGATCTGCGAGACCTGATTGCGTTCCAGACCGAGGCGGTCTCGTCCCATTACGATTTGCCTCCACAATTCTTTGCCGGCTTTCTGGGGCCGCGCATGGCGTACTCATGCGCTTACTTTACCGACGAGAGCAACAGCTTGGCAGAAGCAGAAGAAAATAAATTGCTCCTTACCGCAAAAAAACTCGACCTAAAAG
>JASEGT010000017.1 GCA_030018005.1 Actinomycetota bacterium
GTTGACGAGAGCGCTGCGCAGGACTATCATTCATCTAGTAATTCTTAAGTGGCGGGCCTATAGGGTGGGATAGATTGTAGGGCAATGGCCGGCATTGCGGCTCGCCGGTTGGAGGTCAAGCATGTATGTTGTTATTAGCGGTTGCGGCCGGGTCGGCGCCCAGCTCGCGACAATGCTCTCAGACGACGGCCACAATGTCGTCGTTATCGACTCCGACGGAGGCTCTTTTCGGCGCCTCGGTACGACCTTTAACGGCCTGACTATCGTCGGCAACGGCTTCGACGAGCAGGTCTTAGAGAAAGCCGGCATACAAAACGCCGATATCTTTATCGCTGTCACCAACCTCGACAATACCAATATTATGGCGGGCCAAGTCGCCAAGAAGCTATATGGAGTAAAGAAGGTCATCTCTAGGGTCTACTATCCGGACCGCGAGAAGACCTATCACAAGCTGGGGTTGGAGACGGTCTGCGGCACCACGCTCGTCGCACGGAAAATCCGCGACTTCATAATCGGCCGCGAGTTCGTCTCGGAGGTAAACCTCGATTTCAACACGCAGCTTGTAGAGATCAAGGCTTCTTCGACAATTGCAGGCAAGAGGGTCGGCGATGTCGAAATACCCAATGAGTTTAGACCGGTCATAATAATTCGGGGCGGGACCAGCATGATAGTGACGAATGAAACCAAGATTGCCGCGGGCGATACGATTATTGCCGCGATTAGCTCGAGCGCGGTCGCGAAGGTATCGCGTTATTACGGGGTCGAAGTCCGCACTACCAGTGCGGCCGGGCTCTCCTGTCCGATTTAGCGCAAAAGGGTCAAAGGTATGTATATAATTATTGGCGGCGGCGGAAAAGTGGGCTCGGGGCTCGCGCGCAAACTCGGTAAGAAAGGCCATGCCGTCGTTGTTCTCGAAAAAAACCGGGATAAGTGCGCGCGCATAGCCGAAGACAACGAGGACGTTTTGGTCGTCAACGGAGACGCCTGCGATGTCCGCTACTTAGAAGAGGCCGGAGCAGATCACGCTGACGTTCTCGCTGCGGTCACCGGTGACGACGACGACAACCTAGTCATGTGCCAGCTCGCTTCGGAGGGCTTCAATATCGCGAAAACGGTCGCGAGGGTAAACGACCCTAGAAACGAGCGTATCTTCCACGCGCTCGGAATCAACGCCCTATCGAGCACGACGATTATTACCAAGCTTATCGAGGAAGAGGCGACGCTCGGTGACATCATAACACTTCAAGCCCTTAAGAAAGGCAACCTTGTCTTAGTCGAGGTCGATCTGCCCGACGATATCCCTATCGACGGGAAGAAGATAATGGATATAAAGTTTCCGCGAGAGATAGTCTTGGTCTCGATTATCCGCGGCGATGACGTGGTCATCCCGCGCGGCAACACCACGATTCAGGCTGGGGACTCCGTAATAGCGCTGACGACACCGGACAAGGAACTGGCGCTCCGGGAGATCCTGGCCGGAAAGAGGTAGGCCGTGGCTAAACGAAAGGCCGTCACAAAACAGGTCATCGATTTCACGGCGGGCATGGTCACCGAGGTTCTTTACGCCGTTTTTTTAGCTGCGGGAGCTTTTCTAATAACCCTGCTCGTTACGAGGTGGTTATAGGTGCTCTTCCGTCCGCGGCTTGTTGATTATAAGATAATCGGTTTTTATACGGGAAAGCTTACCACGGGTATCGGTCTGTTGATGCTTCTGCCGATGGTGATATCCCTGTGCTGCCGGGAGTGGAGCCCCGCTCTTGACTTCGCCTTCGGGGCGAGCGTATCAGCTATTCTCGGGTTCGCGCTGATCTTTTCTTGCCGAACGAACCGGGAGATGAGTTGGATCCATGGCATCGTTGTCGTGCCGATAGCCTGGTTGGTCGCCATGGTTCTCGGTGCGGTGCCGCTCTATTTAAGCGGGCACTTTGCCTCGTTTCTAGATGCGATGTTCGATTCGATGAGCGGTTTTGCGACGACCGGTTTAGCCCTGGTGCAAGATCTCGACCATCTCTCATACGGACACAATTTCTGGCGCCACCTGACCATGTTTATCGGTGGGCAAGGCATAGTCGTAATCACTATCACGCTGATGACCGGTGGAGCGGCAGGGCTTTACGGCATGTATGTCGGCGAAGGGCGCGAGGAGAAGATACTACCGAACTTAAAGCACACCGCGCGAATTATCTGGCTCGTCAGCCTCGTTTATCTCGTTTTTGGCAGTCTCATGTTATGGCTGGTCGGTTGGGAGATAGGCATGCATCCCGCGAGGGCGCTTTTTCACGGGGTCACAAATTTTATGGCGGCCTTCGACACGGGCGGCTTTACTCCGCAGTCGCAGAGCGTCCTCTACTATCACAGTGCCGCCTACGAGCTCGCGTTGGTCCCGCTTATGGTGGCCGGGGGAATAAATTTTTCGCTCCATTACGCGCTCTTTTCAGGAAGAAGACGCGAGCTTCTCAAAAATACGGAAGCGCGCACGCTGGCGGCGACTATCGGGCTGACCTTTATGATTACCGCGGCCGGTTTGACGGACATCAGCGGATACAGTCACGCCATGGCTGTGTTTAGAAGGGGTTTTTTCCAGATAGTATCCGCGCATACCGGCACCGGTTTTCAGACCGTGTACGGCCCCCAATTCGCCGACATGTGGGGCCCCCTGGCGGTAGTCGGCATCGCGTTTGCCATGGGATTGGGTGCGAGCGTCGGCTCGACCGCAGGCGGTATCAAGGCGCTGCGGATAAACATCGTAACGAAAGCCTTTTTGCTTGAGGCCAAGAGGTTGGTGCTGCCGCAATCAGCCGTCCTGTTCGCGAAGTATCATCATTTGAAGAAGAACGTTATCAGTGAGCGAATCGTGCTCAACGCCTTTCTAATAGGGTCCGCTTACTTGCTCACATATATCGTCGGTGGCGTCGCCGGAACCTTTTTCGACTACCCGTTCATGGAGTCGTTTTTCGAGTCGATCTCCGCCGCCGCCAACGTCGGTCTCACTACCGGCATTACAATGCCGGACATGCCGGACGCGCTCAAGGTTGTCTATGTCGTTCAGATGTGGGTCGGGCGCTTGGAGTTCTTATCGGTCATGGCTCTCGTTGGGTTCATGGTCTCCGCGGTAAGGGGAAGATGATGATAAACGTTGCGAGGTGGTTATAGGTGCTCTTTAGGCCACGGCTCGTCGACTATAAAATAATAAGTTTTTATACCGGAAAGCTCATCATGGGTATCGGCCTTTTGATGTTGATTCCGATGGCGATATCCCTCGCCAGCCAGGAGTGGAGCCCGGTGCTCGATTTTCTAATCGGCGCGAGCATAACTATAATCGCCGGTCTGCTAACCTCTATATTTTGCCGCACCGGCAAAGAGATGCGCTGGATGCATGGGATTTTGGTTGTGCCGATAGCCTGGTTGGCAGCGATGCTCTTCGGCGCGATACCGCACTATCTCGGCGGGCATTTTGCGACCTTCTTCGACGCCATGTTCGACACGATGAGCGGGTTTACTACCACGGGATTGACCCTCATCCGCGACCTCGACCACCTTTCATACGGCCACAATTTTTGGCGCCATCTTACTATCTTTATCGGCGGGCAGGGCATAGTCATCGTCATGCTGACTTTGATGGCCGGCGGCGCTTCGAGCATCTACGCACTCTCGGTCGGCGAGGCGCGTGAGGAGAAGATCCTCCCCAACCTTATGCACACGGCGCGCTTCATCCGACACGTAAGCCTCGTCTATTTCGTCGTGGCTTCAGGTGTCCTTTGGCGCGTCTGCGTGCAGCTGGGAATTATCCCGTTACGGGCGCTCTTTCACGCGCCCAATATCTTCATGGCCGCCTTCGACACCGGCGGCTTTACACCGCAGAGCCAGAGCATCGTCTATTATCACAGCCCGCTCATGGAGTTCTGGACCTTGCCGCTGATGTTGGCCGGAGCGATAAATTTCGCCCTCTATTACGCGCTGTTTTCGGGGAACAAGCGCGAGATATTTAAGAACGGTGAGTCCATTACGATGACCCTAACGATCTTTGCGGCCTTCTCAATCACCGCTATCGCCCTAGCGCAAGCGGGGGTATTCAACGAGGTAGCCCCGATGTTCAGGCGGGGCTTTTACCAGATGATCTCGGCCTATACGAGTACCGGTTTTACCACGGTTCAAAGCCACCACATTCCCGATATCTGGGGTCCGCTGGGCGTGTTGACGTTGGTCGTCGCGATGGGTCTCGGCGCAAGCATCGGCTCGACCGCAGGGGGAATCAAAGCCCATCGCTTGATGGTCATAGTAAAGGCGTTTGTTCAGGAGATTAAGAAGATGGTGCTGCCTCCCTCGGCGATAACCGTTGTCAAGTACCACCATCTCAAGAAAAACCCGCTGACTGAGAAGCTCGTCTTAAACGCCTTTCTGGTCGGCATGGCGTATATCGCCTCGTATATCATCGGCGCGCTTATGGGCGCGCTTATGGGCTATTCACTCCACGACGCTCTCTTCCAATCGGTTTCGGCCGGCGCGAATATCGGGATTTCCTCGCGCATACCGCTACTCGACGCGCCCGATATCTTGAAGGCGACCTACGTCTTTCAGATGTGGGCCGGACGTCTTGAGTTCGTCTCGGTCCTCGCGCTTCTCGGATTTTTGGTCTCGGCCGTGAGGGGGAAATGATGCGCAAAACCACCTTGTTTATGTTGTTTTTGATAGCGTTGCTCGTCCCCACGACCCCGGCGTTGGCGGCCGTATCGAGCACGGAGCTTATAGAGAACTCCAAAGCATATGATGGCACTACCGTCGAGTTTCAGGGCGAGGCCATCGGCGATGTCATGGTGCGCGGGGAGTCCGGCTGGGTGAACCTGCACGATGGAAGCAATGCCATCGGAATCTGGGCGTCCGCGGCTGAGCTGCGCGAAATCAGGACAGCGGGCGACTATAACAGCATCGGCGACCGGGTGCTCGTTGAAGGTGTCTTTCACCTGGCCTGCCCGACCCACGATGGGGAGTTCGACATCCATGCCGAAACCCTGGCGGTCGTCAAGCCGGGTTCGCGCATTACCCACACCGTGGAGCCGGGGAAGATGATTGCCGCCGCCATCCTGGTGCCCGTAGCCGTCGTGCTCTTTCTTTTCGAGCGCAGGCGCCGCCGGTATGGCGTGGGTGGTTCTTAACAGTCCCGAGTTTATCGTGTATAATTAGGTCGCGGCGTGGTAGCAATAGAATATGCGGGCATAGCTCAGTCGGTAGAGCATCAGCTTCCCAAGCTGAGGGTCGCGAGTTCGAGTCTCGTTGCCCGCTCAAGAGAAGGACGGCTCTCCCGAGCCTCTAGGCCTTACAGAAAAAGATTTGACATTACTCTTTAACCCTGGGGAGGGCCTCCTTGACCTTAATTACACCTTTGTCGCCGGCACTGGGTTCGCCTTTAGCGATGGAATCTCGCAGGACGATGATGTCGACGCGGCGATTCTTCGCTCTCCCGGCAGCAGTGTCGTTTTTAGCGATTGTGCGATGCTCGCCATAGCCTGCGGCTGAAAGGCGACCGCTTGCTTCGGGGTGTTTTTCGATCCAGTACATGATAACGTTGGTGGCGCGGTCGGTAGAGAGCTGCCAGTTGGAGGGATAGCGCTCATTGCGAATCGGTACGTTGTCGGTGTGGCCCTCGACCTTTATATGCTTCTCCGAATCGAGGAGGATATCCGCGATGGCATCGAGTATTCCCTTTGCCTTCGGCGACAGGTCGGCCTTGCCGCTTTCAAAGAGGACGCTGTCGGAGAGGTTGACGACGAGTCCTCGACCATCCGTGGTGGTCGATAGGTTCCCCACGATTTTCTTTTCGTCGGTATATTCTTTGATGCGCTTCATCATATAGGTGAGTTCGCGGTTCTCCTTGGCCTCCTTCATATCGACGAGCGCATCGACTTTTGGCGCAGGGGGCTCGGCCTTTTTCTTATTCTCGCCCTCTTTCTTTGCTGTAGAGCGATCGTTTCCTTGTTGCTGTCCGGACATATCCGCTACAAGCCCTTGACCGGCCTTCTCCATACCAAGTGCGACCTCAAGCGACTTCGCCATCATTTCGTATTTGGTGGCGTCGACGCTGGACATCGCATACATTATAACAAAGAAGGCTAGGAGCAGGGTGATAAGGTCCGCGTAGGTGATAAGCCAGCGCTCCATACCGCCCCCATGTCCGCCCTCATCTTCAAAACGGGAACGTCCCATAAATATTAACCCTCAACTGCCGATAGCTGCGCGTCCGCTTCGGCCTTACTATTTCTGACCTCCGGCGAGAGAAACGATTTCAGCCGGTCCTCAATGATTCGGGGGCTTTCGCCGGACTGGATGGCGAGGACTCCCTCGATGATGATCTCGCGCGCAATCGCCTCTTGTTTGCTTCGCACCTTAAGTTTTGCGCCTACCGGAATATAGATGACGTTAGCTGAAAAAACGCCGTATAGGGTCGCGATAAAGGCGACCGCGATAGCCGAACCCAGGTTTCCGGTGTCCGACAGGTTTCCGAGTACGTGGACGAGGCCCATAACCGTTCCGATAATACCCATCGTCGGCGCAAACGCGCCGGCCGCCTCGAAGAACTTGGCGCCGGTCTGGTGTCTCTCGCGCATAAACTCCACCTCGGTTTCGAGGATGGATTTGGTCACTTCGTAGTCGGTGCCGTCGACGACCAATGAGATTCCCTGCTTGAGGAAGTCGTTGTCGAGAGTCTCGACTACGCTCTCGAGTTTCAGGATTCCCTCGCGTCGCGCCATGTCGGCGAGTTCGACGATGGTTCGAATCGTCTTGGGCGCGTCCGCTTGCCTTTCCTGAAAGGCGACCTTGAACCAATTGGGAAGATTTTTGACGTCATTCATCGAAAAACAGATAACGGTCGCGCCAATCGTTCCGCCGAAGACGATGATCGCGGCGGGAAGATTGACCAGTGCTGATAGGTGGCCGCCTTCGAGCACGTTACCTCCGAGCAGGGCCGCCAAGGCGATGACAATACCGATGACCGTTGCTAAATCCATAAATGTCCTCTTCGAGTACGTGTAGAGCTAGATATATTCAATACGCCCGTCACTAACGATTTATCGGCAAAAGGCCAGATGCTCTTAAGGTATAGTGGCGCAAAATCACTCGTAAAAGCATGGCTCTGGTGACCATGTCTGGCTAGCTGCCTGCTATTATTGGGATAGCTTATAGGATGAGGATTGAGGGAGATGTTCGAGCAGGTGAACCCGGTGAAAGGCGGGTGAACGCCGGTACTACTCCGCGGAATTGCCTACGACGATGAGGACAACAGTACCCTTTCTTCGTTGTTCGCCCTGGCTCGGATCCTGGCTTATGACTCTGTTGTCCTGGCTGGCTGGCACACCGTTCAGGATTTGCACATCGATGTTGAAGCCTTTCTCCACCAAGATAGCATTGGCTTCGTCCTCGAGTTTCTCGAGCACTTTGGGGACGGTGATAAGCTCGGGACCCTTGCTGACGTAAACCGTCACCATCGAGCCCTTCTTGACCAGGCTTCCGGCGATAGGAACGGTGCGTATTACGGTTCCTATGTCGATACTGTCATGGAAAGACTCTGAAGGAGTAACCTGCAGGTCGTCTCCCTCCAGGATGCTTTTGGCCTCAGCCGCAGTCTTCCCTTCGACGTCTTGTATTTGAACCGAATCCTGGCCCTTGCTTATTATTAGGTTTACTTTCGTATCCGCCGGGACCTCTTCTCCTATCTCGGGCACGGTTCTAATGACCTTGTCTTGCTCGAACTCCTCGCTGAACTCGTATTCGCTGTTGCCCAGCTCAAGCCCGGCTTTGTTCAGTTTGTTCGTGGCGATCGCCGAGGTATCGTTGGTTACATCGGGGACGGTGACTAGTTCGCGACCCATGCTCACGGTAACCGCCACCTCTTTGCCCTCTTCGAGTTTCTCGTCCGCGCCTGGCTGTTGGCTTATGATGACCCCCGGATCCAAGGTATTACTAAACGCCTTGTTGACGTCGCCTAGCCTTAGACCCTTGGCTTTGAGCATGGCCGCAGCTTCGGCCTCGGTCTTTTCGGTAAGGTCGGGAACGGTTATCATCTGGGGTCCGCCTACGATACCGGAGCTTACCAGGAACCAACCGCCGATCGCACTTGCCGTCAGCACCAGCACTATCGCAATGATGATGGCCGGCCAGTTAGGCTTGGCTTTTGGCGGCGCCGGTATCGGCCTGGGCGCCTGGCGCTGCGCCGTCACGTCGTTGCGCGACCCATGAGCCGGCGCCATTATAAGCGTCTCTTGTTCGTCCGGCGGGACGGCGACAATGGGCATGCCTTCCATCAAGCGCATGATGTCGTTTCGCATCTCGGCGGCGCTCTGGTATCTGCTCTCCGGGTTCTTGGCCATCGCCTTCAGGATTATCGTCTGAAGTGCCGGCGTTACCTTGGGGTTGATTTCATTGGGCCGCACCGGAGCCTCGTGGACGTGCTTGAGGGCTATGGCAACCGGGTTTTCACCGTCGAACGGTATGCGCCCGGTGACCATCTCGTAGAGTACGACGCCGGCTGAATAGAGGTCCGACGTGACCCCGACCTCATGACCCCGCGCTTGTTCCGGCGAGAGGTAGTGCGCGGTCCCCAGAATCGTGCCGGTTTGTGTCATGGTCGAGACACCTGCGCGCGCAATACCGAAGTCGGTCACTTTGACCTCATCGTCTTTTGTGATGATTATGTTGTGCGGCTTTATATCCCGGTGGATGATGTCGTTGCGATGGGCGAAACTGAGCGCCGAGAGAACCTTTTTGGTTATCTCCATCGCCTCGCGGGGCTCCAACACCCCTTTTGACTGTATGTGTTGCTTGAGGCTCTCGCCCTCCAGTAATTCCATCACGATAAAATAGGTGCTGTTTTGGCTGCCCCAGTCGTAGATACTGACGATATTGGGGTGGTTCAAGTTGGCGGCGGCTTGCGCCTCGCGCCTGAAGCGCGTGACAAAATCCTCGTCCTCGGCAAAGTGGCGGTGGAGTACCTTAATCGCCACGGGCCTCTCAAGGACAGAGTCCATGGCTTTATATACATCGGCCATGCCGCCCGAGCCTATTTTGGCGATTATTTGATAGCGGTCGTTGAAGACTTGCTGTTCCATCTGTTGATTTAGGACTCCCATATTTCTAACAAAATTCGTCATCTGCTTCGATTATCCTGCAACTAATTCTAAAATCTTGCACACCGTGCCGAGCTTTGAAAGTTCTTGGAAATCGCTTGCCGGCCGTGCAAGTTACTTTCAGGGTCCAAGTTTATAATGATACCAGACTTAATCGTTTTTTCCTATCCAAGTTTTCATTACCTCTCCGGCGATAGGCGCCGCGACCTTACCGCCGGTACCGGCGTTTTCCACGATGACCGCGACGACTATCGCCGGGTCATCAGCGGGCGCGAAGCCGACAAACCAGGCGTGAGGTGCTCCTTTGCCGACCTCGGCGGTGCCTGTTTTTCCCGCAACCCGGACCCCGCCGATACGCGCGGCCCTACCGGTTCCCTCATCGACGACCTTCTCCATCATCGCCGCAAGCGTGTCGGCGGTCTCGACCGAGATAGGTCTTAGCCAGGTACGCGGTTTTCGCTCGAAAACCTTGGTACCGTCGTGTTCGGTGGCGCGCGCGACCAGGTAGGGCTGCCTTATCTCCCCGCTGTTGGCAATGGCGGCACCGACCAGCGCCATTGTTAGCGGGCTTGCCTCGATTCTTCCCTGGCCTACCGCCATCCATGCGACCTCCAGCGGGTCCATATCTTTCGCGGCGGGTAGCTTGCTCATGGACGTCGGCAAGTCAAACGGAGTATCGCGATTGAAGCCGAACTGCTCCGATTCCTCGACAAGTTTATCGCCGCCAAGATCGACGCCGACCTTGGCGAAGACCGTATTTATCGACTTGATGAAGGCGGTTTCAAAGGAGACCTCGCCGAAGGATGACCCTTCGTAGTTGGTTACTTTGCCTCCGTGGACCGTTAGTTGCGCCGGGGCCTCGAAGGTGGTTGAGGGTGATATCCGGCCGCGCTCGAGCGCGGCAGCCGCGGAGACTATCTTGAACGACGAGCCGGGGATGAAACGACCCTGCGTCACGCGGTTTAAAAGGACGCCCTCCTCGCTCGCGCTCAAGGCCTTCCAATCGGTATCGATTTTATTGGGGTCGTAAGAGGGTTGGCTCACCAGTGCCAAGATCGCTCCGGTGCGGGGGTCGAGTGCGACGACCGCACCCTTTCTCGTGCCAAGCGCCTTGGCGGCGGCGCGCTCCAGGCGCATATCTAATGTCAGGGTAATCGTGTTTCCAGGCACATCTTGGCCGAGCAGGCGTTTCATATAGTCATCGAGCGACGAGACCTTGCTCTGCCCGGAGAGATAATCGTTGTAGGTGAGCTCAAGGCCCGCCCGCCCGTATTTAGTCGAGTAGAAACCGGTTACAGGGGCCGTCAGCGACCTCTCGGGGTAGCTACGGACATAACCGGCACCGTCGGCCTGGCTTCTCGCCAGGACTATATTGTCGGCGCTCATGATGTCACCCCGCTCGATTCGCCGCTCGTTGAGGAGCGGGCGCACGTTTTCGGGCTTCGCGGCAAGCTTTTGCGCGCCCAGGAACTGGAGGTATGTAAGGTTTAAGACGAGAATCAGGAAGGCCGCGGTAAAAGCCGCGCCGAGCCTGCCGATGCGTTTATTCACCTTGCTCACCTCGCTTTGCCGAGATCGTCAGAAGTAGTGCGAGCAGGATAAAGTTCATCAAGATGGAGCTGCCGCCGTAGCTCATGTAGGGCAAGGTCACCCCGGTGAGCGGAATCAGCTTTGTCGTCCCACCGAGTATGACGAAGGTCTGCAGTGCAAAGACCGAGGTAAGCCCGGCGGCTACTAATTTGCCGAACTCGTCGTCGGCAGTGAGCGCGATTTTCAAACCCCGCGAGATAAACAGGAGGTATGAAAGGATAACCGCGATGCTGCCGAGCAGGCCGAGCTCTTCGGCGACGGCCGAGAATATAAAATCGGTCTGCACGGCCGGGATAAGGTTTGGATTTCCCAGGCCCAGGCCGGTGCCCGCTAGGCCCCCGCCGGCCATCGCAAAAATCGACTGGATTATCTGGTAACCCCGTCCGGAGGGGTCGAGCCAGGGGTCGAGCCATATGTCAAAGCGTACTTGGACGTGGTGGAAGGCGAAGTAGCAGGCGGTTGCCCCGGCGATGAATAGGCTTGTTCCGAGGACCACGTAGAACGGCCGCCCGGTCGCCAGGTACAGCATCGCCAAAAACAATCCGAAAAAGAGGAGCGAGGTCCCGAGGTCTCTCTCCAAAACCAGGATTACGAGGGAGACGGCCCACATGATGAGTAGCGGGCCGAGGTGTTTCAGCTCGGGCAGCCAGATTCCGAAAGCCCGCTTTGTCGATATCGAAAGGAGCCGGCGTTTTTCCTCGAGGTATGAAGCAAGGAAGAAGACAAAACAGAGCTTGGCTATCTCAGCCGGCTGAAAGGAGAACGGCCCGAGGTCCATCCAGAGGCGTGCCCCTCCGCGTTCGACGCCGAGGAAGACCGGCGCGAACAATAAGATGACGCCGGCGATGGCCCAGGTGTATTTATAATCCTTGAATTTCTGGTAACGGCGGGCTGTAAGCATCGTCAAAACGAGCGCTATCGCGCCCAGGAGCAGCCATATGGCTTGCGCGGCCGCCAGATCGGGTTTGAGGCGCCAGATCATCACGAGCCCCAGTCCGCTTATGAACGCGACGAGCGAAATGAGAGCGGGCTCCGCTGTTGAGACAAGCAAGCGGTTCGCTATATGTATGGCGATGAAGATAGCGGCTAAAAATCCGGTGAAACGTAGCGCGGTTGCGACCGGCTGGCCGGTGTTGAGCGCAGTCAAGACAAAGCCGGTCGCGATTACCAGCATTGCGAAGAATATTAGGAGTAGCTCACGGTTTCGGTTCGTGCTGCTCATAACTCGAATCGCGTGCCGCCTTCGGGTTTGTTTCGGACATTAAACGGTGCTCAGCTGCGCCATAGCCGGTTTTTGTTTCCCACCGCGCTTCTGCTGTTTTCAAACATTATCACGGTGATGTTGTCGTTTCCGCCCTTGTCGTTAGCCCAGGCGACCAGTTCTCGGCACGCTTCCTCCAGGTCTTTTTTGTCCCGGAGGACTTCGGTGATATCTTCGTCACTGAGCATCGTGTTTAAGCCGTCGGTGCAGAGTAAAAACTTGTCGCCGGCGAGCATCTCCTCGACGATGATGTCGACTTTTATATCGTTATCTCCGCCGACCGCCCTTGTAATGACGCTGCGCTGCGGATGAAGCTCCGCTTCCTCGGGTTTGAGATGGCCGCTTTCCACCATCTGAGCAACGAGCGAGTGGTCTCTTGTGAGCTGGACGAGTTTGCCGTCGCGCATACGGTAAAGACGGCTGTCTCCGACGTGTCCGATATAAAGCTTGCCGCTCTTGGGGACAGCGACCGTGAGCGTCGTGCCCATGCCGCGCCTGTCCAGGTCGCGGACTGCTTTATCGTGTACCGTTTTGTTGGCGCGTTTTACGGCTTCTTCGAGCTGCTCCTCCAAGGTATCTTTCGCGCACTTGCTCAAGGCGAACGCCAGCGCTTCGAGCGCCAAGGAACTGGCGACCTCACCGGCACGGTGGCCGCCCATGCCGTCAGCGACCGCAAATAGCTTGCCGTCCGCGATATATGCGTCCTCGTTTAGACTTCTTTTCTTGCCGACATCGGTCAATGCTGTGTATTTCATAGTATTTAATAAAGCGTCTTCCAAATCGTGTACGACTCAAGCCTCTCAAGACAAAGAATACAAGAGTCAGGGTCGAGAATCCAGGACTTAGGCGCGATATAATCGATGCCGCGCCCATAGCGGCGAGAGCTTTCAACCCTTGCCGGGTCAAATCTCTTAGGCCTTTGGGGCTGTCATTCGACAAACCTAAAGGTGGTCTCTCCTATCTTAAACCGGCTGTTGTTGGCGAGGTTGACCGGCGCAATAATAGGCTCGCCTTTGACGGTGGTGCCATTGGTGCTTTTCAGGTCTTCCAGCCAATAGGCGGAATCCGCGCGATAGATCCTCGCGTGGTGCGCCGAGGTGAACGTATCGTCTAAAATAATGTCGCAATCGGGCGCGCGCCCGATGAGCACCTCTTCTATTACGGGCACGGAATCGATATCTCCCGCGGGGCCGCCCTCCTCGATAACGATTCGCGGCGGCTCGTCGCTTCCGGCCAGGCGTGCGCTGCTGAGGTCGCGAGAGATTGCCTTTACCGCGAAGAACAAGAAGAGGTATATCGCAACCAGCAGGGTTATTTGTAGCGCCAGTGTGATCTCGTTAAACACGCTGCTCTCTCCTAAAGTGGAGCTTGGTCTTGCCGACGACGACGACGTCACCCTCTTTCAGGGATTGTTCCTCGACCTTGGCGCCGTTGACAAAGGTGCCATTGGTGCTGCCGAGGTCTTGCAGGACATACCTGGTACCGAGGTGTTCGATCTGCGCATGGTGTCGCGATACGTTGGCGTCGGCGACTACAATCTCGTTATCGGGCGCCCGGCCCACCCCTATCTTTCGCCCTGTAAGCAAGGTCTTAGTCGTTCCTCCCCGCCCGGTGCGAACCAGGAACGCCTGCTTAGTCGAGGTGCGCCCGGCCGGCTTCATTATAGTCGTGCCGTCCGGCGGCTCGATAACAACCGAATCCCTGCTCTCCAGGCTACTCTCAATCGAAAACTCGCCGAGTGACAATTTTGGCTGACGGCTCAGTTCGATGAAGGGGCGCCCGACGAGTTCGTAACCCTCTTTTTTCGCGTGCGCCACAAGAAAGCTTTGCAGCTCGGAGATGAGAGTCTTCGCGAACGGGCGCAGTTTCTCTAAATCCTCGGCGCTGACGAATATGGTGTAGTGGTTGGGCACATACACCTTCTTAACGCTTATGGTCCGGTTTGCGTCCATCTCCCGGGACAACTTTTTAGCTATCTCCACCGGCTGGACACCCGATTTGAATTGCCTAGTAAAAAAGCCTTCAAACAGTGACTCGAGCCGCTGCTCAAGCTCTCTCAACAAGCTCACTAGTCGCCCCCCTGTATTCTATGCGGCTTGCTCGTCCGCGCTCTCGCTTCGATGCTCGTATTCCTTCGGCGGCCTCATGATAGGCAGCAGTAGAAGTATTATAAGTGAAAAAGAAAGGTCTTGCATTAGCGCGCCCGCGTCCACGCTATTGCCGTCGAGATTTACAAACGTCCCCTGATATCCAAGGACCAGGACGGCAAACCCTGACAGCACGGCGCTTAGCCAGCGCCCTTTTCGCTTGATAAACGAGGTCGTCGCGGCGACCATAGCCCAGAGAACCGGCTGGAGCAGCAAGAACGGGTTCTCGATAAACGGGCCGCTTAGAAGTTGTGCGACATAGATAGGATTGGTCTCTCCGGCAAGCATCGACCAGAGACCGTAACTCTGTACCAGCAGCGGAGCGGCGGAGTCGGCGGCAAAGATATTGACGAACTCAAAGACTAGGCATCCCAAGCCGGCGATGAAAGCCGCTGTGACTGGGCCGGTAAGCAGGCCGACTGCGACCGGGAAGACAAAGGGTATTCGTAGGAGCCCGAAGACGGCACCGGCGGCGGGCCATGCCGAGAGCGCCGGCCGCCATCGCGAGATGGTCGCCCAATACGGCAGCGCCAGGGCGAGCGCGACGATGAAAACGCCGGTCGAGTGCTTTGCGGTCGTCAAGGCAAGCAGCACCAAGGTGAGGCCGACCGCATGGCTCGGGAGGAGGAGCACCATTAAAAATATGGTAGCCGCCCCGAATAGCGTGAGGCTCCTGGGAATGCCGAACCAGCTGTGGAGTATCGGAAAGAATGGAGCCGCAAGCAGCATTGCTATCGCGGTCCTGGCCGCCGGCTCACCGTGTTCATCAAAGAAGAGCCATAGATTCCCGCGCCAACCGGCCAGTTCATACTGTGCACGGCCTTCAGCTTGTCGGCCGTATCGCTGCATCATCAGGGCGAGCGTCTTCTCCGGGAGTGCGGTGCCTCCGAGCAGCCCCTCTAGGCTTGCGCGAAATTCAAACGCGCTCTCGTACCGCTCGTCCGGGTTTTTCTCCAGAGCGCGCATCACGACCGCATCGGTCGGCGGGTCGATGAGCGTGTTGATGGCGCTCGGCGGCGGCGGGTCGGATTTCTGGACCAGATTTAAAGTCTCGTTCGCGCTCTCTCCGCTGAAGGGGATGGCGTCGGTGAGCATTTCGTATAGGAGCGTGCCGAGCGAGAAGATGTCGCTTCGCTCGTCGACGATCTCCCCGCGGGCCTGCTCGGGCGACATATAGCTAAAAGTGCCGATGATATCGTCGCTCGTTACCGTGGCGGCGCCTTTGATGGTGGCGATGCCGAAGTCCATGACCTTGAGCCGCCCATCGTTTAGGACCATGACGTTCTCGGGCTTGATGTCGCGGTGGATGACGCCGTGTTCGTGGGCCGCCGTGAGCGCTCGGCAGATTTGACTCGCTACCACCAGGGCTTCCTCGACCGGGAGCGGGGCGAGCCGCGCGAGTATTTTCGAGAGCGGAACCCCATCGATGAGTTCCATGATGAGATAATAATCGTCCCCGTCTTCCTCGAATTCGTGGAGGGTGACGATGTTTGGATGGTTGAGGAGCGCGACCGTTCGTGCCTCGCGAATGACGCGCTCGGCCGAACGGCGGTCGACGTGGATTTGCTTGATGGCTACGACCCGCTCCATGCGCGTATCGAAAGCCTCGTAGACCTCGGAAAAGCCGCCGCTGCCCAGCTTAGATGTTATTTTATAACGGTTGAGGAGTAGTTCGTCTGTTCTTACATACATCTAAAAATATTTCGACGAGCCGGACGCTTTCTCCTTGATTATATTGCGCCGCCGGCAAAAATGATATAATCTATGGTGCGATATATAATGCGCGCACGACTTTTGTCGCGCATAGATAGCTAACATAGGCGAGATTTTTGCGAGAATGGCGGAATTGGCAGACGCGCTAGGTTCAGGGTCTAGTGTCCGTAAGGATATGGGGGTTCAAGTCCCCCTTCTCGCACCATAAAAAGCCGCCTGTTTCGGGTGGCTTTTTTATTGAGACCTCTCTTCGTCCTCTTATGGCGTCTGTAAGGCAAGCTTTTCCAGCTGTTAGCTATGCGGATTCCGGGGTCGACTTATCATTTCGATTGTTGACCATGTTTCGCACCGCTTCATCGGTTTCAACAATTCTTATTAGAGCATCTACTACGTAAGGATCTAGCTTTGCGGTGCTATCGTTTTTTAGCTCGTTAATAGCCTCCGCAATAGAAAGCGCTTTTCGATATGGACGATTCGAAGTCATTGCGTCAAAGCTATCGGCTACCGCAAGAATTCTGGCATAAAGAGGAATCTCCTCACCCGTGAGGCCGCAGGGGTATCCGCTGCCGTCTAACCTCTCATGGTGATAGAGCGTAGCTTTTACTATATCGTCAAGGCTTATTTTAGTTAAGATTTGTTCGCCGATAATAGGGTGCATTTCAACCACATCAAACTCCTCATCAGTAAGAGAACCCGGCTTGTTAAGAATATTGTCGGGAATCCCAATGGTACCGATATCGTGTAAAAGACCGGCAATCCTTAAATGTTCAATCTCTGCTATCGGTAAAGAAAGTGCCGTTCCTATAAGCGCCGCAAAAGTGGCAACGTAAGCTGAGTGATCTCGTGTATAGCAATCCTTTGCATCGACAGCGGCTGCCAGAGCACCTAATGTGCCAATATAGTGAGAACCATCGATGCCGGCTTTGCTTTCGGGTCTGACTAGGGGTTCCGCGTATTCTTCCAGATATGCGACCGATTGGTTTTTACCGCTTCTTTTTGCTTTGTACATCGCAGTGTCGGCAGCTTCAAGGAGACTTTCTTTGCCCGTCGCATGGTCGGGATATGTTGCGATACCAAGGCTTACGGTGATTTTGCCGACTTTCTCGAACGGGTGGGAAGCTACTCCTAGGCGCAGCTTCTCGGCAATAACAAAAGCTTCCTCTGTATCGGTATCGGATAAGATTACGGCAAACTCTTCGCCGCCAACGCGGCATGCGATATCGGTTTCCCTTAATGAGTCTTTTATGATTGCACTTATCGATGCGAGTGCGTTGTCGCCGACCGTGTGCCCAAAGGTATCGTTTATTCTTTTAAAATCATCGATATCGATGATTAGCAGGCTTAAAGCACGGTCAAAGCGGCTTGCTCTCTTAAACTCGACAGAAAGATGACCTTGAAAATATCGATGATTAAACAGGCCGGTCAAACCATCGGTCAGCGCCCTTTTTTCTAGTTCCTTATGCTTCATGTCGAGCGCATCACTCATTGTGTTGAAGGAGTTAACGAGGTCGTCAAGCTCAGTGATTCCAGAGTATTCGATGCTGCGCGAGTAGTTTCTACGGGCAATTTCTCTTGCCTGCGCAGCGGTGATTCTTATGGGCTTAACGATATTAGAGATCATGATGTAGCCGGCAACAATTAGTATCAAAAGTAAGAACACATGGACTGAAATCGTAGTCAAGAAATCATACAGCTTAGCCTGATAGTAAGGTAGTGGATGTACGAATATGTGTAGACTGACTTTACTTCCACTGCTTGTTTGAGCCTGTGTCATGTCAGTGACCAGCGGAAGGTTGTTATACGCGAGACCCCTAAAAAAATCGCCTAGTCTTATAGAGCTTACCGTCCTTGATTCGCGGCTATTGTCAAAGTCGGCTATTTCATTGCTGGAATATGCGGTCAAGCTGTCGTATTTAATTGCAATTTCAGCGTTAGCTTCTCTGCTGATTCTCTTAAGCAAAGGAGTCCCGATCTTAGAGCTGACGACCAATATGCCCACAGTCTTGCCATTTAAGGTCTCTATGGGTTCGGCCGCAGCGATCCAGAGCGTGTTGCTTGATTTGGCAAAAATTGAGCTGCGCTTAAATCCGTTTGCAATGTTTTTCGGGATGTCGGCAAGCATGACGTTTGACCCGATTTTCAAGAATTCCCTTCCGTTGCTGTCGATTATCCGCATCCCAGCCATGTCGCATACTTCCATTCGCTCGCCTAGTTCCATCCGAAGATAATTCTTATCCCTTTGCTCCAGTTTCATTTTAATGGCCGGGTCGCTGGTTATGCCTCGGGCATCGTGGATAAGATGATGGTCTAGCTCGGCAATATTTTTTTCCGCGAGGAGTTTTGCGTATCCAAGGTCTTTCTTTATGACCCGATCTGATTGCTTGTCTAGAAAATACAACAAGATAGAGGAATTGAGGATAATACCACAAAGCGATATAAGAATGATCGATACGATTACTTTTTTCCGAAGATTAACATTGCGATAAACCATGATGATTCCTTAGAACATGAATGATACTGCACTACCAATCAAATCGCTCTTCACTAAATAACCCGGTTTCTTTGGCCAACCGGCGTTCTTTTAGCTTGTGTCGGCAAGTCGGCGAGTTTCTTGAGGTGGTTGAGACTGTTTTATTAGTGAGATAATGAGACTTTAGCGTGGGCTGTTGAGGGAGCGTCGATCTTATCGTTTCCGGCGATATTCACTTTATCCCGAATGCTCCGGGGCAAGGTCTTCGTGCAGTTGCTTATGGAGCTTGACCGGCGTCGCGCTTTTCTTGCGCATCCTTATGTTTAGCATCTCTACCGAGACTGAGAAGGCCATCGCGAAGTAGACGTATCCTTTGGGCACATGAACGTCGAAGCCCTCGACCATCAAGGTCACGCCGACCATTACCAAAAACGAAAGGGCGAGAATCTTGATTGTGGGATGTCTATCTACAAAATCGCCTATCGATTTTGCGGCGACCAGCATAATCGCAACCGCTATGACTATAGCTATTGCCATAATCGAGACATGGTCGGCCAGTCCGACCGCGGTTATGACCGAGTCGAGCGAAAAGACGATATCCAAGACCGCGACCTGTATCAACACGGCACCCAACCCGGCGGCGACAGCTGTTTGGACGGTGTCCTCTGCGCCCTCCATGCTGTTGTGTATTTCGTGCGTGGCTTTAGCGAGAAGGAACAACCCGCCTCCTATGAGGATGATGTCACGTCCTGAAATAGCCTGCTCAAACACCGTGAACCACGGTTGGGTCAGCCCCATCACCCACGTTATCGAGAACAACAAGCCCAAGCGCGTGAGCATCGCCAAACTGAGACCGGCGTTTCGGCCGATGCCGCGTTGATGCTCGGGCAGGCGTCCCACCAAAATAGAGATAAAGATGATGTTGTCGATTCCCAACACGATCTCCAGTGCTGTCAGGGTGCCTAGAGCCATCCAGGCTTCCGGGCTTGTTATCCACTCAAACAATTACGGCTCCTTGGTCTCATGTTGTAGATGACATCCAATAGCCTAGCATATTAATATAGGAATCTTCTACAACTAAAAAGAGCCCGGGGAAGGTTCGCGAAACACCTCGGCGCCGCGTTGTCGTTAGCGCTGCATGTTCCCGTTGTCGATTTGGCGCCGCGTCGCCTTCTGTGCCGCCGCGAAGACCTCTTTGAGCGGGACCGCGTGCGCTTGGGCCGCCGCGCGGCAATCATCGAACTCCGGCGCGACCGAGGTGATGCGGCCTTTGTGCCGGCCGATTTTGACACGAATACTGCCGAACGCGGTGTCCGCGTCGAGCAGCTCTCGCTCGGCAACGACGCGCGAGTGTTTGCTGATGCGCAAGCCGAGCGTTCCTGTCTCGGAGAGGATGGTGTCGATGGCTGCTTCCGTGAGAGCGTCCGCCACGAGCACCGAGAGCATCACGCCGGGGCGGTTTTTTTTCATCTGAATCGGCGTAAACCAGACATCGAGCGCCCCTTGAGCCAGGAGTGTCTCCATCGTGTAGCCGAGGACCTCGGCCGAGGCGTCGTCGATGTTGGTCTCGATGAGCGTGACTGTCTCATCGCTCTCTGCGGCGAGTTCGCCGACGATGACGCGGAGCACATTTGGGATTTCGAGGTCGCGCATGCCCGCGCCGTAGCCGGTCTTCTCGGGGCGCACGGCCGGCATCTCCGCCACAAAGGTCGCGTAGTGCGCCAGGATGGCGGCCCCGGTCGGCGTTGCAAGCTCGGCGTGGATTTGTGTGCTGTAGATGGGGGCACCGGCTAGAATTTCGAGTGTCGCCGGAGCGGGTACCGGCAAAACCCCGTGCGCGGTCACAACGGTGCCCGTTCCGGTAGCGATGGGTGAGGCGTAGATCTTCTCGAAGCCGAGGTAGCCAAGGCCCGTGACGGCGGCGATGACGTCGATTATCGCGTCGGTCGCGCCGACCTCGTGGAAGTGGACCTCGTCGAGGGGGACGCCGTGGACTTTCGCTTCGGCCTCGGCTATCCGTGTAAAAATAGCGAGCACATCGAGCTTGGCCGCCTCCGGCAACTCGCTCTCCTCTATCAAATCGCGCACTTTGTTGAAGGTGCGCGCCGGTTCCGGCGCTGCTACCGTGACATCGAACTTAGTCGCGCCGATATGGTACTTCTGCATGCGCCCAGCGCTAACCTCGTATCCGTCGAGGCCTACTTTCGCGAGCTGCTCTTCCAGGATTGCCAGGGGCAGACCCAGGTCTAGGAGCGCGCCGGCTATCATGTCGCCGCTTATACCCGCGAAGCAGTCAAAATATGCGACCTTCAACTCTGTCACCTCCATCCGTGTTTATATCTGTGGTTTGCTCACTGTTGTTGCCGTCCATTACGTTCTATCTAATGCAAAGGTTAGACCTCTGCTGTATAATCTGATAATTATGGCCGATATTTCTTCTCAGGCGAAGGGGCAGCAATGAATGTAGCAACGATTGAACTTATTGTAGCACTACTCGGCGCCGGCTGGGCAATCCTAGCGGTATGGCTAATCGCGGTCTCGGTGCGCCTCAAGCGGATGGGCAAGCAGCAGAAGGTAGTGGCGAAAGCCGGTGAAAACGGTGACTTTGTCGCTACCGTCAGCAAGAGCCTAAGCGAATTAGCTTTGCTCGGCACAGGTATTGTCGAGATAAAAGAGAGCCTCTCGAAGCTCGAATTCGACCTGCGCACCACGGTGCGTCACGTCGGTGTCGTTCGCTTCGACGCTTTCGACGATGTCGGCGGCAAGCTCAGTTTTGCGGTGGCGCTTCTAAACGGGCACGGCGATGGGGTTGTGCTAAGCACGATAAACGGGCGCCAGGAGAGCCGGAGCTACGCCAAGTTCATCAAGGACGGCGACTCCAGCTATAATCTATCCGGCGAGGAGCGCGAGGCGATAGCCGAGGCGCGCTCGGGCGATTTTGTAAAAGCATAGGCCGAAACCGGAAAGGAACAGCAGACTTGTCTGATACCCAGAACATGAAGATAGGGTTTCTCGGCCCGCGCGGGACGTATACCGAGGAAGCCCTGCAAAAGTTATTGAACATAGACGACCACAACCTCGTACCGTACGGCGCCGAGGCCGATGTGCTTCGCGCGGTCGAGCGGGGAGAGGTAGCCAAAGGGATGGTCCCGATTGAGAACTCCATCGAGGGCTCGGTCAACGCCACGCTCGATGTGCTCGCGTTCGATGTCAACCTCTTCATCCAGCGCGAGATAGTCATACCGATACACCATAACCTGGTGGCGCGCCCCGGGGTGAAGATGGAGGATATACGGACGGTCATATCGCACCCGCAGGCGCTCGCGCAGTGCCGCGGCTATCTTACCGAGAAACTACCTCAGGCCAAGACCGAGTTTGCGAGCAGTACCGCCGGGGCGGTCAAGTTGATATCCGAGCAAAACGGGGCGCTGGCGGCGATAGGTCCGAAATTGGCAGCCGAGATGTACGGCCTCGACGTCCTCGACGAGGGCATCGCGGACTTTGAGGAGAACCAGACTCGCTTTGTTCTGGTAGGCAAGGAGCCCGCGCCGCGCACGGGGAACGACAAGACCTCAATCGTCTGTTTTATCTTTGAAGACCGGCCCGGGAGCCTCCTGCAGATACTCCAGGAGTTCGCGTTCCGGTACGTCAACCTGACGAAAATCCAGTCGCGACCGACGCGCAAAGCGCTCGGCGACTACTGTTTCTTCATAGATATGCTCGGCCACATCGAGGACGAGGTCATCGAGTCGGCTCTGAAGTGTTTGAAGTGCAAGATCAGAAACATAAAGGTCTTAGGGTCGTACCCGGTAGCGGACGTCGTAGGAGGTTAAATGCTTGATTTGAGATGGGTTCGCGATAACATAGACGTCGTTCAGGAAGCGCTCGAAAAGCGCGCGGCCAAAGTAGACCTCTCGCGCTTCAAAGAGCTCGATTCGGAGCGGCGCACCCTGATTGTCAAGGTCGAGCATTTGAAAAACGAGCGAAACGTCGTCTCCGGCGAGATAGCCAAGCTTAAAAAAGCCGGCGCGGCGGCGGACGATAAAATCGAGGCGATGCGCACGCTCGGAGACGATATAAAAGAGCTTGATGGGCGGCTCGATGAGATTGAAGATGAGCTAGGCCGCCTGATGATGGATATCCCGAATATCCCGCATGCGTCGGTTCCGGTCGGCGAAGATGAGACCTGCAATCCCGAGATAAGGACCTGGGGCGAGCGGCCGACCTTCGATTTCGAACCCAAACCCCACTGGGATTTAGGGCTCGACCTCGGGGTGCTCGATTTTGAACGCGCCGCCAAGATAACGCGGGCCCGCTTCGTTCTATACTGGGATTTAGCGGCCCGGCTCGAGCGCGCGCTATTGAACTTGATGCTCGATTTACATACCGGCACGCACGGCTACACCGAGGTCTTTCCGCCGATTCTCGTCAACGACGCCAGCCTTACCGGCACCGGGCAGCTGCCCAAATTCGCCGACGACCTCTTTAAGATAGAGGACGACAACCTGTACCTCATACCGACGGCGGAGGTGCCGGTCACCAATATCCACCGCGACGAGATCTTTAGCGCGGATGATTTGCCGCGCCATTACTGTGCCTATACGCCTTGCTTCAGGCGCGAGGCCGGCGCGTACGGGAAAGACACCCGCGGTCTTATAAGACACCACCAGTTCAACAAAGTCGAGCTGGTGAAGTTTGTCCACCCGGAGACCAGCTACGATGAACTCGAGAAGCTGACCGCCAACGCCGAAGCGGTTCTGCGCGCGCTCAAGATTCACTATCGCGTCATCTCGCTCTGCACCGGCGACATCGGTTTTTCTTCGGCCAAGACCTACGATATCGAGGTATGGCTGCCCGGCTTCGGCGGCTTCAAGGAGATATCGTCGTGCAGCAATTTCGAAGATTTCCAGGCCCGGCGCGCCAACATCCGCTTTCGCGAAAACCCGAAAGCCAAGCCGCAGTTTGTTCATACACTCAACGGAAGCGGCCTGGCGATAGGCCGCACGGTCGCGGCGGTCTTCGAGAACTACCAGCAAGCCGACGGCACGATTCTCATCCCCGAAGCGCTCAAGCCCTACATGGGCGGCGCGGAGCGCATCGAGGCGAAGAAGTTTTAGGGCGCCCGTGCTGGTGGCATAGATGCTGTGACCAACTCGCGGTTTAGGATGCTTGCGGCGCGGCGATAATCTTGTTCACATGAATACGCCCGCCCATGGTGTTGCTGTATTCAAGTCTTGTCTAGGTAAGCGCATCGGACTCGTTGTTTGAGCGGGTGGGATGTGGTACACTACGCAATGGAAAAATTGCACGGCGCAAGCTGCGCATGCCATATATGGAGAGGTGGCGGAGTCCGGTTGAACGCGGCGGTCTTGAAAACCGTTAGAGGCGTGAGTCTCTCGGGGGTTCGAATCCCTCCCTCTCCGCAGAAAAAGCCACCTTTTTAAGCGGCTTTTTCTCTTGTTCTTCTTTCTCGATTTTCGCGGACGAGCTGGTTATTATGACCTGCCCGGATATGGCGACTCGAGATGTCATAGCGGGTGGACAAAGTCTATCGCCTGAGGTATAGTAAGTATCTGATTTTATCGCGTATAGCGGCCTGGAGAGATGGCCGAGTCGGTCGAAGGCGCTCGCCTGCTAAGCGAGTAGGGGGTTATAAACTCCCTCGAGGGTTCGAATCCCTCTCTCTCCGCCATAATATTTTCTAGTCTAACGACTAGAATGTGCCCGTAGCTCAGCTGGATAGAGTGTCTGACTACGAATCAGAAGGTCGGGGGTTCGAATCCCTCCGGGCACGCGAAATAGAAAGAGCCTATAGCGGCTCTTTTTTGTTGGTGGCTAAACGCCTTGGATGAAAACCCACACAAAAGGAACTGCGACATACCGTGCCTGGTAGCGGATATGTCGCAGCCGTATGGGATAAAATGTATAAAGGATATTATAAAGCCCGAGTTATGTTTTCGTCTCGAATGGCCAGCTCCCGATTGTAATCTTCATTTACCTCCCCTAAGTGCCGTGCCGGTTCGCCTATCGCTAAACTATCTAACAGGAATGCGTTTGTCTGCACCTACAGGCCATTATCGTTGATAGACGAGGGCGTATTAATAAAAATCCGGCAAGCGCGCTTATCTTTCTTGCTAGTGGTAGGATTTTCGCGGTAAGCGGTAAGGGTTGAACCGGTTCGACAAATGTGTGCCGGGGGGCGCCTGGTGGTAAATCTTACTAAAGCCCTCTTACCGCTTCGACGATAACTAGATAAACCGGAACCCTATTGGCAGCTCTAAACATCGAAGGGACGTAGCTTTTTATGCACGACAAGACCTCGTTAGCAAGGTTAATCGAAACAGTTCACGCGCTGGCGGCGGGTGACTACCGGAACCGGATTCAAATCGATGAGGCCGGTGAGCTGGGCGCTCTGGCTGCCGAAGTAAACAAGCTCGCCGATGCCCACCAGATGGCGCACGAGACGATACGCGCGCTCAACCACCAACTTAAACGGACGAACTTCGACGCGATAATGGCGCTGACCGAAGCCCTGAGTGCTAAAGACCCTTACACACGCGGTCATTCGGAGCGCGTCTCGATATATTCGCTGTTGCTCTCGGAAAGCCTGGGGTTAAAGGACGAGGAGATCGATGGGGTCCATATCGGCGCATACCTCCACGATGTCGGTAAAATCGGCATACCCGAGACAATCCTGAACAAACAAGGGAAGCTCTCGGCGGACGAGTATAAGCAGATTATGGAGCACGCAAATATATCCGGGCAGATAGTCTCGCAAATCCCGAATCTGTCGCACATCGCGCAAATGGTCCGTTATCACCACGAGCGCTATGATGGAAACGGTTATCCCGATGGCTTAAGGGCGGACAATATACCGCTCGGTTCGCGAATCCTCTCTATCGCGGACGCCTTCGATGCGATGACCTCGGTTCGCCCGTACCGGCCCATATACGAGCCGAAAGAGGCGCTCGTCGAGATAAAGAGCTGCTGCGGGACCCAGTTCGACCCGGCTCTCTGCGAGGTCTTTGTCGACGCCTACGCGCAGAACTTCGGCGAGTATCTTCCGTACGCGATTGCGTCGTAAATAAATCTGACTAAATTCCCTCTAGCACAGTTGCTGCCTTTTGGCTTTGCGGACCCATGCCCGCCAGGCGAAATACTGTTAGAATACCCTTATGGTCTATTCCTTTTATTCGAGTTTAATTCGAGGTTAATATAAGTGGTCGAATACGAAGCCGAAGAGGCTGACATCACATATATGAGAATGGCGATAGCCGAGGCGGTCGAGGCGGCGGAGGCCGGCGAGGTGCCGGTCGGCGCGGTAGTAGTCTGCGACGGAACGGTCGTAGCGACGGCGCGAAACGAGCGCGAAGGACGTGCCTCGGCGCTCGCGCACGCCGAGATTCTCGCCATCGAGGCGGCCTCGAAGAAACTGGGCCGCTGGCGCTTGAGCGATTGCACCATCTATGTTACGAAAGAGCCGTGCCCGATGTGCGCCGGCGCAATATTCCAAGCACGGATGGCGCGTCTCGTCTACGGCCCGTCTGACCCCAAAGGCGGTGCCGCCGGAACACTCTTCAACATCGTCGAAGACGAGCGTCTCAACTGGCGACTACCGGTCACCAGGGGTGTCTTGGAGGAGGAAAACGTCAAGCTGCTCCAGGATTTCTTTAGAGAGAGGCGGCAGCGACCGGGCGGCGACACCGGCGAAGGAACCGCAGTTGCCCCGGCGGAAGAACAGCGCTGATAGACGTTGTGTTTGCCTGAATTAATTGATAGTATTAGAAAGCGCTTTGGGCGTGCCGCGCAAGACAGAACCAGACGGGATGCTTAAGGGCGGCAAAAACCGAATATTGGAGGAGTCGCATAGTCCGGCCGAGTGCGGCGGTCTCGAAAACCGTTAGGCCCGCAAGGGCCTCGAGGGTTCGAATCCCTCCTCCTCCGCAGAAAAGCTCCTCGGGGAGCTTTTTCGATTTTCTTGCTCGTTGTTTAAGCGAGGCCTAGTGCCTGTTTGGTCAAAAAGATGAAAATCAGGCGCCTACGTGTTAAAATGCTAATGCTTGAAATTTAATATAGGTTTCGGAGGAGTCGCATAGTTCGGCCTAGTGCGCGCGACTGGAAATCGCGTTGGCGTTAATAGCGCCTCGAGGGTTCGAATCCCTCCTCCTCCGCATGACCGTGCTAGGTGGGGAGGTAGCGGTGCCCTGTATCCGCAATCCGCTATAGCGGGACTGAATTCCTGCTCCAGGCTCCCCGGTTGTGAGGTCGGTTGTTACGCAAGTGGTGTTGAAGGCTGGGTCCTGCGCAACGGAGACTCGTGAACCCCGTCAGGTCCGGGAGGAAGCAGCGGTAAGCGATCTTTTCCGTGTGCCGTGGGGAAGCCTGGCCGGAGCTAACTACGTGGCAACGCTTGGGGCCGGATGTCAAAAGCAGGTGCACGGTCATCTTATTGCAGGCATTGAGAAAGGCGCTCAAAGGGGCGCTTTTTTCTATTCATACGCGCGCGTTTCGCGCTAAGCGAATCCTTCGATTTCAGCCTGGTCGGGCGCCGCCGGCGGTCGCCGTCTTCTTTGACTTGACCCGTCAAATCTGATACGTTTTGCTTAATCATTTAAGCGGCTACGACCGGAGGCTTATCTTGTCTTACGTTTCACTCTATCGGAAATGGCGGCCTCAGACCTTCGACGAGATAGCAGGTCAATCCCACATAACCCAAACCCTTCAGAACGCAATCGATAAAGGACGCATCTCGCACGCATACCTCTTTTGCGGCCCGCGCGGCACCGGAAAGACGACGACCGCCCGAGCGCTGGCAAAAGCCATAAACTGCGTCGAGGGGCCGACCTCGAGCCCGTGTAATAAGTGCGAATCGTGCCGGTCGATAAATGACGGCAGCTCCATCGACGTGCTTGAACTCGACGCCGCCTCGAACCGCCGGGTGGAGGAGATACGCGACCTCCTCGAGAAGATTCCATACAGCGCGAGCGGCGGAAACAAAAAGGTCTATATCATCGACGAGGTACACATGCTGACCACCGAGTCGTTTAACACGCTCTTGAAGACGCTCGAAGAGCCGCCGGAGCACGTCATCTTCGTGCTCGCCACGACCGAGCCGCACAAGGTGATCCCGACGATACTCTCGCGGTGCCAGCGGTTTGACTTCAGACGAATCTCCCCGCCCGATATCGAGGCGCGGCTCGCGCACGTAGCCGAGGCCGAGGGGATCTCAATAGAGACGGCCGCCCTATCGCTCATCTCGCATCATGCCCAGGGGGCGCTCCGTGACGCGCTGGGCGCGCTCGAGCAGCTCGGCTCCTATACTAACGAAAAGATAACGAGCGCCGATGTCATCGCATTGCTCGGGCTGACCGATAGTGAGCTTCTCTTCGATTTCACCGATTTACTGAGCAAGGATGACCTTGCCGGCGGCCTTCTCTTCATAGACGAGCTGGTCGCCAAAGGAGTCGATTTGCGCCAGTTTATCCAGGACCTTCTCGGGCACTTGCGCAACGTCTTTCTAAAGCAGAGTGTCCGGGATATGGAGCCGGCCGGCGTTCCCGACGACTTTAAAGAACGGCTTTCGTCACAAGCGGCCCAAATCGAGGCGCAGACGCTCACCTCATATATACAGGTGCTCAACGATGTCTACGGACAATCCAGATGGTCCACCGACCTGCGCCTTCTCTTCGAAATAGCCCTTTTCAGGCTCGCCAAGAGAGAGAAGGACGCCTCTTTCGAGGGGATACTCCGTCGCCTGGAGCGCCTTGAGAGTGCGGCGCTCAACGGTGCGCTCCCGCCGGCGCCGGCCGCACCGGCCAGTGCGCCGAAGAAGCCGGCTCGAGCAACCACGCCGAACAAGCCGGATGGCGTCGTATCGACGGCCCCGCTCGAACCAGTCGCGCCGGTCGAACCGGTACCGGCGCAGGCGACGGAGGGGGGCGCTATCGCTGCGCCGCAGCCAAGCGGTGGTGCCATTGACATCGAGACGGTTCGCAAGGCGTGGCCGCAGGTGCTCAAGCTCGTCAAAGACAAGAAGCCGTCGCGCTACAATTTTTTTGCCGGCGGCAAACCTGTGCGTGTCGACAGCGGCGTGCTGGTTCTCGCACTCAAGAAAAGCGACAAGGAGTTTGTCGAGACGCCCGAAAACATCCAGCTGCTGCGCAATATCCTTAAGTTAGTGACCGGTTTCGACATCCCGATCCACTGCGAACTCGCCAACGGCGCGCCCAAAACGGTCGCGGTATCGGAGGGCGATGCCGCGGCGGATGATATGCTCGAGCCGGATGATTACATAAAATTGGTTCAGGATACATTTGGTGCTAAGATAGTCGAAGATATTTCCGTCAAGGAGACCGAGAGTCAGGGGGAAGAATCGTGAAGGGCCAGTACGGAAACATGATGAAACAGGTACAGAAGATGCAGGCCGATATGGCGCGCGTCGAGCAAGAGCTAACCGAGACCAACATCGAAGCAAGCGCCGGCGGCGGGGCCGTCAAAGCGGTCGTCACCGGCAAGCAGCAAATCGTTGAGATAAAGATAGACCCATCGGTAGTCGACCCTGAAGACGTCGAGATACTCGAGGATATGGTTGTAGCCGCCGTCAGCGAAGCGCTTCGCCAATCGCAGGAACTCGCTCAGAGTAAGCTCGCCGCGGTGACCGGGCCGCTTGCCGGAGGTCTGGGCGGCCTAGGGTTGCCGGGCTTCTAGCCCCACATATTCTAGCCCCACATATTTTATCTCCAAATCAGGTATAATCAAGGGCAGCGCGAGTGCCGCGCACGCGCATTTTCAAGCTGACGGCTGTGAGGCAAACAGCTGAAAGCAGAAAGAAAGCAAGGTGGATTTTAAATATGGCATATTATGCCGGTCCGGTTGCGATGCTCATCGACGAATTCGCAAAGCTCCCGGGTATAGGCCCGAAGACCGCCCAAAGGCTCACGTTTCATATTCTCAAGTCGTCTCCGACCGAAGCCAGGAAGCTGGCCAGAGCGATAGATGAGGTCAAGGACAAGATAAGTTTTTGTGAGGAGTGTTTTAACGTAACCGACCAGGTTCGCTGTGAGTTCTGCCGCGACGCCAATCGCGACCAGGAGGCGATCTGTGTCATCGAGGAACCGCGAGACATCGTGGCGCTGGAGAAGACCGGGGAATTCAGGGGTCTTTATCATGTGTTACAGGGCGCGATCTCTCCGATAGACGGCATCGGCCCGGATGATATTCGGGTGCGAGAGTTGCTCAAACGACTCGGGGAAAAAGAGATAAAAGAAGTAGTAATCGCCACTAATCCCAACATCGAAGGCGAAGCCACAGCCATGTACCTCGCTAGACTCATCAAACCATTGGGCATTACCGTTACCCGCATCGCGAGCGGCCTGCCGGTCGGCGGCGACCTCGAATACGCCGATGAGGTTACCTTGGGCCGGGCGCTTGAAGGCAGACGCGAAATGTAGTGTTACTATTCCGGTTACTTACCGTGTGCATAGCATCAATTGTGACGAACATGTAACGAACCTGTTGACAGGCTAACGTGTCGACCATTAGAATTCTTCTAATTGCCTTATAAGCAACCGTTCTGCTTTGCAAGCGATAGAGGAACACATTTGACAAGTCTCAAATTTTTCGGAGGTGACAATGGCAGAGGTAAAACTTACTGAGATTCGCTGGCACGCACGCGGCGGCCAAGGCGCCGTTACTGCGGCAAAGCTTCTGGCTGAGACCGCGCTCTCGCAAGGCCAGTATTTTCAGGCGTTTCCGGAGTACGGCCCGGAAAGGATGGGCGCTCCGATTCAAGCGTTCACGAGAATCAGCAGTGAACCGATCCATATTCGCAGCAGTATCGCGAATCCGGAGATCGTAGTCGTTCTCGACCCCACGCTGTTGAAGGCGGTCGATGTTACGTCGGGCATGCACGCAGACGGCGTCCTAATCGTCAATACGGACGATGAGCCGAAAGCGATTCGCAAGGCGATGGGCCTCAAGGGCCGCACGATATTTACGGTCAATGCGACTAGAATCGCGCAGGAGACGATAGGCCGGCCGATTCCGAACACGCCCATGATGGGCGCGCTCGTCAAGGCTACCGGCATGATGCCGATAGGAAACCTCACCGACTATGTTCGCAAATCCTTCGGCAAGAAGTTTTCCGAGGAGATTATCGAGGGCAACGTGCGGGCGGTTGAGCGTGCCTATGCGGAGGTGAAAGCAGAATGAAATGGAACATAAAAGACGCCGAGCACTGGAGCTGGAAGAAATATCCCGAAGGCGCACTCATTCTTGAGGGCGGCAACGCCGCGTATTATAAGACCGGCGGCTGGCGTACCGACAAGCCCGCGTGGGATGAGGAGAAATGTACCCAATGCTTGATTTGCTGGATAAGCTGCCCCGACTCATCGATTATAGTAAAAGATGAGAAGTGGGATAGCTTCGATTACGACCACTGCAAGGGATGCGGCATCTGCGCGAAAGTCTGCCCGGTCGACGCTATCTCTATGCATCCCGAAGGAGGCGAGGAATAATGGCAAAGACAGCGACTAAGCAAAAAATCGTGGCGATGACCGGTAACGCGGGCTGTGCGCTCGCGATGAAACAGATAAACCCGGATGTCGTCGCCGCGTATCCGATTACACCGCAGACGACGATTGTCGAGGAGTTCGCGAACTACGTGGCCAATGGCGTTGTAGATACCGAATATATCAATGTCGAGTCGGAGCATAGCGCGATGAGCGCCTGTATCGGCGCGTCCGCCGCCGGGGCTCGTGTCATGACCAGTACCTCGTCCCAAGGCCTGGCGCTTATGTGGGAAGAACTCTCTATTGCGTCCTCACTCCGGTTACCGATTGTCATGCAGACCGTAAACCGGGCGCTCTCCGGCCCGATAAACATCCACTGCGACCATTCGGACTCGATGGGCGCGCGTGATATGGGCTGGATACACCTCTTCGCCGAGACGGCGCAAGAGGCCTACGATAACACGATTATGGCCATTAAAATAGCCGAGCACAAAGATGTGCGCTTACCGGTCATGTCGATGCACGACGGGTTTATTACCAGCCATGCGATCGACCGCTTCGAGGTTTTAGACGATGCCGACGTAAAGAAATTTGTCGGAAATTACATGCCGAAGCACTCGCTTCTATATAACCCGAACGAGCCCGTGACCTTTGGCCCGTTCGCGATGCCGGCCTTCTACTACGAGCAGAGAAAACAGTTGCGCGTCGCGATTGACGGTTCAAAAGACATCGTCATGAAGGTCACCGACGACTTCGCGAAACTATCCGGCCGGCAGTATGGCCTCTTCGAAGAGTACAGGCTAGACGATGCCGACGTAGCCGTTGTGGTTCTCGGCTCGACCGCCGGAACCACCCGCTACGTCATCGACGCGATGCGCGCGCAGGGCGTCAAAGTCGGCATGCTTAAGCTACGAGTCTTCAGGCCTTTCCCGGCCGAAGAGATAGCGCAAGCGCTCTCGAAGATAAAGGCGGTTGGCGTGATGGATCGTTCAGATACCGTCGGTACGCTTGGCGGCCCGGTCTATGTCGAGATAAAGGCAGCGCTCTACAACAGCAAGCAGCGCCCGGCAATGCAGGGCTATGTCTACGGCCTAGGCGGTAGGGATACGGGACCGGACCAGATCGAGACGGTCATAGGCGACCTCGTCAAAGTAGTCAAAGGTGAACAATCGCCGCGCGAGGCCGTTACATTACTTGGAGTAAAGGAGTAGGAGGCAGATGGCAACTATAAAAGAGCTTAGCAGGAAACCCGAGCTTCTAACCGGCGGCCACAGGCTGTGCGCCGGTTGCGGTGCCTCCATCGCGGTTCGCCAGGTGTTGCTCGGTGCAAATGACCAGGTCATCGCCGGTTCAGCAACCGGCTGTTTGGAAGTCTCGACAACACCGTACCCGTTTTCGGCGTGGAAGATACCATTTATCCACAATGCGTTTGAGAATTCCGCGGCCACCATCAGCGGCGTCGAGGCGGCTTACAACGCGCTCAAGCGTAGAGGCAAGATAGAGAAGAAAATGAAATTCGTCGCTTTCGGCGGCGATGGCGGCACCTACGACATTGGTCTACAATCGCTCTCCGGGGCGATGGAGCGCGGCCACGACATGGTCTACGTCTGCTACGATAATGGTGCGTACATGAACACCGGCATCCAGCGCTCGGGGTCGACCCCGTTCGGCGCGGCAACCACGACTTCACCGGCCGGCAAGGTGCGCCCGGGTAAGCCTCAGCAGAGAAAAGATCTCACCCAAATCATAGCGGCGCATAACATACCGTATGTGGCGCAGGCGTCCATAAGCCATTGGAAAGACCTGGTCAAAAAGGCCGAGAAGGCGTTTTCAGTCGAAGGCCCGGCTTTCTTGAACGTGATGGCGCCGTGCCCGCGCGGCTGGAGGACGCCGAACGAAATCACTATCGAGATATCCAAGATATCGGTGCAGACCGGCTTCTGGCCGCTCTACGAGGTCGAAGACGGGGAGTGGAAGCTCAACTTCAAGCCGAAGGAGCTTAAGCCGATTACCGACTTCTTGAAACCGCAAGGCCGCTTTAGGCATCTCTTTAAGCCGGGCAACGAGCACTTGCTGGAGACAGCTCAGGCCGAGATAGACAAGAACTGGAGCTGGCTCAAGAAACGCTGCGGCGTGGAATAACCCTAAATCTGGGACCGATTCTGGGCCGGCGTAAAGAGCCTGGAGTCCGGGGGTTGGGATAGAAAGAGGGGCCGAGTAATAGCTCGGCCCTTTTGTATACTACATAAGGTAGAATAATGACGAGTGGAGATACCTGCCACAGTCAGTGTAATTAGGCGGTAACGAGCACCACCGAATGGTGGGTCGAATATTTCTCGGCTGATTACACTAACTGATAATTACAGCTGATTGCCGACAACGGATAACCATTATGATGCAACCCGACATACCCTTTGCGGAATATGAAAAACAGACGCCTGGCGACGTCTTTATCGTCGTCGAGCCGATTGCGCTCAAAATCGAGGAGGGCGCTATCGAAGAAGCTCGCGTTATGCTGGCGCGCCTCTCCGGTTGGTTTCTGGAGAAGATCGAAGCCGGAGAACTCGAGCCCTGGAAGGCACGGAACGCCTATTTTCTACTCAATACCTACCTTACTGACAACTATCCCGGGGACATCTTGGGCGAGGAGGCACACGAGCTTATCTATGAAGGCACGCTCCTTCATGAATACGGCCTGGATTTTGGCCCGGACATCAGATATATGCGCGAGCTGGCCGGCCGACTCGCTGCCGAGGCCGAGGAGAACGAAGCCTAATCCGGCTTTGTTTTGGATTTCGGGTCACGCTTCTTCTTAAATGGGATGACGTTGGTGCGTTTCTTCGGCATCGGCTTGGGGACATGGCTCCGCGGCGGCCCATAACCGGTCAGGCTGTTCGGCCTTTGAGCCCCCCGCCTGTCTTGCCGTTGGTCATGATAGGCTCGTTTTTCCCGCCAATTTTTTAGTACCGTATAGAGAAGTGCCCCGAGCAAGCCTACGATGATTACCCAATAGATGCCCGTCACCACGAAAACGGAGCGCGTCATCAGAATAATAGCCGCCAACGCGACAAGGATTAGCGGGTTTTTATATTTAGCCAGGCGTACGTTGAGCGGCAGGCCATTTCGCTGTGGCCCGTTAGCCAGAAGCGTCCCGCAGTTCGTGCACCTGAATGCAGCTTTATCTAATCTGTTTCCACATTTTGGACAATAAGACATACTTACTAATTATAAGGGCAAAGTCTATTTTTTAAAAGACTGATAAATTCGTCACGCCTGCTCAGCCGAGTTGCTACAAGCAGTCTTGCCTGCTAAAATAAAGATTTGTAACAGAATGGGGGTAGGATTGTGGGAATTATCGTGCAAAAATTCGGCGGCAGCTCCGTCGCCGATGTCGAAAAAATCAAAAATGTCGCCAGAAGGGTAGTCGCGACCAAGCAGACCGGGAACTCTGTCGTGGTCGTAGTCTCGGCGCTTGGCGATACCACCGACGAGCTTGTCGAGCTGGCGCGGCAGATTTCTGTAAAACCGCCCGAGCGCGAAATGGACATGCTTCTGGCCACCGGCGAGCAGCAATCGGTCGCGCTTTTGGCCATGGCGATATACGAACTCGGACACGAGGCGATATCGTTCACCGGCTACCAGGTCGGCATCGTCACCGACGACAGCCACACCAAAGCGCGTATCGTCGATGTCAAATCCGAGCGTATCATGGACGCGCTCGAGAGCGGCAAGATATGCATCGTCGCCGGTTTCCAGGGTGTGACCGTCGACAACGATATCACCACCTTGGGTCGGGGAGGCTCGGACACCACCGCTGTAGCGTTGGCCGCGGGCCTCAACGCCGACAAGTGCGAAATATATACCGACGTCGAAGGGGTCTTTACCGCGGACCCGAGGATTGTGCCGGAGGCATCGCTGGTGCCTGAGATAACCTACGAGGAGATGCTGGAGATGGCTTCGAGCGGCGCCAAGGTGTTACAGCTTCGCTCGGTCGAGTACGCGCGCAACCATAACGTTGTTATGCAAGTAAGGTCAAGTTTTGCCGATAGTGCGGGAACGGTTGTCAAGGAGGAAGATGAGGGGATGGAGAGACCTATAATAAGTGGCGTAACCCACAATACCAGCGAGGGAAAGATAACCATCTATGGCGTGCCGGACAGGCCCGGTATCGCGGCTAAGGTCTTCAAACCGCTGGCGGCGGCCAACATCAACGTCGATATGATAGTGCAGAACGTGAGCTACAAGGGCTACACCGATATCTCTTTCACTCTCGACCTCGACGATGTGCCGAGGGCGCAATCGGTAATCGAAGATTTGGTGCGCGAGTTCGGCGCACAAGGACACGACCTCGACAAAGATATCGCCAAGATATCTATCGTTGGGGCGGGCATGAAGAGCCACCCCGGTGTGGCCGCCGAGATGTTCGATGTCCTGGCGGAAAACAGTATCAACATCCAGATGATAAGCACCTCTCCGATCAGGATATCCTGCGTCATCGACGAGCGTAATATTGAGATGGCGGTTCGCAGTCTCCACGAGCACTTCCAGCTCAGCGAGGAGGCGGTCACCAATGAAGCTCTATAATGTCGCCGTTGCCGGGGCGACCGGCGCGGTCGGCGAGGAGATGCTCCAGGTTTTGGAGGCGCGCGATTTTCCCGTCGCCAACCTAAGGCTGCTGGCCTCGGGTCGCTCGGCAGGCAAAAAGTTTTCATACAAAGGCGAGGAGTTAGTCGTCGAGGAGTTGGCTAAGGACTCTTTTAAGGGTATAGACATCGCGCTCTTTTCAGCAGGCGGCTCGATTAGCAAGGAGTTCGCCCCGGCGGCGGTCGGGGCGGGCGCGGTCGTCGTCGACAACTCGAGCGCCTTTCGCATGGACGAGAACGTGCCGCTCGTCGTCCCCGAGGTCAACCCAGCGGATGTGAAGAAGCATAGCGGCATTATCGCCAATCCGAACTGCACGACCATCATCATGCTGGTGGCGCTGAAACCGCTCTACGACTACAGCCGCATCAAGCGCGTGGTCGTCTCGAGCTATCAGTCGGCCTCGGGCGCGGGCGCTAAGGGCATGAGCGAACTCATCGACCAGATGAAGGCGTTTGCGGCCGGCAAGGAACTCCATGTCGAGCACTTCGCCTATCAGCTTTTATTCAACCTCATACCGCACATAGATGTCTTTCAGGAAAATGGGTATACCAAGGAAGAGATGAAGATGGTCCATGAGACCCGCAAAATAATGGGGGATATGGATATCACGGTCTCGCCGACCTGCGTGCGCGTCCCCGTGCTCAGGGCGCATTCGGAGGCGATTAACATCGAGACCGAGAAGAAGATAACCCCCGAGAAGGCGCGCGAGCTTTTTGCGGCCGCACCGGGTTTGCAGGTGATAGATGACCCGGCGAACAAAGCGTACCCGATGCCGCTCTTCGCGGCGGGCCGGGACGACTGCTTCGTCGGGCGTATTCGCGAGGATCTCTCGCTTGAGAACGGGCTCAACTTCTGGGTCGTCGGCGACCAGATAAGGAAGGGCGCCGCGCTAAACGCGGTGCAAATCGCCGAAGAGCTTATTAAGGGATGATGCGATAGTGGATAACAATATTCCGTCGATTGAAGAGGTGTCCGAATTCCATGGGCACATCTGCCCGGGCTTGGGGCTCGGCTACCGGGCCGCCGGGGTCGCGCTGGAGTGGCTCAAACAGCACCGCTCCGAGGACGAGGAGATAATCGCCATTGTGGAGAACCGCGCCTGCGGCATCGACGCGCTCCAGTATCTGCTGGGCACGACCGCCGGCAAGGGCAACTTCTTCATCAGCGACTACGGCAAGCATGTCTACACGATCGCCAACCGTGCGACCGGCAAAGCGCTTCGCATTGCGGTGAAGCCGAAGGGACGTTGGGCGAACGAGGGCGAGAGCCGCGAGGAGACCCTCAAGCGCCTCCTAGAGATGCCCGCCGAAGAGCTGTTTGACACGCGCGAGGTCGTAATCGAGCTGCCGGGCAAAGCCGAGGTTCTCCAATCGGTCGTCTGCGACGACTGCGGTGAAGCCGCCATGGAGACCAAGATTCGCCACTATCACGGCCGCCGGCTTTGTATCCCCTGCTTTGAAGCGGAGAGTGGTTTGGAGGCGTAGGGGCGTTTTGCACCAACCAAAGCTTGTGACATTCTTTCAAAATAAGCAGATGGCAAACGTATATGCAGGTTGTATTTAAACCAATAGTATAACTTCTTATGCCTGCGTTGGCATTACTTTATCATACAGGACGCTGATTCGATGATTGCTAAAGTGAAAAAGTTAAAAAACTTACGCGAATGGTATTGTGAGTCACCAACCAATACTATATCGTAGTATTTCATGGACAGCAGAGAGCAAAATACCATCGGCACTTATGGCCTTTTAGACAACGTACATCCGTTGCCCGTTACCTATCACATCATTCTCTCAACACTTGAGGACGACTTCTTCACGACCCCCAGGAAATGCAACAACCTCGCCTATCTGATATTCGAGACAGCAGCGCTCCACAGCTACAGCCTCTTTGCGTTTTGCATACTCCCCCACCGGGTGCATTTACTGTGCAGACCCGGCAACCTGCTGGTCAGCCATTTCGTTAACCTTTTGAGGTTCCGCTTTGAACATGTTATGGCCAAACTTGGTTTTGACAAACGCGTCTGGCAAGGGCCGTTCGACGAGCACCAACTGTGCGCCGAAGAGGTGATAGAGAAAGCCCTGTATATCTTTAACACACCGGTCGAGAAAGGGCTTGCCGAAAGCGCCGTCGCATACCCGTTTTCGTTTGTGCTGGGGGGCAAGGATTACAGCCCTTGAGGCAGAGCAAAAGGAAAAGGCGTTAGCCTTGGTGTGTGTTTGAGACTCGCTTTCGATTTCAATAAATTATTGCAAAATACCGTATCTAGCTGTGGATATCTTGATATGCGCGAACAGTAGGATTGCAAGATCCCGTAGTGGGCTAGTGTCTTGGTTTGTTAGACGATGTCCCATGGCTTGGGCCTTCTCTGGCTTAAGTCCCGGACATTTTCCTCTTCAGCTTCTGGAACACTCCGTCCCACTTCGGAGACTCTCTAAATCCGACAGCGCT
>JASEGT010000018.1 GCA_030018005.1 Actinomycetota bacterium
CGATTGGTGCCACGGCACCGGCGCAGGCTCTGGATACAACATCCAGATGGACAACGACGACAGCTTCACGCAAGAGTATAACGTCGGCCACACCATGGGCTTCGGTATGAGTACCGGCAAATGGAGGGCGCCGGACGACACCTACCCGGCCTACACGCCTAACTATTGGCAGGGTGGTTTCTCTTGCTTCGACTGCCACAGCCCGCACGCCAACCCGGCAAGAATGCTCGGCTTCAACGATGCCGGGGATGCGGTCGGCATACGCGCTGTCGTAAACAGTGCGGTAACGCCGCAGAGCGCTCAAGTCCTGAACGGCAAAGTCTACGGTATCGTAAACTCCGGCGGTGACGACTGGGCCAACATACTATTAAAGGCTAACAACCCGCAGCGCACCAACAAACCGTTCTGGCTCTCAGGCAGCTGGCTTCTGATCAAGAATCCGGACCGCGAGATCGCCTCGACGACAACCGCGGCTGTTTCAAGTGGCGTATTGACGCTCGGCGGCACAGAGATGGCAAATATTGTCTTCGACACACTCGGCTTGCCGGTCTTGGGTGCGGAGAGTGTTACGACGATTACCGCTGGTCAAGAGATTCCTGATTATATCACGGCTAATCTCTACGAGTTCGACAGCGCGACGTCGTATCCGGTCAACAAGATCCCAATCGACTGGGACTCCCCTATGGGTAACGCCAGAACCCTGTGGAAGGTGTCCGACACTCTCGGCGTAACGGCAAACTACCTCCTGAGCAACGGCAAGCCTGCGGGCTTCCTCGGTTTCAATGTGCGCCGTTCAGAGGCGCTAAGAATCTGGGAAGACTCGGGCACGGTATCGCCGGTAGACAAGTTCATAGAAAACTATGACGGCACAAGCTCGCAGGCGGACGTAGGTGCTCCGTGTAACGTATGGAGCGTCAGCGACTTCTGCACCGATTGTCATGACGGTAACGCGGGCAAGCATACTGTCCAGGCGCCGCTCTTCAGTGAGGATCGCGCGTTGAGAAATAGCGCGGTTACCTCTGGCAGCGATGAGAACACGGCTAACGCTAGGGCTAACTACGACCTGGCATACGGCCACGATGTGCAGCCAAGGCACTGAGGCCGTATGATGGTGTTCAATCCGGAGGATGAACAAGATTTCGGCCCGCACTGCCGCAACTGCCACCGAGGCTCAAGCAGGTGTGCAGCCTGCCACAATACTGGTGGCGCTGTAATTGCCAGGAGTGATGCCAACCTTGCCACTGCGGCAAACAACAGCGCAAGCCCAGCGAAGTCATACTTTACAATGGCTTTGACGAGCAACGACACAACTAATACCATCGGTAGCACCAACACGACAGACACCCTCATGAGCTGGAGTGGGTGGTCAGATGCATCTGCTGCAACCATGCAAGGCTTCTTCAAGCAGTCCCGCACTACCGATTGGGCGTCCGACTGGCGGACGACAAGCAATTCTGTCGCTATGGGGCAAAGGCTTACCAGTGCTGGTGTCGCCGCCAACTGCTCCGACGACGGCTTCAGCTGGCCGCACCGCACACTCGGCTGGAAGATGCTCAAAGACGACCTCTTCGGTCTGAACTTTGACAACAACACCTGGGTCGGCGTCGGTGAAGAGCGGTTCGATGGAACAACGACCCATACGGCGCATGACCTCGACAGTGTGTGCTTGGATTGCCACAACCCGAACGTCTGGAGGGCGACAAACACTGGTGATGGTAATCGCCTTGACACGCCAAGCCTGTCGAGTGACGATCACAACGACGAGCTGCTCACTCGCGGCTTGCCGTAGCAGTAGTACCCGTGCCTCAGGGCACACCGCCAACCCTCCGACGGGTGGGCTGGCATTGGTAGTAAATGTCATATACGGTTCGGATGAACGTGAGCGGACGCCAAGAGCGGACGTATCCGCAAGGCTCCCCGACACGGGAGCAACGAGATGGACGTAGCGCGGCACACACATCCATGAGAAACGATTAAAGCAATTGCGCGCAATATAAGGGCTCGCTTGGCCAGCGAGCCCTTATCGTTTTCTAAATTAAGTTCTTTAGCAGGAAAAGCGCCGTCATAGGCTCCGCGATGTCCCTGGCCCAGTTTTCAACGAACTCTTCTTCCCTGCGAAACCCTCCCCTATGTTATAATAGCTAAAGCTTCAAATCGCCATGACGATATTTTCGTAAGAGGGCTTTTAGAGCCGTCAGACCAATTGGGGGTAGCAAGCCATGAGCAACAACGACACCATAAACATCGCAATCATCGGCGCTGGTAATGAAGGTTTCTATCTCGTATCCGCACTTAGCGAGTGCCCATCCGCGAACATTGTAGGCTTCTGTGGTCGAAGCGGCGACCCGCGCAACACCGCGCTCGTATCCGAGCTAAACATCCCTATCTTCGAAAAACTTGAGGAGCTGCCATCTATCGGCGATGTCGATATCATAATCGATACAGGCGATAGCGATGCATCCCTGCCGGGCGGACTGGAAGCACTCGGTGATGTCGAGATTCTCCGGGGTCGAGGCGCTGATATCCTACGTGCCTTGGCCGAGAAGAGCCGGGGCGACCATGAGAGCATGGGCAGCATCTTCGCGTCGGCGGTCGAGCTTGCCGCGAAAAAAGAGAGCAAGGGCATCTATCGCGCCATCGTTGAGGGCGCGCTTGAGCTTACCGGGTGCGCGACAGGAAGCCTCCTCATTTTCGACGAGCGAACCGAAGTTTGCCATCTCGCAGACGCTGTAGGCTACGCCAAGGACTTGGAAGACTATACAAGCTGGGAGATCGAGCCGGGAGGAATAACCGAGCTCCTACTCGATAAGGAAAGCCCGATATACATCGCAGACGCCACCCAAGAACCGCTCTTCGACAATCCTGTCATGAACGAGGGAACGATGTCGGTTATCGCCACCGCGCTTCGCGAAGGCGAGACGGTTATCGGCCTTCTATTCGTCGGTGATTTTGTAAACCGCGTATTCTCGGATAGTGAACTCCGGGTGTTCTACGCTTACGCCGCTCAAGCCGCGATGGCCCTACAGAAAGCGCTTCTGCTCGAGAAAAACGAGGAGCTGACGACGACCGATACACTCACCGGACTCAACAACAGCCGGCACTTCTTTGAACTACTCGACTCGGAGATCAGAAGAGCGAAGCGCTACGGCGGCTACTTCTCCGTTCTCATGATGGACATAGACAACCTCGCGCTTATCAACGATGCCTTGGGGCACACTAAGGGTGATTGGGCCATCAAGCAGGTTTCTGAGATAATCAATTCCTGTTCACGCCTGACCGACTACAAAGCCCGCTATGGGGGTGACGAGTTTGCGCTCGTCCTACCGAGCACCAGCTGCCGGCAGGCTTCGGTCCTTGCAAACCGTATCAGAAGGCAAGTTAACGATGTCTTTGTCTCGGGCGACCAAGACGAGATGCGCCTCTCGATAAGCGTTGGTATCGCGGAATTCCCCTGTCTGGGGACTGACGCTGACAGCCTGGTGGCCGCCGTAAACACGGCGCTTACGATATGTAAGCAGCGGGGTCGCAACCTCGTCTGCTGTTACGAAGATTCGGGTGAGCCGGCAAGCATGCCCTAGCGACCCTCGGTGCGCTCTAAGACACCCGGCTGCATCTTCTCAATAAGCTTTAGATACTTCGTGACTTGCTCGTTATCATCGAGCCGCCGCGCTTCTGCGAGCAAGACATAGTAGGCCCGAACATCCTCTTGCCCCTCGCCGACCATCTCGCGCGCTTTTGCGAGCGCCTTCTTGTTGTCGCCTTTTAATACGGCGACCTCCAGCAACTTGCTGTCTATAAAGGTCAACTGCGGCCAAAGCTTCTCGGTCGCCTCAAAGTAATCCTGGGCTCTCGCCAACGATAACGGATTTTCCTTAAAGCGGTAGCTGAGAAGACTTGCCTCTCCCGCGTAGTATGTCAACTCAAAATCACGCTCATTATACGCAAGCCCCTGCTCGGCGATGAGCGCTGCGCGTTGGGCGAAGACGTCGTTCCTGGCGTAAACGGCGTAATCCAGATAAAACTCGGCGGCTATTTTCGAGTAAGCCGTCTGGTATGGGTAGAGCCTCAGGGCGCTCTCGATATCTGGGGCCGCCATCTCGGGAGCGACCATCTCGAAGGACTCCCAGGCTGCTTGCTGGCCTTTATAAATACGCAGGTCGGCCACGACAGGCAAGAACGACGCCAAAGCGAGCGCCGCACACACGGCGCCGGCAACGTAAGCTAACGCAGGCGACCCAAGCCATGCCGGCAGCTTGACTTTCGTCGCCCGGCTTTGACCGGACATGTTCATGGAGACGGCCAAGAGCATCCAGATGAGAGGCGTCATAAAGACCGCTGGAATCCCGGTTTGCGCCTGAGCGAAATAACCGGTGAGCGCGGCAAATAGCGCGCCGGCATAAGGTGTTGCGCGCCTGCCGCGATATAGGCTCAGTACAACCGCTATTATCATCCACAAGAAGAAGAGGAGTCCGGGCAAGCCGGAGTCGACCGCTGTTTGCAGAAAATCGTTATGTGTACGATCCGTGACCGCGCTTGGTGCGATTTTCGAGTGCCGCTCGGTCTTAAACAGCGGAAACCAGTAGCCCATTTGCTCTAAGCCGAAACCGGTCAGCGGCCGGTCGGCGATCATAGAGAGCGATGCTTTCCAAATCTCGATACGCGTAGAGACCGAGCCCTCCGAGAAAGCGAAGGTGGAAATAAAGCGCTTCTCGAGATTGTCTGTCGGAAGAAGTGCGAAGAGCGCGATTAAAACGATCACGACGCCCGTGATAATATAAATTGCGCGCAAGCGTCTGCCCTGCTCGTCGCGGTTCCGTCGCTTTTTTTTCACATGTGCCGTAGAAGGCGGTCTCCCCAGCACGAAGAGTGCGATGATGCTTGCGCCCAGGCCGACCCAGGCGCCCCGAGACTCGGTCAGAAGAATATTTGCGAAGAGCGCGGGCATCAACAACCACGCAAGCATGCGCCAATTCGGCTGAGAGCTATTCCTGCCCAGGCCAAATAAGAGCGGCAGCATGACCACCAGATAGGTGCCGAGCAAAATCGGGTTGCCCAGACTCGACTGAACCCTATTCTCAAAGAGACGCACTCCCGGGAAATCATACCCGGCGGCCTGCGCAAAGCCGTAGAGCACGACCGGAATCAGGCCGGCGGCGAGAATCTTAAGGAGCCGCTCGAAGCTCTTCTCGTCGCGAATGGTCTGAGCGGCAATAAAATAGACGACCGCAAACGAAAACAACGCGGGAAGGCCTTCGTAGCGCTTGTATTTGCCTACCAGACCCAAGAGCGGCTGGTCGGAGATTAGCAGTGAGATGGTAACCACCGCTACATAGAGAAGGACTATGGTGTCGAGCGGCGAGCGATAGATGGTGAACCTCTGTGCGGCCGCCGCGTATCGAAAATAGAGAAAGAGCAACAGCAGAGTCGTGACTGAAAGAAAAGTCGCCTTGGGCAGCGCATACACATCCGCCATAAGCGGATACATGGTGAGCTGCAAAAGCATCAACGACACCGCGAGAATCACGACGAGCGGCGCGAACGTATTCTCTTCCTTTGTTCTTGGCTTCTTACCCATTACTCCCGCTGTCGCTCGAACACTATACCGGCAAAGACGAAGAGAGCGCCACGCCGAGTTGACTTGCGCACTCGCCTCGCGTATGGCAAGTCCCCAGCAATAAACCGCGCTTCCTCTGCTAGCTTAAGTATAAGCATTCCGCAGACCCAAATCAAAAGCAAAAGGTTGTGCTGCTATGGCGCGAGGCGGAGCCTTTAAGCCCCGAGCAGGGTCGCAGAGAAGTCGCGCAGTTGCATAGTTAAGCCGAGAGCCGACAGAGAGCTGTGACACCTCTAAAATTGTTTTACAAAGTAGTTGACACGACCACGGACTTTGTATTATTATTGAGATACATTCTCAATGGAGCGTGTTATGAGGCCTGAAACGCAGCAGTTTATGAAGTTTATAGAGACAAAGGGGCTGCTCTTTACGACGGAGCGTAAATCGGTCGCCGAAGAGGTCTTCTCGACTCACGACCACCTCGACGCCGAAGAAGTGCTCAAGAAACTGAAGAGCACCGGGAGCAAAGCATCCCGCGCAACGGTCTACCGCACCCTCGACCTTCTGGTCGAGAGCGGGCTGGTGGAAAAGATAGACCTCGGCGAGGGTCGCTCCGCGTATGAGCACACGGCGGGCCACCCCCACCATGACCATCTCGTCTGCACGGTCTGCGGCGAGGTGCAGGAGTTCGAGGAGCCGCTCATCGAGCAGCTTCAAGAGTGGGCGTGTGAAAAAGCGGGCTTCAGGGCAATCGGGCACAGCCTGAACATCTATGGTTGGTGCGCCAAATGTAAGCTTGCCGTTAAAGCATAGAGAAATTTTTTTGATGAAAGATTGAGATGGAGTCACAATCTCAGATAGACGAGGAGAGCACTATGTGCCTGGATCAAATTAAAACCGGCGAAGAGGTAATAATCAAAGAAATCCCTGACAGTATGGCGAAGACGCAGTTCATCCGATTCGGTATCGGCGAAGGCAGCAGCGTCATATGCCACACCAAAATCCCCTTCGGCCCGGTGGTGTTAAGAAAGAACCGTCAAGAGATCGCAATCGGCCGCGAGCTGGCCAAAACGATTACGGTCGAAAGGAGCACGCATGTCCGAGGAAAAAACGCCTGAGAAAGAACTGGGCGCCGTCAAGACTACTCATGGGGGCCACTCACATACCGGCTCCCTAGCCATAAGTCTGCCCGAGGGCTGCAAGAGAATAGTACTCGCGGGAAACCCCAATGTCGGCAAATCGGTCTTTTTCAATTACTTTTCGGGTTTGTACGTCGATGTCTCGAACTATCCGGGAACAACGATCGAAATATCACAGGCGCGCTATGGTGACGACGCCATAGTCGACACCCCGGGAATCTACGGGGTCTCCTCCTTCAACGACGAGGAGATCGTCGCACGCGACATAATTTTAAGCGCCGACATGGTCGTAAATGTCGTCGATGCAGTCCATATCGAGCGAGACCTATTCTTGACGCTGCAGCTGATCGATATGGGCCTGCCGATGGTGGTAGCCCTCAATTTCATGGACGAAGTCGAGGAACAGGACCTCGAGATAGATGTCGACCTCCTCTCGGACCTCCTGGGGGTGCCCGTCATACCGACGGCAGCCGTAAAGAAGCGGGGTCTGGCCGAGGTCACGGCCGCGCTGGATGACGCGCGAGAAGGCAACCAGGATCCCTTTCTCCACAAAAAGCTACACGAGATGCTGTCGCGCGTCGGCTCGCAGCCCGAGGCACTTATGGTCCTCGAAGGCGACGAGCATGTCGCCGCGCGTCATGGAATAAAACCCGGCGCCGACCGGGAAGTGATTTACGTCAGACGCCGTGAGCGGGTCAACGATATTGTCGGCCACGTCGTAAAAGAGAAGGCGCTCGTCGAGACGGTGCGGCAAAAGATGGGCCGGCTCGTCTTGAACCCGCTCACCGGTGTGCCATTCCTCGCCCTGGTTCTTTATGGACTATATCAACTGGTCGCGGTATTCATCGCGCAAATCGTCGTAGGCGTCACGGAAGAGGCCCTCATGCAGGGCTACTGGGAACCGTTTATCCGCGGCATCGTCGAGCCGATCGTGAGCGAGAGTACGCCGCTGGGCGAGATTCTCATCGGAGAGTTCGGTGTGCTGACCATGACCGCCACCTACCTTCTGGGACTGCTTTTGCCGCTGGTGCTCGGTTTTTACCTGGCGCTGGCCTTGATGGAGGACTCGGGCTACCTGCCGAGACTGGCGACCCTGGTCGACCGAGCGCTAAACGCGATAGGCTTAAACGGCCGCGCCGTCGTCCCCCTGATATTGGGCTTCGGCTGCGTGACCATGGCAACGATTACGACGCGGCTTCTGGGGACCGAGCGCGAAAAGACCATCGCTACCGCGATATTGCAGTGGGCGATTCCCTGCTCGGCGCAGCTTGGTGTCATCACCGTTCTTTTAGCGGCAATCGGCGGATTTTACATCCTGCTATATATAGGAATCGTCTTTTTGACCTTGGCCATTATCGGCACGGTCCTGTCGAGGGTGCTTCCGGGTAAATCGGCTCCGCTCCTCATCGACCTGCCGCCGTTGCGCCTGCCGCGCCCTGATAACGTGGCGCGAAAAGCCGTGACCCGCACCTACTACTTCATGAAGGAAGCGATTCCGTGGTTCGCCATCGGTGCGCTGGTAGTCTCGGTAATGAAGATCACCCACGCGCTGACCGCCTGGCAGGACGCATGGGCGCCGCTCACGACCGGCTGGCTCAAGCTTCCCAAGGAGGCGTCTACCGCCTTTGTCATGGGCCTTGTCAGACGGGACTTCGGCGCGGCGGGGCTCTTTGAGATGAACCTGGCGCCGATGGAGACGCTCGTCGCGCTGGTGACGATAACACTATTTGTGCCCTGTATCGCCTCGCTGATGATTCTTTTCAAAGAACGGGGCTGGAAGCAAGCGATTCCGATTTGGCTGGGCAGCTGGGTGCTCGCCTTCGGTATCGGCGGCATACTCGCCCAGCTGTTGCTGTAATGCCACGGTGGTCTGGTCGAAAAACATTATGGAAAGGTGGCGAAAACATGAGGTGCGCTAGTAAGAAACCCGAACCGAAAGTCTGCAAAACGTGCGGCTTTAAGACAGAGGATTTGCTCATACTGGTATGCCCGCGCTGCATGAACCCGCTCCAGGGTCACGCAACGTGTAGTGGCGGCTGCGGGAGCTGCTCGCTCGGAAAATAATTGTTTCCGCTTCAGTCTTTGCTCGCCGCTTCTTTCGTGCCCGCAGCCGAGCCGGGCTTGAGTTCTACCAGCCATCCCTTGATGCGCGAAGCGTTGGGGTCTAGCTTGGTTGCTTCTTTGTAGAGCTGCTTGGCTTCGGCGCCCCTGTTTAGGGCCTCAAGCGCGACCACCCGTGCTACCATTGAACGAACATTGTTATTCTTAAACGAGCCGACAAAGTCGGCCGTCTCGAGTACCGCCCGGTAGTCCCCTTTAAGGATATAAAGTTCGAGCAGGTCCTCGTTTATGCTCAGCATCAGCGGCGTTAATTCATGTGCCTTCTGCAAGCTTTCGGCTGCTTTCTCGATGTCCGCTTCTTCTCTTGTAAACTCGGCTATAGCCAGATATGCGGTTCCCCGCACAAGCCGCAGCTCAGAGGCGTTTGGAGCATACTTCAGTGCGTGCTCGACGATTTCGGCGGCTTCGCGTGCATAGCGGGGGTCTTCGAGCTCGGCTCCGAATGTCAGGTAGATTCTGGCCAGGTTAGCCTCGTAGTAGGGTTGAGCAACCAAATATTTACCAGCCTGTCGTGCGTGCTCCAAGGCCCCGCTGCTCAAAGTCAACTTGGCCTCCTCGGAGGCGATTAGATACCGCGCCTCCGCACCTAAGGGGAAAAGGATTGCAGCTAAACCAATTACAGCTAGTGCGCTTACCGCCACGACTTGAGGCTTTCCACTAGAGAGCCTCAGCTTGACTTCACGCTGTCGGCCGTGGGAGGCGAGTCCAACAATGGAGCCCATGACAAACCAGACGAAGAGCTCCTGGTCCACTGTGGCGATGCCCGTCAGTCCCTGTGCGAAAAAGCCGAGTAAAGATCCGAGGAGGCCTGCGACCACGTAATCATCGGGATGACTCCTCAAGTGGCGCATGCCTTTGAGCACAACAAACAAGAAGAGCCAGAGATTGGCGAAGAGCAACGGAATTCCGCCATCGAGGCCCATCTGTAGGAATATGTTATGCGCCCGGCCGTGCAGGGTGTTCTCGAGCCCGGCCAGCCCTTCGGTCATGTAGAGGTTGAACCAGTCCTTGGTCTGGTCTAAGCCAAAACCAAAAAGCGGCTTGTCCCCAATCATTAGCAGCGAGGTCTTCCAAATCTCGATGCGGCTTGCGAGCGAACTCGACGAGCCGGCCGCGTCCACGATACCGCCGATATCGGAGCCGGCCAGCATAGAGACTATTCCGACTCCCGCCAAGAAAGCGCCGACGAGGAGGAGTGTCCACAGCACGACTACCCTCATCGGTTTCTGCCCGCTGCGTGCCCAAAAATATACAACAGCAGCGAACCCGGCGGCCACGCCCATCCAGGCGCCCCTCGAAAGCGAAGTAAAGAGCATCGCTAAGCCGAATAATAGCAGTGCGGCGGCCACCCCTCGCGTCCGAACAGCCGAGGCGGTCTTCTCCGAAAACATTACCGCTTTAGACAGAAGAATCGGCAGCGTTATAGCAAGAAACGCGCCGAAAAAAACCGGGTTTCCGAGGGTAGAGCTGACCCGAACCCCGTGTGTACCTTTCATGCTTAGAACATCGAGCCCCAGGATCTCAAGTAGGCCATAGATAGTTACTATAAAAACAACGGGGATAAAGAGCGTCTCGAAGCGCTCGATAAAAACACGCTTATGCGCCGCGTATTTTAGGGCAAACCAAAAGACTATGGCGTAAGAGATGAGGCCGGGCAGGCTGTTGTAACGGTTAAAGCGTCCGGTTATGCTGGCAAGCGGTGTTGCCGACATCGCGACCGAGACGACGGCGACCAACAAGAGTACGGCGACGGGCAGCAATGCCGGGCTTGAAGGGACCTCGATACAGCCCTCGGCCAACCATCGTCGGGCCTGAAAATATAGGAGAAATAGGGTTCCGATATATAATGCTGAGAGCTTGGGCAACCCGAAGAAGTCATAGTTTAGCGGAAAAAACGCCAGCGCGACGATGAACGGTGCGGCAATAGTTCCCCAGCCAATGATTTCATCGAGTTCCGCGATAAACTGCTTCTTGCCGACCGAGGCATTCATGCCTGCCTTAGTCTCGCAACCCGCTCCTGAACGGGTGGATGGGTGCTGAACAGCGCCGCCATACTCCTCCCCGACAGGGGGTTGACGATAAACATGTGCGACGTCGCCGGGTTCACCTGCATAGGAATAGCCTGGGAGCCGCGCTCGAGTTTGAGCAACGCGTTGACGAGCCCATCGGGTCGCCCGGCAATCTTGGCCCCGGCAGCGTCGGCGCCATACTCCCGCGAACGAGATATCGCCATCTGAACGACCATCGCCGCCAACGGCATAACGATAATCGTGACCAGCAGCCCGACGATACCGAATGGGTTGTCATCATCATCGCCCCCGCCAAAGATAAGACTCCACTGGGCGATGTTGGCGATAGCGCTGATCGCGCCGGCCATCATCGCGGCCATCGAGCCTACCAGGATATCACGATTCTTGATATGGGCGAGTTCGTGTGCGAGTACGCCCTCGATCTCATCGCGCGAGAGCAAGCTCATCAGGCCGTCGGTCACGGCGACGACCGCTTTTTGCTCATTTCGGCCGGTCGCGAAGGCGTTCGGCTGCGGTGACGGCGTCCTGAACAGACGCGGCATCGGCATGCCCGCCCGTAGCGAGAGGTTGCGCATCATCGAGTATAGTTCGGGTGCCTCGGCCTCGGTAACCGGTTGGGAGCGCGTCATCTTGATGGCCATCTTGTCACTCCACCAATAGCTGGAGAAGTTCATCGCTATCGCAAAGACGAGCATAATCAGCATCAACGAGTTTCCGCCGATAAACTTTCCGGTCGTGACAAGAAGAACCGTGAGCGTTCCCATAAGGAGCCAGGTTCTAAAGTTGTTCATCTGTCTACCTCCAAAGTAATATATGAATTAATCTTACACTGATTCACTGCCGCCCGCAATAATCCCAGAGGCCTGCCCCCTTGCCGGCTTATTCGGTGCGCAACATGAATTCTCGCACCGCGAGTACGGGGGCGGCGCAGAAAGTCAGTGTTGTGAGCAGCGGGGCTTTGCGCTATAGTGAAAAGGTTCTTCATGTTCGGAGGTAAAATGAAAGTTGGAATCATCGGCCTATCCAGGGCCGGCAAGACTACGGTGTTCAATGCTATAACAGGCTCGACGGCGCAGACCGGCTCTTTCGGGGCCAAAAAGGCGAACCTTGCCGTAATTAAGGTGCCGGACGAGCGCGTAACACACCTAAGCAGCGTCTATAAACCGAAAAAAACCACCTTCGCGGAAATCGCTTTTGTCGATGTTCCCGGAGGCGACGAGGGCTCACAGGCCGCGCTCGGCGGCACCCAGACCATCGACCTCATCAAAGGGGTCGATACCCTCGCCATCGTGGTCCGCGCCTTTAACGACAGCTCATACGCTACCGAAATGGCCGACCCGCTCGCCGAATTCGAACAAGTCCTCGGCGAGCTTGTCGTGCTCGACCTTATCGTCCTTGAGAAAAAGCTCGAGCGGCTCGACAAAGAGCGGGCCAAGGGCACCGAATACGAGCTGTTCAAGCGCGCTAAGGAATGGCTTGAGGAAGAGCGGCCGCTGCGCACGCTAGAACTGGACGAAGCCGAGAAAAAACTTCTTTCGGGCTTTCAGTTCCTGAGCATGAAACCCGTTCTGGTCCTCGCCAACACGGGCGAGACGGAAAGCGCAGAGCTGGGGCCGCTAGCAGCGGCGTGTTCCGTCCAGGGCGTGCCGCTGGTCGATTTTTGCGGCGCCATCGAGATGGAAATCGCAGGGATGGACGAGGGCGAGCAGGCCGAGTTCTTGGAAGGCCTGGGGATAGCCGAGTCCGCCAAGGACAAATTTATTCGCGAAGCTTACGCGCTATCGAGCCTAATATCCTTTTTGACCGTCGGCGAAGACGAGGTCAGGGCATGGACGGCAAAGAAAGGCTCGCTCGCTCCACAAGCCGGAGGAAAAATCCACTCCGACATCGAGCGCGGGTTTATCCGCGCCGAGGTCGTCTCCTTCGAAGACTTTGTCGAATACGGTGGTATCCCCAAAGCCAAAGAGGCCGGCAAGGCACGCCTCGAGGGCAAAGACTACGTGGTAAAAGACGGGGACATCATCAATTTCCGCTTCAACGTGTAATATGGAAGGATGAATTTCTTGGCGGACTGGATGGTCGTAATCATCGTTGCAGTGGTTTACGTTGCCTTTAATAAGTGGGTCTTTCCGATGATGGGTCTTCCAACGTGAATGGGCGCGCCCCAGCAGAAGGATTGTGAATCCGCTGGTGTCGAGGGTGTGCGGTCTGCGCACGAAGAGATAAAAACAGACTTACACTAGGGGCTGATATCGTATATTGCGCTTAGAAGAATCGTCGCCATAAACAATGACGTAAACGCACTAAAGCTCAGTCTCAGCTGCCACGATACGCTCCGAACTTCTTTTTGGCTGAGCCTAAAGGCAATCATAGCGCACATAGTAAGAATACTCCAAAGAATGAGAAACATAATTCTGTTAGATGCCATCGATATCTAAACCCCCTACCAAATGCTTTTTATTCCATTATTCAGGTTAGAGCACAAATCTATTACAGGCTTCAGAGGTAGAACGTATCTCGTCTTATAGGTTTTAAGCCCCTACAAAGTTGCCCCATTCTAATGACTCTTGATCAACCCGCAGCGACAGACGTCTCTAATCCCAGGCTTAACGCATATAATCCATAATAGTTATTATAACTATAAGCATGCATGATGTACAGGAGAAAAATAGCTATAATTGTCTATTTTATTAAGAGTCCGCGTCTACAACAAACGACCGTTGGCTTTTATAACTATCTTGTTGTCTTCACACGGTGCATGAATGCCTATTTCATAGCACCATAGATAATATTCCCTTGACAAATTATATATAATAATATAACAATGTTATTATATAAACCATGAACGCTTCGTCGTCCTTTAGGGGGAGGCAAATGGGCATGAAGTCTACAGGAAACAGGGCTGAGCTGTTGAAGATAATTGCGAATCCTTTACGGGTTGAAATATTAGAGCAACTCGAAGAGGGCGTAAAATGCGTAAGTGATTTCGAGGAATCTATTAATGCAAGCCAGCCCAACATATCACAGCACCTGGCGCTTCTTAGAAGGTCTGGTCTCATCGATTACTACAACGATGGAAGACTACGCTGCTATTTTCTCGTAGATCCGGTAGTCCCGGATATTTTAAAAATTCTAAGAAAACAGTATAGCGGCAACCTGCCGGCTCCGGCTTGCTGTCCTGTTACTAAGAAAGGAACCTATCCAGGGATAAGGAGGCGTTAATGAAAATAGGGATTATTATTAGCTCAAATGACCCCGAGACCGTATGGAATGCGTTTCGCTACGGCGAGCACATTATTAAGGCGGGCGATAGCGTAAAGGTTTTCTTGACCGGCCCGGGTGTTGAAGCAGAGACCTTAAGTACTGAACAGTTTCCGGTTACAGAAATGATGAAAAACTTAGAGTCTTTAGGTGGAGAAATTCTCTGTTGCGGCACTTGCGCAAAAAAGCTAAGGGGCCTTGAACCCCAAGCTTGCCCTATCGGTGGGCTAAAAGATATGCATCAAATGGTTAAAGAAAGCGACCGGGTTGTAACTTTCTAGTCAGAAGATTGGTTGCGGCCCGAGTTTTATTTCTTGAATGGAGGAGTTATGACTGAGACAGGTCTACTTATAACATTATTTTTAATAGGACTTGTTGGTGCATTTTTCTCGGGCCTATTAGGCCTGGGCGGTGCTATCATCCTGGTGCCGCTTCTATTATATCTACCTCCGTTGATTGGCGTTGGCGCCCTTACCATGAAGGAAGTATCCGGCATTACGATTATCGTTGTTTTTGCCTCGGCGCTTACAGGTGTTCTTACACACAATAAGAATCGCCTTGTTTCGAGAAGCTTGGTTCTTATAATGGGAGGCACTGCTGCTTTCACAGCACTTTTAGGCTCGATTTACTCGAAGCAAACTTCAAGCGAGACACTCCTGGTTATCTTTGCGTTCATGGCTGCTTTTGCTGCCATCATCATGTGGTTGCCTAAGAAAGAGGTCGGTGAAGGCGTCGCTCCCGAGGATGTAACGTATAATAAGATTGGGGCGTTCCTTATCTCTGTTGCCATAGGCTTTATCGGCGGGATGGTCGGTGCGCCCGGTGCTTATATCTTTACGCCCCTTATGATTTACTTTCTTGGCATTCCAACCAAAATCGCCATTGGAAGCACTTTAGGAATAGCCTTTGCCGCGTCGATTTTTGGGGCCATCGGAAAACTTACGACAGGGCAAGTTCCTTATTTGCTAACGCTAGCTGTAGTACTAGGGGCTGTGCCTGGAGCGAGAATAGGGGCAAAATATACAAAAAAAGTACCGGCCGCTTCGCTTAAAAAGGCGCTGGGTGTTGTCATAGCCTTTGCCGCAATCCGTATGTGGCTAGATGTGTTACACAAACTTAATTACCTTTAGTAAGGTTTTATGATTTCAATTTCAACTTAACCGGCTTAGGTAGTGCTGCTGCTTGACACAACGCATAACCTATTATATCGTTATATTACGATATAACGATATAATAGGTTATAATTAATATGGTAAGCATAGAACGACTAGTCGAGGTTTTTAAAGTCCTCGGCGATACAACTAGGTTAAAAATAGTAAAGCTCCTTAGCGAGCAAGAGCTTCGCGTCGGCGAGATTGTCGAAATACTGGGCCTTGCCCAGTCCTCGGTATCCCAGCATTTAGCGAGGTTGAGAAGCGCAAAGCTGGTTACTGAAAGACGAGAAGGCCAGGTGGTCTATTATGCGCTTAATTGGGAAAACTTCTTGGCTTTCGAACAATCATGTAAGCGCTTCATGGAAAGTGAGCTGGGCTCCATCGAGACAATGGAACATGAGTGTCAGCTATTGCAAGCTATTGTTGGCGGTAGGCAAGGTGGCGATGAAAGGAGTGAAAGGAGGTTGTGCGCTGGTAGATAATTTTTTTATCATTTGAATATCGGCTTATTATAATATGTGCATATTAAGATATGCCGATTTCTCCTCAATGAAAAGGCTCGGATATTTAAGGAGGCTCTATGATTAACGCACTCTACTCGCACAGACAATTTATCTTAAGCATCACATTTGTAATGCTTCTCATCGGTGGCTGGTTTTATCCCCCACTCGGCTACTTCATGGTGTTTTGTATGTTTGCCGCGATGGCGATTGGAGTCGTAAAAGGGCGCAAGTGGTGCGATTGGTACTGCCCAAGAGGCAGCTTTTATGATTCTATCCTTAAGCGGTTTAGCCGAAACGTAGCTGTTCCGGCACTCTTTCGCCACCCCTTGTTTAGGGCTGGATGGTTGGCTCTGCTTATGTATATGGTGATCTCGAAATTAATCCCAGTCTGGGGCAATCTGTATCTAATGGGGAAACCATTTGTTCTGATACTTACGGTAACCACGGGAGTAGGCTTATTATTCGGCGCAGTTTATCAATATCGCATATGGTGCATGTTTTGTCCTATGGGAACAATGGCAAATCTACTTGGCCGCGGTAAGCAGCAAATCGCCATCGATGGGGATATGTGCACCGATTGCGAAACTTGCGCAGAGGTTTGCCGCATGCAAATTAAACCTTTCGGGTATAAAGAAGCCGGTCTGGTAAGCCATGGCGATTGCTTAAAATGTCAGCAGTGCATAGAGAATTGTCCGACAGGTGCGCTGTCCGACATTTTTATTTAAAACCTGCTATTCGAATACGAGGAGGTATTTAAAATGAATCAGCAACCGAAGGTAACTAAGCAAGTCTCAATAATGTGTTTTCATGACGAACTCTGCCAGGTCTTTAACGCCATGATGACGGCCTTAAGCCTCTTAAGGTCAGGCTCAAAGGTTACAATATTTTTCGGCTCACGGGGCATAAACGCAGTTCATAAAGATAAAATCGATAGCCTCACATGTCTGCCTGATCAACCAAAGGAGATAAGCGATGCTGTCATGAAAAGAATGGAGGCGATGGATTTGCCTGACGCGAGTCTGCTTCTTGAGACACTTTATTTTGAAGGGGCAACCATCCTTGCCTGTCCGCTTAATCTACCAGTATTTGGTATGAGCGAGGCTGATTTAGTGCAGGGCGTAAAAGTTGCAGATCCATCTACCTATTACAAAGACGTTGTAATGCAAGCGGATATGAATCTAACTTTTTAAGGAAACGCGCAAGCATCATCGCAGGTTTTGCGGGACGTGCACGGCCTTCAGGTGCTCGCGCGACTGCGCGAGGTGTTACCTGCTTCAGCCGCGGGATGAGCACTGGCTGGCTCTTATCGCAGCCAAGCGCTTCTGGTCTTTTTCGAAGTGGCAGTGCTTGTATTTCTTGTCGCTACCACACCAGCACTTCTCGTTTCTGCCAAGCTCTTGCTCGGGGGGCTGGCTTTTACCAAATAAATTCTTAAATAAACTCATGTCAACATAATAACATGCTCGTTCAAATAATCAATTTTGACAGCGCCAACCTAATCCCGGTGCTTTTGAGTGCTACTATCGTACCTCCAGTCGAATCAGACGCTTAGGTCTCTACTGTTGTAACGGAGATAAGCAGCTAGCAACATCACGGCGACAATGCCTAGAGAAATCGCAACATAGAGCGGGTCCAGCGAGTTATGGTTGATGATGACTCTGCCTTCGAAATATTTGAACGGTGTCAGATATTTGAGACCGGGATACTTTTTCGTGATATCCAACCACAAAGAGAGAAAAAACGCGGCGAGCAATAGACCGGTTGCCACGGGCGCCGCAAGCTTAGGCTTTTTGGATATTCCTGCGGCCGCTATTCCGATGGATAAGAATATGAGCTGAACAAAGAATAGCCCGACCATGAGAAGAAGGATGACCGGTGTTACCGACTCGCCTGTGTTATACGCGCCTACCATAATAACCGAGGCCACGAGCGTTACCAGATTAAGCGCCAAGAGGTTGACCAGCGCTGCAAAGAGTTTTGACGTGACCACTTGTGTCCGGGTAACCGGTTTTGAAAACAAAAACTCGGCGGTTTTTTCTTGCTCTTCTTTAGAAATGATCTCCGCGCCGAGTAGCGAGCCGTGTATTGCCGTCATCACGAGTATATATAGGAATAAAACCGAATAGAACCCGATAGCCTGCGTTAAATCCACGCTCTCGATGCCAAACGCTGCGGCAAGACCGGGAAGTCCCTTAAATAGGTCATTTGCTGACTGACCCGAGTTGGCAAAACCTGAATATTTGGTCATGCCTGCCAGAATCAAAAAAACCATTCCGACCGACCACGCGATCAACGACTTCCTATGAGCTTTTAGTTCTCTCAAAACGATATTCATATAACGCCTCTCAAACACGATCAGGTTGAGCGAATATCTCGCTTAACATAGACGTAATAGCTGGTAATAATGGTTAATATCACAACAATCACTTCAATCAACACGAACTGAAGCTCGTACGAGCTGTTCTTTACTATGTACGCGAAGTCAAAATATTTGAACGGCGTCAAATACCGTATCGCCGTGTTGCCGATTATGGAATCGAGCGCACCTGCTATGTAGAAGCCGAAAACAGTCGTCAAAGACACCGCCAAAACCGACCTAATCCTCGAAGCCCACGCTGATACCAGAAACCCCAGCCCCAGAAAGAACAGCTGAACGAAGAAGAGCGTAAACGACAACAGCAGAAAGGTCTTGATATCGATTATCGCGCCGGCCATAGCATTGATTATCAGCGGCACGGCAACCAGGTAGACGACGTTGGTGACAAGCAGGCTTATAAACGCCGCCAGGAGTTTTGCGGTTAGAATCTGAGAGCGGCGAACCGGTTTGGTCAGAAGGAACTCGGCGGTCTTCCCGCGCTCTTCCTTGGAAACAATCGATGTCCCCAAATTCATCGCCTGGATGGAACCGGCCAGCATTATGTAAGATAAAATCATCGAGTAAAAGCCGGCTACCGTCGCGAAGCTCTCAAGCGTCACTCCAAATGCTTTCCTGAAGGTCGGCGGAAAGCCCTCGAGCATTTTGCGTAAAGTGTCCGCTTCTGTAACAAACGCCGGAAATATCGATAAATAGAGCGCGGCTCCTGCGACGAGCGATAAAGTCCATATTATTGTCGCTTTTTGATTTTGTCTCAGTTCATGTATGAGCATGTTCATCATATCGCTATCCCTATTCGTAATAGTGCAGAAAAATGTCTTCGAGGTCCGGCTCTTCGACCCACAGGGTCAGCAGGTCTATAGAGGCGACTATCTTTATGATGGAATTTATATCCCCCTTAAACATGAAGGTGACGGAATTATTCTCCATTTTCAGTCCACTCACGCCGTCGAGAGCAAAAAGGCTCTTCTCAATAGGAGTTCTCGATTCGAGTTTGAATCTGCTGTAATTGCTCTTTGCCAGGTCACTCATTTTTTCGACGTTGACGATCCTGCCTTCTTTAATGATCGCCACTCTATCGCATAATCTCTGAACTTCGCCTAGGATGTGAGACGAGAGCAGTATCGTGACACCTTTGCTATTCTCTTCTTTAAGTAGATTAAAGAATTTCTGCTGCATCAGGGGGTCGAGGCCGCCGGTCGGCTCGTCGAGAATTATCAGCTTCGGCTCATGCAATAATCCCTGGACTATTCCGACCTTTTTCTTGTTGCCATAGGAAAGGTCATCGATTCTTTTGTGTGTATCGAGGTCCATGATCTCGACCAATTCCCGCATTCTTTTGGTGCAGTCTTTCTTATAAAAGCTCGCGGAATAGTTGAGCAAGTCCTTTACCTTCATGTTGTCGTAATAAAAGACCTCGGACGGCAAATATCCGATATCCTCCTTGATTTCGGCTCCAAATTCGACTACGTCTTTTCCAAATATCTTGGCGCTGCCGCTGGTCGGATAAATCAATGATAGGAGGGTGCGTATCGTAGTCGATTTCCCTGCGCCGTTGGGCCCGATAAAACCATAGAGTTCGCCCTCTTCAACAACGAGGTCCACATCGATGATTCCCCTTGCCGTGCCACAGCTTTTTGTCAGCTTATTTGTCTCGATTACGTTCATTCGATTCTCCCATTCGAAGCTTCTCAACCATCAACAGCGTCAAATAATCGCTTTTGCGTTTCTTTCTATTGTTGAACCAAAAAACTTTTTTGCAAGCATGCCGGGGGTTTCAAAGACGCCCCCATGTCGGATTCGAGGTATCGGCTTCAATCGCCTCCCGGTTGAAAACACCAGGCATGGTAAGAGCTCTCCCAATATGTTAATAACTGGTAAGTTGGTCTCACTTTGGTCATCAAACACCTAGAATTCATGGTAAAATACAGTAGGGCACAGGCTAGAGCAAAACAACAAATTGCGGCTCAACAACTAAATACGCAACATGCCACAGCAGCTCAGCAGGTTGTCTAAACATATGAGTGCTGGAATAGCACGCAGGAAGAGACCATCCAGGAGGATTTATGTCAAGGCTTGAAGAGAGTATCGAAATTGCAAATCCCCAGCATCCGCATTGTGCCACAGTCCTTTTGCTCGACACGTCGGGGTCAATGATATCCAATGGCAAGTTGAATCAACTTAACGAAGGCTTACGGTTCTTCAAGGAAGATGTCATATCTGATGAGCTAGCGAGCAAGAGGGTAGATTTAGCGATTATTACCTTTGGACAGGGGGTGGCCGTTGCCCACGACTTCTCATCGGTGGAACAGTTTGACCCGCCCACATTACAGGCCGGAGGCTTAACGCCTATGGGTGAAGCCATTCTTAGGGCCATCGATTTAGTCGAAGAGCGTAAGCTTGAATACAAGAGCAGGGGTGTTGACTACTACCGCCCATGGATATTCTTGATCACGGATGGAGAACCTTCCGACATGCAACCGGGCGACGCAACCTGGGATAAGGTAATTGCAAGTATTAATGACGGAGAGAATAACAAAAACTTCTTATTCTTTACGGTCGGAGTCGAGCCGGCGGATATGGACACACTAAAGCAGCTCTCACCCTCAAACCGAGCGCCAGTAAGGTTAATGCCCGGCAAGTTTAAAGCTATGTTCGAATGGTTGTCAAAAAGCCAAGGCAAAGTATCGGCATCTAAGGTCGGCGAAAATGTCCAACTCGATAGCCCTGCCGGATGGGCAGAGATCTCAACTATATAAGGCACAGGAGGATATGGTTGAAAACAGATTCAAATCGGCCCTTAGCGAAGCCATATTTTTTTGGTGCGTCGGTCGTAGGTCCACTTCATGTCCAACTGACTATGGCGTGTCAAGATTCATTTGCATTTAAGACCATTGACGAAGATCTTGCGGTTGCCGCTATTGCGGACGGGCTTGGTAGTGCATCGAAAGCTGATATTGGAGCTAAGGTAGCCGTCAAAAGTGCTGTAAAGAGCGTGGAAAGAGCTATGAAGGCAACACCTGCCGATGTGGATATCTCGACCCTGGCGAAAGACGCGGTAACTGCAGCCAGGAGAGCGCTGGAGAATAGAGCCGAAACCGAAGCATGTAGCCTCCGTGACCTGGCATGCACACTTCTCGTCGTTATTACCCTTAGGGATTCGGTTGCAGCCGTTCATATAGGAGATGGGGCGCTCGTTATCGACTCGGATAATGGGCTTCATCTAATAGCAGGGCCGGGAGAATCCGAATACACCAACGAGGTCACGCCGCTGACAAGCCAGGATTGGGAGGGGTCGCTTGAGAGCACCTCGATAGTCTCCGGTGTAAATGGTATTGCGCTCTTTACCGATGGCTGCCAACGAGCTGGATTGAAAAAAGCCGATAATAGCTACACGCCGTTCGAAGGCTTTTTTAGACCGCTTTTTGCATATGCCGCGCAGATTGATGATTTTGAGCAGGCCAACCAGGATATCTATGATTTACTCGCATCCGATAAGCTTAGCGAGCATTCAGAGGATGATAAAACCTTAGTTCTTGGCATTCTACCCAAAGGAACGTAGCTAATGCCAATTCATACGGTTTATGATCTGAAGGGCAAGAAAATCGGATTAAAAAGCACTAGTAAGAGCGGCGGCGAAGGGTCTATCTACGAAATTATCGGCAACGGTAATAGCTGCGCAAAGATTTATCATCCGCGAAAAGTCACTGCAGAACTTCACCAGAAAGTATTGAGCATGGTGGAAAACCCACCAGACGACCCTTCCCCCGATGCGAGACATCGATCAATCGGTTGGCCGGAAGACGTGCTCTATAGCGACTCGGCCAGAAGTTGGTTTGTTGGATATACGATGCCTCTGATAGACACAAAGACATTTCAGGAGGCCCATAAATATTTTGACCCTTCTGATAGGTTAAAAGCGTTTGGTGGAAGCTTTACCTGGCAGCACTTGTTTACCGCAGCGTTTAATATGGCGAGTGCGGTTGCGGCGCTACATGAGAAAGGGCATCGTATCGGGGATTTGAGGGAAACCAATATTCTCGTATCTCCCAGTGCCCTGGTATCGATAATCGACTGCGACTCGTTCCAGGTAAAAGACAGCACATCGGGTATTACATATTACACTCGGGTTGGAAGCGGTGAATTCTTGCCTCCTGAATTGATGGGAGCGGATTTTAAGACAAACGATTATGACCGGTACTACTCAGACCTGTTTGCCCTGGGTATCATTGTGTTCAAGTTCTTATCGAACGGCGTCCATCCCTATCAGGCAAGAGGCCCTCTCGTTGATGACGCTCCATCCCCTGAGGAAAAGATTAGGAAGGGGTATTTCCCATATGCCGCACACATTAAGGGCATCGAACCGCCTAGCTACGCGCTGCCATACGACATAATTCCGCCGTCTATCAGGGTTTTGTTCAATCGGTGTTTTGTTGATGGCCACACAGACCCGTTGAGGCGGCCTGCGGCAATCGAATGGTTTGATGCGTTGAAAGCCGAGGGTGTAAAGCTAAAACAATGTTCTAGGAATGAGTATCACTGGTATGGTAATCATCTTAGCGACTGCCCGTGGTGCAACATTTTAATCAGTCTCGGCAAAGACTACTTTCCGAAGCCTTTTTATGCCGGTCAACAAATCGAGCTTATCGCGGCAAAATACGTGCCCGAATTGCCACAGGAAATACCGCCGGGGCAGGGGCAATCACAAATACACCTGCCGGCAACGGGCACTGCGCAAACAACCCCGCAGGCATATTTGCGACCGAGAGTAGCTAGAAAAAGCGCGAAGAAAAACCGGGTCCTCTCGAGAAACATTTGGGTCGGCTTTGCGCAGATACTTGGGGGCATGCTAGCTCTGTACGCCGGCTTTATGCTTTACAAATATGGCGTCTATGGGTTTAACCAACTCGACCCGTCCGTAGATGATTATGAAATATTTTTAGTGCAAGTTATGGCGTATGCGTTTCTTCTTGTGCTTGGAATTCATATAATACGTTCTGGTATTGATGACTGGTAGCTTGTATTCCTGCCTGTTTTTGTGGTTGCTACACTGCGCGAGCACTACGTGCGACAGCACATCGACGTTAAGGAACAAACAGGGGCTCGTATTCAACGACAAAGAATCGGACGCTCGTCGTATAAAATACAAATAGGGGATCAAATGATCAAAAATCCTATCATGAGAAACATTCTTTCGGCTGTGGTCGTTGTAGCTTTTGGTTTTATTCTGTTGAATCTTACTTTTATGTTTTTCGCGCTCGTCACTAAATTTTTTGAACTATTTCTGCCTTTCAATTTAGTACCAATTTCTGGTTTGATAGCAGGCAGCATGATTATCACCGTGCTTTCCTGGTTCATTTTCCGTTCCAAACTTGGTACCATCTATAAGGCGATTTATATGACAGTTCCGGTGGCGGTAGTGTTGGCGCTCATTGGCATTCTATTTTATCGATGGTCTTGGCTATCCATTACGCTCGGCGGCTTGTTTTCAGTCTCAATCTTGATTTATTTGATTCGCGCTAGAAAGTCCTGGCTCTATTCGCTTAGTTTAATTTTGGTATCTTTGGTTTTATTGATTATGACCCTTCTGGGCATCGATATTTAAGATATGCTTTTGAAGCATTTGACGTAGAGTGTCCAAACGCAGCTCAAATCGGACAAAACATAACCTCTGAAACATTGCCAACTCAGGTAAATCGGGTAGGAGGCTAACCCTTAGTGGGTTAGCCGACCTCCCACAGAACCGTACGTACCGTTCGGTATACGGCTCCTCCCAAGTTTACGCACGAACAGACTCGTAGTAATCGAGAAAATTAAAATATCCAGCCTTCTTAAGTCTCTCGGCAGAGATGGCTTTGGCAATGATTGGGTTACGGGCACAGCGCCAGTAACCCTTTCTTATGTTTGCACCTTCTCTTGCTACCCAGTCTACAATGCCCAGTTTCTTAAGCATTGTGTATCGCGTTCTTACCCTTTTCCACTGTTTCCAGATAACCATCCGGATACGTCTCCGCAACCATTGGTCTGTTGTTTTCATTAGGGTCTTCATGTCCGCGAGTTTGAAGTAGTTGACCCAGCCAGTTATATACTGTTTGAGTTTTACCTTTCTCTGCTCGTATCCCATCCCGTTGCTTCTTGATGTGATTTGGCGTATCTTCGCCTTCATCTTTGCAACACTTTTGGGGTGTACTCGCAGACCCGCGTCTCTGTTCTTGTTGATGTAGAACGCGTAACCTAAGAATTTGACCTTGCCTACATAGGCTACTTCTGTCTTTTCCCTATTCACTTTGAGGAATAGTTTCTTCTCTATGAACGGGATTAGATTTTCCAGTGTTCTTTCTGCCGCCCTCTTGCTTTTGCAGAAGATGAGCATATCGTCCGCATAACGAACGAATCTGTGCCCTCTTCGTTCAAGTTCCCAGTCCAGTTCGTTCAGAAGGATGTTTCCACAAAGCGGACTTAAGGGTCCCCCTTGCGGCACACCTAGCTCCGTTTCCTCGAATCTGCCGACGCGTGTGACAACGCCTGCCCGGAGATATTTATGAATGAGGGATATGACTCTCCCGTCCTTAATGCTCCGTGACAGTATCTCTATCAGTTTGCTTTGATTTACCGTGTCAAAGAACTTTTCCAAGTCCATATCCACGACGTACTTGTATCCGTCACGGATATTCTTCTGACACGCCCTGATAGCGTCATGCGTGCTTCTTCTTGGTCGGAATCCATAACTGTGTCTTAAGAACTGTGGCTCATAGATTGGCGTCAAAACCTGCGCTATTGCCTGTTGTATAACTCGGTCTACGGTTGTTGGTATTCCCAACTTTCTCTTTTTCCCGCCTTCTTTGGGTATTTCTACCCGCAGTACGGGTTGCGGACGGTGTTTTCCGTCCTTGATGGCCTGCCGGATTTCCTCCCCGTTGTCTTTGAGATATTGCAGAAGGTCTTCCACTTGCATCCCATCGACTCCGCCTGCGCCTTTGTTCTTCTTAACCCGTTTGTATGCTTGGTTAAGATTGCTTGGGGTAAGGATTTCCTCCAGCAGTCCATCCTCGGGTCTGTCGGCATTGGTGATGTTGTTTTCAGTTATCCCAGAACCAGTAAGCGCTCCCGCATATTCTTTGTGTTCCGCACTATCCTTTTGCGGCCGGCCACTGCTTTCACAGTGTTTTCTGCTTTCTTTGTCCCGATTCCCGGTAACATTCATTTACTATCACCTCCAAGGGTTCCGCCCTTCACAGTACCGTCGACTGTACTGCTAGTATGGCTTCATCTGACTCCTCACGATAAATCTTGTTTCAACCGGCTTTCTGCAAATGCGCTTCCGCCGTCCGTGAGGCCTCCCCGGGTAAGAGCACAGTCTTTCTCTCCATCTACCTGCCGCATTTACATAAGCTGATTCCGTGTAGCTATTGGACTTCGACTTGTATTGCAGCCTTATCCTCAGCTTATGCCTGATGCGATTTCTGTTCGTCAGGCCGGAGATTTGCCGCCGCCTTCCTTCACACTCCACCTCGCGATGGACGCGCTTGGCCTTGGCTATACACTTCCCGCTACCGGGCGTGTTCGGGACTTTCACCCGTTAGACTGCGCCCATGCCGGGCGCACAATAAAAAGCTCCGGCATCTCTACCAGAGCTTTAATTTCGGGGTGGAGGATAACGGACTCGAACCGATGACGTCCTGCGTGCAAGGCAGGCGCTCTCCTGAGCGTTTTCAAACTACGCTCCCGTTAAGCTGACTATAAGGCAGCTGTTGATTTATCTGCTGGTCTTCCAATCTCCTAAAGGAAATCGGGGCAGACATCCTCTTATACCGCCAAAGCTGTCTGCTTGTCAGCAGTCAACAAATCAATTAGTTCGCTATTATTTACCAGCTCACGGTAGTTGGTGATTTCATAAATTAATATCCCTCGGGGATTCCGATTTGATAGTTCCAGATTCAACGCACATTCCAACGCTAATCCTCCATCAAAGCTCAGCGGGATTGTCATGCTTTTATACTCCCGAGCAGAGCTCACCACACAAAACTCGTAATTAAAGTCGTGAATATGCACGGAAACCGGGGCACCGTCGCCATAAGCAAGAAACGTTTTATCTACAGCAATCCTTGGTAATTTCCGGTTCATTGCTAGAACATGTTTTCGCCGGCCCTTAAAATTCTTCATTAGGTTCAGATAGAAGACACTATCTTTTTGAGTCTTTTGAGGTGCCAGGGGCACTCTATCATAGAGAATCAGAAGCAATTGCTGAAAATCACTTTCATCTATGTGGACGATACGAAAAGCATATTTGTATTTCTGTTCGAAATTATCGACATGAACTATCTTTGTAGAGAACTTTGCAGAATACCTTTGAGTCTTTATTCCTACAACATGAATTGAATCAGGGTCTAGATAGATCGGTCGGTCAAAGATTATTGTTACGCCTGTTTCCGAGATATCGTCAGTGGTTCCCCAAAACACCTTTCCAGCATGACCAATTTTCGCACCCGCACTAATCGGCATCCGCTCCGCACTGCGAAATTTTGGACGCTCTGAAGCAAAAAATATAGCCATAGCTAACAGGTAGAGATTATATGATAACCAGAAGAGGATAATTACGTAGCTTGATAAAAATCCTGTCGTAACCCATTGCATAGTTATCTTAACTATGCCGATCGAGGAGAGAGCGGCCAGCACTATTTGCACCCGAACTAGATTGAATTTATTAGAGAACCTTGTCCTTGTGATGTTATCTTTCGGGGTGACTTTAAAGTTTACCATCTTAAAACCAATAGTCTCTAAAATAACTCCTTTAGCGACGTGTGGAAAGAGAATAGTATCATAGATGTGGCTCCAGTTGGTAGTCCTGATATTTTCCGTAAATAATTTAAAGACGATGTGTGTCAAGATAAACATAGGACCCCAAATCAACAACACGGATAATGCCGATGCCGATAGCACTACGATTCCAAACAGGGAATACAAAATCGGTGAACACAAGAAAATAAATCGCCACACACCAAAATACCAGTAAGAAAGGGCGCTGAAATACATCATCTTCTGCTTTAAGTCCAATCCTTTCATAAAAAAGGGGTTAAAAGCCTTGAAGGTTTGTACTACACCCCGACCCCACCGTATTCTCTGGTTGTAGAGACCCTCCAGGCTTTCCGGCGATAGACCGGAGGCATGAACCTCGTTTAAGTATATACATTTATAACCACGGCTCTGAATCAACATCCCCGTAGCAAAATCCTCTGTAATGGTTCCGACTACAAATCCCCCAATATCGGCCAGTGCCTGCCTGGAGATTACCGTGTTCGAGCCGGCATAGATCGCCGCGTTGTAATTGCTTCTTCCTGCCTGAATCAAGCGAGAAAACAATTGCTGTTCGTTCGGTATGTGGTTTTCTGAAAATAGATTGTATTGAAAAGGATCTGGATTGTAGAAGTTTTGCGGGATCTGAACGAACCCGATGGGCTCTTCTGTTAGAAAGAAGGGCATCGTTTTCTTAAGAAAATCATGCATGGGTATCATGTCGGCATCAAAGGTAACGATGTATGGTGATGTAGTTTTAGTCAAAGCGTTGTTGAGATTTCCGGCTTTTGCATGAGTATTTACCGTTCGAGTTATATATCCTACGCCCATTCGTTGACACAAATCCGCTATTTCACTGCGATTGCCGTCGTCACAAATGTAAATGTGAACCTTGGTTTGATCGGGATACTCCATGTTCTTACAGCCCACTATGGTTTTATATAAAAGATCTGGCGGCTCATTATAAGTGGCAACAAAAACATCCACATCGGGAAATTCGCCAACGTGTGCTCCGGGGGTGGTGGGTGTGCTTGTGTTTTTAATCGTCAGATAAAACATGATCGATTCAATAAATCCCACGAACTCAGCCCAAAATAACAGTAATCCGAAAAAGATTGACAGGGGATCATACTTCAAAGGAAGCGTATACAGCGCTCTCCAGCCTAAATAGAAAATGTAACTTACGAAAAAGATTGCTAATAAGAATGGTTTTGCTGCCTGTTCTCTTGCCATTGATTCGAGCCCCGCTTCAAAAAAGCACAGTTAATATCTGCTACAGCTACTATCATCGGCATGGCACATCAGAGACATTATCGGTTTGCTTTATTAGCGCTTAATTGAAGTAAATCATAGCTTGCGTCTTTGCCATGGCTGCTATAAAACAAAAAGCTCTGGCATTTTTACCAAAGCTTCTAAGTCTAGATGTGGAGGATAACGGGCTCGAACCGATGACCTCCTGCGTGCAAGGCAGGCGCTCTCCCAACTGAGCTAATCCCCCGTATGTGGCTATATGACCCGCTTGTGCCGGCTGTCTGCTTGCGCACAACACCCAGGAAAACCGGTGCGATGTCCTTGAATATTGTATAGTATATCGGTCGCAACGGCAACTTATTTCCAGCAAGGCCTCTCGAAGTCGCTTCATTCGCGCGGCGTGCCTCGGGGCTCTGTCGGTCCCGCCTATAGCTCCTCCTCGAAGATTCGCGCCGGGTTTTCGAGAACCAGGGCGCGCGCCGCTTCCTCGCCGACGATCTTGGCTGCGACGGAGAGTGCGGCGCTAAAATCCGGTGGCCGGTTCGCGGCACCATGGGAGTCGCTGGCGATGATATCCACCCACCCGCGCTTGAGAAGCGCGCCGGCTGTGTCGAGACATGAGCGCCCCAGCTCACCCGTGAGACTGCTGACATTGATATGGGTGAGGCAGCCCATATCAATAAACCTCGCAAGCCGCGCAGGTTTTCGCTGGATATCGTAGACCCGCTCCGGATGCGCGATAATCGGCTTCCAGCCTGCGGTGCGCAGGCGAAAGACGACCTCTTCCGAGAAGAGCGGTATCGTGTCGAAGTAAAACTCTATCAAGACGTAGCTGCTCCCGGCGAGCGGAAGCGCGGTACGCGACGCGAGGCGCTCAGGGATATCCGGTGACATCCGAAGCTCACTCCCGGCATAGACCTCTACCGGTACGCCGCGCTCGCGTAGCACGGCTTGGAGCAGCTCAACGGCGGCGAGCGTCTCTTCTCCCGTAACGTGGTGCCAGTCGTTCTGGTGAGGCGTGGCGACGATGCGGGTGATGCCGTTTTGGTACGCGAGACGCGCCATCTCGACCGCTTCGTCGAGCGTCTCGGCCCCATCGTCGAGCCCGGGCAATATATGGTTGTGGATATCGACAAACCCGGCCATCGCGCCTCCCCGTCCATGCTTGAGATAATTATACCTCTAAACAAAAAAAGCTCGCGGACGCGAGCCATTCGTGGGCCTAGCTGGAGTCGAACCAGCCACCTCACCCTTATCAGGGGTGCGCTCTAACCAACTGAGCTATAGGCCCGCGGCAAATCATGGCCAACTTTAGCGGCCAGCTTCATATTGTACAGCTCCTGCCTAAAAAATTCAAGGCGGAGATTTCCCCTGCGCTAGGGCCCCGTACGATTGCCCTTTGTCACGCTTTTCACACGCAGCAAAACCGCTTAGGCCAGCCGCAAATCCCTCTTCTTCTTCGCCGGTGCTTGCTCCTCGGCCAACCAGCCTGGATTGATTAATTGATTAAATCTTTGCTATTGTGAGCATAGACAATTAAGCGCGTTTTTCGAGGTGAAACTATTGTTTGAAATGGAAGTTCACGGTGTCAATCTCGACATCTTGACGAACCAGCCGGTAATCATACTGAGAGAGAGTTCCACCAGTAGGTACCTTCCTATCTGGATAGGCCAGTTTGAAGCAACGGCTATCCTCATGGAGATACAGGGAATCCGGCCATCGAGGCCGCTCACGCACGACCTGCTTAAAACCGTCATCGATAAGCTCAGCGCCGCGGTCGAAAGTGTCGTGATTAACGACCTTAAAGAGGGCACCTTTTACGCCCAAATCAATATGTCGATAAACTCGAGCAAGCTGCAGATAGATGCAAGGCCAAGCGATGCCATAGCACTTGCTGTCCGCACCAAAGTGCCGATCTTCGCAAATGAGTCGGTCTTAGACCAGGCCGCCATTTTAAGCGAGACGGGCGAAGATGAAGAGGTCGAACGGTTCCGGGAGTTTCTAGATAAGATCAGGCCTGAAGATTTTCAAGAGTAGCGCGTTGTGACACAAGGGGCGCGGGGCCTTCGGTATTAGAACTTGACCTCACCCAATACCGCCATGTTCTTGATGGTGCCCTTCGGGATGATATGAAAGTCATTGTGGCGGTAGCCGCGGCCGCGGTTTGTCAGGTCATAATCTTGAACTAGAACGATGTAGTCATCGGTCTCTTTCCACACCAAGCCAACGGTGATCTTCGATAGTCTAAATATTTCGAAATCATCGGGTATTTCGACCCTCGAATACGCGGTGATATCCTCCCACCATACAGCCGCCACACATTTAATCTGTGACTCGACTATTTCGTCCTCGCCAAGAAAGTCGACGCTGGCCTCGAAAGATACTTGCGATACCGCTTTGCCGCTTGTGTTTATTGGCTGTTCTTTCAACACGTAACTCTCCTTTGTGGTGCTCCGGCTGGTTTGGGCCTATGGCAAGATTCTAAGCTTTATGAGCGGCGGTGTCAAACTATTTGTCATTAAAACAGCAGGTCATACGTATAGTTATTCAGCAATACACCGTTTGCTTGTATCTGATGGCGGTGTTTATCACAGCGCTTGGCTTAGATATAATCACATTAGATGTTTTATATCTGTAATGGCCGGGAATAACAATTCCAGGCGTAATACATCCGCACCTGGTAGGAAAGGCAGGCCGTGTATGGAAATAATCAAAAGAGCGGTTGACCATGTGCCGGTTATAGAGATACACGGCCAAATCGACCTTAGCAACTGCCACAAGCTTCACGATGAGATTTTTTCCGCAGTAGAACAGGGCGACTACCGCTTGATAGTCGATTTGAAAAAAATCAGCTACATCGACAGTTCTTGTCTCGGAGTCTTGCTCGGGGGACTCGATTTAGTCAGGAAGAAGGGTGGAGGGCTCGCCATCGTCGGCAATCCGCTTGTCGACAGGGTCTTCACGCTCACGGGCCTCACCCGGCTGTTTCCTTTTCATTCATCGGTTAGCGATGCTCTAGCGGGCCTCGATGCGAGATAGCGCCCGACCCAAAATGCTCGTTGTCAAAAAACGCCCGAGGTATTTCCTGTTTAGCCGGCGCCCCTCTATCCGAGCAAATCCGCGGCAATATTGTCTTCGGACAGGTCTGCGGTATGTATCTCTTTTATTGCGGTCAGCGGTATGATGACCTCGCCTTCCTCGCCTAGGTCGACGCGGACGTACTCGGTTCCGGCCTCGGCGACCCTCACCTTCTCGGCGCGAAATTGGCGTTCTTCCCCGTCCATAAAGATTATCGTTGATATTAGCACCGGCACTCCTTATCCTAAACGTCTCTACTGAATATTTGTTACCCATTTATGGTGCCCGCGAATCGAGCCGGTCTTCGCGCACCTATCCCTTTATCACACCGATGGGGCGCAGCCGCGCCACTTTCTTGGCGATATTGGTGTTGTGACACACCTCGACCACTTGGCTTACGTCCTTATAGGCCCCCGGCGCCTCTTCTGCGAGGAGTGCCAGGTTGCCGGCGAGGATCCGGATGCCTTTTGCCTCCAGCTCGCTCTTGAGCGCCTGTCCGCTGATCTTGCGCTTGGCTTCACTGCGGCTCATCAACCGCCCGGCCCCGTGACAGGTAGAGCCAAATGTCTCCCTCATCGCTTCTTCGGTTCCGACCAAGACATAAGAGGCGGTGCCCATGTCGCCAGGAACGAGAACCGGCTGCCCGATATGGCGGAATTTCTCGGGGGTCAGGGCATGGCCCGGACCGAAAGCTCTCGTTGCTCCCTTGCGGTGGACGCAGACCTTCTTCACTTCGCCGTCGACGAAGTGCTCCTCGAACTTGGCGATATTGTGGCAGACGTCGTAGAGAAGCCGCATCCCCATCGACTCCGCGCTTTTGACGAAGACGCGCTCGAACGATTCCCTGACCCAGTGCGCCATCACTTGACGATTGACAAAAGCGTAGTTTACCGCGCACGCCATCGCCGCGTAATAGTCGCGCCCCTCGCGCGACAGAATCGGCGCACAGCCGAGTTGCCGGTCGGGAAGCTCTATGCCGGTCGCACGCACCACCCGGTCCATCACCTTAATATAATCGCTGCAAATCTGGTGGCCCAAACCACGCGAGCCGGAGTGGATCATGACGACGAGTTGCCCCTCAAAGAGGTCGAAGGCGTTCGCCGCCCGCTGGTCGAAAATCTCCGCCACCTCTTGTATTTCAAGGAAGTGGTTGCCGGCACCGAGGGTGCCGGGCTGGTCGTAGCCACGCTCAAACGCTCGGTCACTTACGGCGCCGGGGTCGGCGCCGGCCAAGCGGCCGCGTTCCTCTATAAATTCGGCATCCTCGTCCCAGGCATATCCATTTCTCTTCGCCCAATCGACGCCGTCTAACATGACCTTCTCGAGCTCCTTGCGCTCGACCCTGATCTTTCCCCTACTGCCCACCCCCTTGGGGATATTCCTTGCGATTTCGTGCATCAGGGCATCGATCTTGTCCATGACGTCTTTTGCCAAAAGCTCGGTTTTAAGAAGGCGTACCCCGCAGTTGATATCAAAACCGACACCGCCGGGCGAGATGACTCCCGTCTCGATGTCGGTCGCCGCTACGCCGCCGATTGGAAAGCCGTAGCCCCAGTGAATATCGGGCATCGCGTAAGAGGCTTTAATGATGCCGGGGAGAAACGCGACGTTTGCGACCTGCTCGACCGCTTTATCCTCGTGCGCCCTGAGCAACAGTTCCTCGCTAGCATAGATGATGCCGGGAACCCGCATCCCCTTTTTGTAGCCCACCGGTATTTTCCAGACGTATTCAGAGATTCTTTCGAGGGCTTCAAACATCTTTATCACCGCCTAGACATCAAAAATGACCTGGGCCGACCAGTCCTCGTTGTGCTCGATTTTGAGCATATGGTATGTGCAGGCTTTGATTTGGGTCTTTATCTGGTGGCGGCCGAGGTCGAGGGGTTCGCCGTAGGCTACGGCGCGCATGTGGTGCTCTTCATCCCATTCGACGATTTCGAAGCGCTTAAATACCATGTATTCGACTTCGAAGCGATACAAAAGCTCGTTCAGCCATTCGACGAGCATGCTCTCCTGGTCCTCGGCTTCGACTGAGATCTCTTGCGACGTCGACGGCTTGATGTTCTCGAGGTTCGTGATGAGACTGAACATGCCGGTAGCGGCGTTTTCGAACGCCTCCTTGAGGGTATGGCCGTGTGCCCTCAGGCCGACATCGGCGGTGTGATCTAAGACCTCAAACGGCAACATCGGCTCCCCCGGCGTGCGCTAAAACGGTTATCTCTAATCCATGCCTACATTATCTGGCGGTTTCCACAGACTCGTCGGTCGCCTTAAATCTCCGGCTCTTCGTTCCCGTCAGGCTTGTCCTTGTCGTCGACGATTAGTGCAACGGCGCTAACCGTATCGTTCTCGTTGGTGTTCATAATTTTGACGCCTTGCGTGTTTCTACCCATTTGTGAAATCTGTTTAACCGGCGTTCGCATCACGATGCCTTCCGTCGAGATTATCATGAGGCTGTGGCGTTCCTGAACCATCTTGGCAGCCGAGACCTTACCTCGCGCACTGGTCTCCTTGAGCGTCTTTACTCCCTTGCCGCCGCGTCCTTGTTGCGGATAGTTGTGCATCGGGGTGCGTTTTCCAAACCCGTTCTCGGTAATTATCAGGAAATCGGCTTCGTCCTTGGCAACCTCTACCGCAAGGACCTCGTCGTCCTTGGAGAGCGTCATCCCTTTAACACCGGTCGCCGTGCGCCCCATCGGTCGCACGTCGGTCTCGTTGAACCGGATTGACATGCCGCCGCGCGACACCAATATTATATCGTCGGAGCCGCGGGTGATTTTGACCCCGATCAACTCGTCATCCTCGCGCATGCTGATTGCGAGAATCCCATCGCGCCGGGAGGTGTTGTACTCTTTAAACGGCGTCTTTTTGACGATGCCCTTCTTCGTGGCCATCATAAGGTACTGGTCTTCCTCAAAAGCTTTCGTCGAGATGACCGCGGCTATCTTCTCGTCCTGCGCAAACGGCAGCACGTTGACGATAGCGTGTCCGCGCGCCGTTCGGCTGGCGGTCGGCAACTCGTGTACTTTAAGCTTATATACCTTGCCCTTGTTAGAGAAGAACAGGATAAAGTTGTGGGTCGACGACACGAAGAGATGTTCCACAAAGTCGCCCTCTTTGAGGTTGGTGCCGGAGACTCCTTTGCCGCCTCGGGCCTGCTGGCGATAGGTCGTTACCGGTAGTCGCTTGATGTAGCCGGAGCGGGTAATCGTTATCACCATGTCTTCCTCGGCTATCAAATCTTCTATCTCGAGTTCTGCGGCCGCTGAGACGATTTGGGTGCGACGCTCATCGCCGAATCTCTCTTTGACCCCGGTGAGTTCCTCTTTTATGATATCGAGAACCATCTGCTCGCTCGCGAGAATTCTCTTGAGGAGGGCTATCTTCTCCAGAAGTTCTTTATATTCCATCTCTATCTTCTGGCTCTCGAGCGCGGTGAGGCGCTGCAGTCTCATGTCGAGAATTGCTTGTGCCTGTATCTCGGAGAGGTTGAAGTTGGCTATGAGCCGCTTCCTGGCCTCGTCTACCGTCTTCGACTGCCTGATGGTCTTGATTACCTCGTCGAGGTTGTTCAGCGCTATAAGAAGGCCTTCCAGGATGTGCGCCCGGGCTTCGGCCTTTTCCAACTCGAATCGGGTGCGCCTGACGATTATCTCTTTCTGGTGCTCGATATAGTGGTGGAGCACCTGCGGCAAGCTCAGCGTACGCGGAATGCCTTCGACTAGAGCGAGCATGATGACGCCGAAGCTCGTCTCGAGCTGCGTGTGTTTATAGAGCTTATTTAGGACTACCTGGGGAATTGCCTCCCGCTTGAGTTCGACCACCAGTCGCATACCGCTACGGTCCGACTCGTCTCGAAGGTCCGATATCTCCGATATCTTCTTCTCGCGAACCAGCTCGGCTATCTTCTCGGTCAAACGTGCTTTGTTGACCTGGTAGGGCAGCTCGCTAATGATGATTCTCGTCTTGTTCGACTTGGTCTGCTCCATGTGCGCCTTACCGCGCACTTTGATGCTGCCGCGCCCGGTCTCATAGGCGTCCTTTATCCCCGCCCTGCCCATTATGGTGCCGCCGGTCGGGAAATCGGGGCCCTTGACGATTTGCATAAGGTCGCTGGGCTGGGAATCAGGATTGTCTATCAATTTAATGGTGGCGTCGATGACTTCGTTAAGGTTGTGCGGCGGGATGTTGGTCGCCATACCTACCGCGATACCGGACGAGCCGTTTACAAGCAGATTCGGGTAGCGTGCCGGCAAAACGACCGGCTCCTGCTCCGTCTCGTCATAGTTGGGAACGAAATCGACGGTCTTCTTGTCTATGTCTCGCAACAGCTCGACGGCGAGCTTGGAGAGACGCGCTTCGGTGTAGCGCATCGCCGCAGGTGAATCGCCATCGACCGAGCCGAAGTTACCATGCCCGTCGATTAGTTCGTAGCGCATCGAAAAACTCTGAGCCATACGCACCAGGGTGTCGTAGATAGCGCTATCGCCATGGGGGTGGTACTTACCCATAACGTCACCGACCATGCGCGCGCATTTCTTGTAGGGTTTGCCGGGAAGGATGCCCATCTCGTGCATACCGTAAAGAATTCTCCGGTGCACCGGCTTCAAGCCGTCGCGCACATCCGGTAGCGCCCGCCCTACGATTACGCTCATCGCGTAATCGATATATGAACTTCGCATCTCGTCTTCTATTTCAATTGTCTCTATTCTGCCGGTAAGGGCATCGACCATCGTGATTCTCCTTCTTGACCAAACTCGTTAAATATCCAGGAAGCGCACGTCTTTTGCGTGGCGCTGAATGAATTCCCTGCGTGGCTCGACTTTGTCCCCCATAAGCGTCGAGAATATCTCGTCGGCGGCGATGACATCTTCCAGGTTTACCCGCAAGAGCGTCCTCGTCTCCGTGTTCATAGTCGTATCCCAGAGCTGGTCCGGGTTCATCTCGCCGAGGCCCTTATATCTCTGCAGACCGACGTTTTTCTCGATGCTTTTCATATATGCGTCGAGCTCTCTGTCTTTATAGAAGTATTTCGTCAGCCCATCGTGTGTGACCTTATAGAGCGGCGGCTGTGCGATATAGATGTAGCCCGACTCTATCAGCGGTAACATATGCCGGTAGAAGAACGTAAGTATCAGGGTGCGGATGTGTGCGCCATCTACGTCGGCATCGGTCATGATTATTATTTTATGGTAGCGCGCGTTGCTGATATCAAAGTCTTCGCC
>JASEGT010000019.1 GCA_030018005.1 Actinomycetota bacterium
TCGATTTTAATCTCGCCGCCGATACATTTGGCGCCCTGGCCCCACTTAAGCTCGATAGTCTCGACGCCCAGCTTGTCGAGAACGTACTCGGCCACACCAAAACGCGTATCCTCGACGTTGAGTTGGACAATCATGTCGCCGTAACCCTCGTGCCATTTCTTGTAGAGCTCGACGCGGCGTCGCATCTCTGGAGACTCGGTTACTTTGCCGTTCTTGAATTCGGCTTGCGGGTCGATACCGCAAACGTTCTCACCGCATACGAGGCTGATACCCGCGATTGCGGCTCCCGCTGCGAAATGTTCCCAGTTGCGGCGGGCGATATCGGTCGAGCCGAGCGCCCCGGTAAAGACCGGCACGCGCATCTTGACTTTATTGTCGACACCGAACTCGGTCTCGGTGCTGACCATGGGGAAGAGGCTGTTATCCGGGTCGCCTACTACGCCTGCGGGCAAACCTTTTGCCCCGAAGGCATATCCCATGATATTTAGGTGGGAGTAGTCGATTGGATAATCCTTGTCGGCTCCGGCGGTGACGGTACCGTAGGGGCCTGGGTAGATTACTTCTCTTCCGCGAAACGAGGCTTTAAATACCTCGCAGTTGCCCCGGCAGCCGTCTTCGCAGCGAGTGCAAAGACCCGAGCCGGGAACGACGCTGCGCGAGCGGTTAGTAGTGCCCGTCGCGTCATTGGCGTTTGGACGCTGTAGATTCATTCTTCTCTCCTCTTGCAATAGAGTTGGACTTTACATTATTCGTTTTTGATTCTATTGAAAATGTTTATGAAGCTTTTGAGCGACAGCGCGCTCGAAAATCTTGTCGATACCCCCTTTCAAATTAGAGATTCCAAAAACTGACCAGCTTATCGAAGTCTATAAGCGTGCTCATTGCCTTGCTGTCGGTCTTTATCCCCGACTCTTCCAGAGCGGCCAGGGGATTGAGACCGCCCATGACGACCAAACCTATCCGACCGGGGTTGACCGCGGTCTCGAGTATGGGCTGTCCGGGACGGCCGAAACGCAAAACACCATAGAAGCCGGCCTCCTCCAGCACCTTAAGGAGCGCCTTAGCTTTGTCGGTGGCGACCGCCGGTATTTCGCGAAAACCAGCCAATATCTTGCCGCTGCCCGTGAGCGCGACCTCTTGGACCGAGGTCATCTTGCTGGCGATAAATATTTCCAGCGGGTCGATCGTGGTTCCCGCGTAGGTTATCAACTCGGTAAAACGCAACGGTTCTCCCTTGTCGAACTGGAGAATCCCACCGAACTTTGAATCGACGGGAATACCCGCCTGAAGAAAGATGCTGTTAAGCGTAATGCTGCAAATCGTGCCAAATGCCACGGAGCCGGCTGGGACCTCGATTGAGCCTATAAACTCGCCTTCGTTCGCGATGGCGACGAGGTCGCTGATGCCGAGCTTCGCGGCGAACGCGTCCTTCATGATGCTGAGCGCTTTATCCAAGACCTTTCGCGGCATCAGGGTCACATTTAGAATAACCCGGCCCATCTTCTTGACGAGATTCAAATCCGCCATGAAAGAGAGAGTGTCGATTTTGGTGATAACCAGGCCGAGCTTGTCGGCGACGAGGGCATCGGAGAGTTCTTCTCTACCTCTAACTGTCAGGAGTCGCCCTTCTTTGCCGCGGACCTCAGTCAGACCACGCTCGTCCATCAATTGAAGATGATACCGGACGGCTCGCTCGCTAAGGTCGATACCGAATGACTTAAGCCGCTTGGAAATAATGCCTGCCCCAAGCGGTTCTTTTTCCTTTGATAAGATGTCGAGAATCGTCACCGATTTTCTTTCGATTTCGTGCATGTAAGCGAACCTTCAGCAAGCCATCGGCACACGGCAACCGTTTGCCGACTAAATTATCATAGCCTATATATTAAAGCAGGTAGTCGTATTTATGCAAATAAAATTAACATATCCTTCACATGCGGGGAATATGGGCGAAACACCGGGTGTCACTAGCGGCTGTAGGGGCATAAAGATTTAAAGAATCAGCGCGGCGCGGTTCGAATCCTAAGCGGGGAGCCAAATTTAATGCTCATGCTAATCGTCTCGCACGCGGAATCGTGTTTTAATCTGCGGGACCGTACCCCGTTTTCGGGGGGAAGGTCATTCTACCCATTTCAGAAGATAAATAGCTGATAACAAGTTATATAAAGCGGACTATCAACTATTAAACGCTATAATTAAGCCATCCGGAAATATTGAACGCTATAATTGTGTATGCCGTCTCGTGTCTGTACAATAAAACGAGAACCACTCGTTAATCGAATCCCACACAGAGGCAGTGTAACTTTGAAGAATAAAATCATCCTAATCGACGGCAACAGCTTGGTATATAGGGCGTTTTTCGCGCTGCCGACGACGCTTGCAAACTCGAAAGGGCAGGTGACAAACGCGGTCTACGGCTTTACGAGCATGCTTATAAAGCTGCTCAAAGATGAGAAGCCGGATGTCGTAATCGTAGCCTTCGACCGCGCCGCGCCGACCTTCCGACACGAGCAATTCGAAGACTACAAAGCGCACCGTGAGCCGACGCCGGATGACCTAATCAGCCAGTTTCCGCTTGTCAAAGAGGTGCTGAGGGCGCTCAATATCCCGATATATGAACTCGACGGTTTCGAGGCCGATGACATACTGGCGACGCTCGCGTCGAGAGCCGAGGCCGAAGACGACGAGGTGCTGGTCGTCACAGGCGACCGAGACGCGTTTCAGCTAGTCGATGACCATATAAAAATCATGACCACCCGCAAGGGGATCTCGGACATTGTGATTTACGACCGCGCCAAGGTCATTGAGCGCTACGGGATTACGCCCGAGCAGGTGCCGGATTATCTCGCGCTCAAAGGCGATGCCTCGGACAATATCCCTGGAGTGCCCGGTATCGGCGAGAAGACCGCGGCTAAGCTTATCCGGCAATACGGAAGAGTCGAGGAAATCCTTGCGGGCCTCGATAAGATAGAGAACAAGCGCTGGCGGGCGATGCTCGAAGAAAACGCCGCCGAAGCCGAACTCTCAAAACGACTCGCGATACTCGAGCGCGACGTGCCGATAGAGGTCGATTTCAGCGAGTGCCGTGTAGGCGGCTTTGACGAGCAAGAGGTTCGCCGCGTCTTCGCCGACTTGGAGTTTTTTACGCTCCTCGACAGGTTTTTTGCTCAAAGCAAAAACCAGCCGGCTCAGCCGTCCGAAACCGGCGTACCCATAACCGCAACAACCGGTCCCGACATCATATATCTGGCACATGAGGAAGATGTGAAGCAGCTCGCCGCCGAACTCGACGCAGCGGGGCAGTTCGCCATCGTGGTCCGCGCGAGCGGCGAGAACAGCATCGACCGCGATATCGAAGCGCTGGCCATAGCATATGGCGAGGACAAGGTCTATATAGCCAAAGAGGCGACGACGCTCTTCGACGAGAACGAGCAGGCAATCGGCGCGCAAAACCTGCTGCGGATGCTCAAAACGCAGCTTGAGAGCGCTGCTATAGCCAAAGTCGGACACGAACTCAAGCAAGTCATGCTCGCGCTCTGGAACGAGGATATCCACCTCGGCGGTATAGCGTTCGACACCGAAATCGCCGCATATCTCATCAACCCCGACCGCTCGTCATATCCTATAGAGGAGCTGGCCGCTATCTATCTCGGCATGGTGCTTTCGGGCACGACCGGCGATGAGCGCCTCGCGCTGGAGGCGGTCGCAAACCTGCGCCTCAAGTCAAAGCTCGAGGAGATTCTCGAAGAACAAAATCTGTTAAAGCTCTTCAATGAGATCGAGATGCCGCTCATACCCGTTCTCGCCAAGATGGAGCACGAAGGGGTCGGCATAGACACCGACTATCTAAGCGACCTCTCTAAAGAGACGGAGCTTCTTCTCGAGTCGATAGAAAACGATATCTACTCGCTGGCGGGACAGGAGTTCAACATCAACTCCCCGCAGCAACTCGGCGTCATCCTCTTCGAGCAGCTCGGCCTACCGAAGTCGAAGAAGACCAAGACCGGCTATTCGACCGACGCAAACGTCCTGGCAAAATTGTTGACCGTCCATCCCATAGTCGAGAAGATTGTAAGCTTCCGAGAGTTGGCCAAGCTGAAGTCTACCTATATAGACGCGCTCCCGAGGCTCGTCAACCGTAAGACCGGCAAGATTCACACCTCGTTCAACCAGACGGTAACGACAACGGGGCGTCTCAGCAGCAGCAACCCAAACCTGCAAAATATCCCGGTCCGCACTGAGCTTGGCTCGCGCATGCGCGCCGCGTTTATCCCGTCGCGACCCGGAGAGTTCTTTCTATCGGCCGATTATTCCCAGATAGAGTTGCGTCTGCTCGCGCATTATTCAGGCGAAGAGGTGCTGATAAGGGCGTTCGAGGCCGACGAAGATATTCATGAAGTGACGGCGATAGAGGTCTTCGGTGTCTTGCCCGAGCAGGTGACATCGCAGATGCGCCGTATCGCCAAGATGGTCAATTTCGGCGTTCTCTACGGTATGAGCGCGTACGGGCTATCCGACCGGCTCGGTATCCCGGTGGGCGACGCCCGCACCTTCATCGACAAATACTTCAAGAGCCTCCCCAAAGTCGAGGAATTCATAGCAAGGACGATAGCCGAAACGCGAGAGAAGGGCTACGTCGAAACGCTCCTCGGTCGAAGGCGCTATATCCCCGAGCTTAAAAGCAGCAATGGCAGGATTCGCAGCCTCGGCGAAAGGTTTGCGGTAAATGCGCCGCTACAGGGTAGCGCCGCTGACATCATCAAGCTGGCGATGGTCCGGGTCGACAAAGAGCTTGAGGAGCAGGCATTCCAGGCGAGAATGGTCCTGCAGGTCCACGATGAGCTTATCTTCGAGACATCCGAGGGCGAGCTGGATACGCTGAGCTTGATGGTCAGAGATATCATGGAGCACGCGTTTCCGCTCAGAGTACGTCTAAAAGTCGATGTTTCTTCAGGTTTTAATTGGAAAGAAGCGAAATAGAATTGCCAAACCGGTTTATTTAGCTTAAGCTATATACCAGCAAGGTGAAAAAGCAGTTCAACTAGAGGAATTCTTGCGGGTAAGCGGCGATGCCGCGTGGATAGAAAGGAAAAGTGGAGTTGAGGGCAGACTGATCAAGTTCGTCTTTTCCCGAAGCAACACAGAGTCCATGTCGCACTTAAATTACCGTTAGGACGGATAGCCCGCAGCCACCTCTGGTGGCATTTTTGTTTTTAATCGCCTATTGCTAAAAATTTGGGAGGTTTTAGATTAATGTCCGAAAAAGAACCAATTGACAATCCGGAAAGCTACATGATCATGAACGAGGACGGAGTACTAGTCCCCGATTACGATCAAACCATCAAGGTCTTCGATGATGGCGACATAGTCGTCGGCGAAGTCGTAAAAGTCGACCGCGATGAGGTGCTCGTAGACATCGGCTACAAGTCGGAAGGAGCGATTCCCGCCAGGGAGCTTTCGATTAGACCCGATGCCGACCCCTTCGAAATCGTCAAAGTAGGCGACCGCATCGAAGCGCTCGTCCTTCAAAAAGAGGATAAAGAAGGAAGACTCATTCTCTCGAAGAAGCGTGCCGAGTATGAGCAAGCTTGGATTAGAATCCAGGCGCTCGCAAATACCAGCGAGACGATTGAGGGAAACGTCATCGAAGTCGTAAAAGGTGGGCTGATAGTCAACATCGGGTTAAGAGGGTTTTTGCCGGCGTCGCTAGTCGACTTGAGACGAACAAAAGACCTCCATCAATTCATCGGCCAGACCATGGAATGCCGGATTATCGAAATGGATCGCAACAGAAACAACGTGGTTCTTTCGAGGCGTGCGGTTCTTGAGGAGGAGAAGAAACACGAGAAGGGCAAACTCCTCGAGAAGATAGTCAAGGGAGCGGTGCTCGAAGGCAAAATCTCGAGTATCGTCGACTTTGGAGCATTCGTCGACCTTGGCGGCATAGACGGACTTATCCACATCTCGGAACTCTGCTGGAACCATATCGACCACCCGTCAGAAGTCGTGGCAGTCGGTGATGATGTAAAAGTCCAGGTTTTGGATGTTGACTTCGACCGCGAGAGAATCTCTCTCGGGCTTCGCCAAACACAGGAAGATCCCTGGAGACAAAAAGTGAGCGACTACAACGTAGACCAGCTCATAACAGGCAAGGTAACCAAGCTCGTGCCGTTTGGGGCGTTTGTCGAAATAGAAGAGGGCCTCGAAGGTCTCATCCACATCTCGGAACTTGCGCACAAGCATGTTGAGATGCCGGAAGAGATCGTCAAGGTGGGCGAGAGCGTCGATGTTAAAATCGTCGGTATCGATGTCGACAAGAGAAGGGTAAGCTTGAGCGTCAAGCAGACTCTTCCCGCACCGGAGGATACTAAAGCAGAGGCTGCAGCTGAGACGGAAGATGTAGAAGAAGCGACCGTTGAAATTGCAGTAGCTGAAGAGGTCGAGCCTACGGTGGTAGAGACTACTGTAGAAGAGACGGGCGTCGTCGAGGCCGTAGCTGAGGAAGCTGTAGCCGAAGAAGTCGCCGAAGAAGCTGCGGCTCCTACGGAAGCCGAGGAGACGGCAGCAGACGAGACAGCTGAGCAAACCGTAGAAGAACCGCTTGTCGAAGAAGTAGCTGTTGAAGAAGCCACAACAGAAGCTGTTGAAGAAGTAACAGAAACAGCGACTGAAGAAGAGGCAACTGTGGCGGTCACGCCGGGCTCGCTTGAGGACGTGCTCAGCCAAATGAAGAAAGAGCATCCCAAAAAAGGATCGGGCGCGGAGTAACCCGCAATATTTCAAGGGCCTTGCACTGCAGGGCCCTTTTTAGTTTGGGCTTCGCGCTGCTGTCGAGCGAGAATTGGCACGCAAAGACGGTAGTTCGCCGGCGTATCTGGTATAGTGTTCATTATGAACAGATGGTGGCATGTCGCGCTCTGGGCGACCCTTATTATTGTCCTCTCAGTCGGGCCTACCGGCCCGGAGGTCAGCGAGTTCTGGCCGTACGCCGTACATTTTTTTGAATATGCGATTTTAGGGATACTCCTCTACCGGGCTATCGTCTATACTTGGAAGGTGGCGGGCGGATTGAGCGCTATTGCGGCCATTACCGCCGCGTCGGCATACGGTGTGGCAATGGAGTTGGTCCAACTATCGCTAAGTTACCGGGGTTTCGGCTACGATGATATCATCACGAATTTTGTCGGTGCCGCGATTGGGCTGCTCGTTTTTAAGCGCGGCCATAATTACAGGGAAGAGCGGGGCTAGGCTCGTTTTGTGCTGAGGATTGTCATGAAGATTATCGGTGTAACCGGCCCAATAGCATCGGGCAAGTCGGTAGTCACAGCGCTCCTTAAGGAAAAAGGGGCGCATGTTATCGATGCGGACGTAATCGCGCGCGAGGTCGTCGAACCGGGCAGGCCGGCGTGGACGGATATAGTCGAGCATTTTGGCGGGAGTGTGCTCGGCCCCGACCAGAACTTAGACCGGCGCGAGTTGGGTAGAATCGTCTTCGGGGATGCCAAACAACGCGCGATCTTAAACGAGATTGTCCACCCGCGCGTTATGGATGAGGTCTATACCCGCCTTCGTGAAATGGAGGCGACAAATAACCCTGACATCATCGTAGTAGTCGACGTGCCGCTTTTGATAGAGGTAGGCATGGATAAGCGTTGCGCACACACGGTGGTTGTGACGGCGGACGAAGAGATCCGGTTGGAGCGCCTTCTTAAGAAAGGCTTTTCCAGAGAAGAGGCCGAAAGACGCGTCGACGCACAGCACGGTAAGGACGCCCTTGCGAAATTCGCGGATGTGGTCATAGTAAATAACGGAACCTTAGACGAACTCAAAGAACAAACGGAAGCACTATGGAAGGTAATTCAAGCTGACAGCCAATGATTGTCGCTGTCGGTTAGCATATTAGGACGAAGCAATGAGATTATCCAAAATCGCAATAATTGTAGTAATGCTGCCCTTTTTTGTCATCATGTGGTATCAGTGGTCTTTTACCGACAAGTTTGACCAGGTATTCTACCCCCTTGAATACAAAGAGGAAATAGGCCAAGCGAGCAAGAAATATTCGATAGACCCCTACTTGATAGCGGCAATGATTTACGAGGAGAGCAAGTTCAATCCGTCTTCCGAATCTCAGGCCGGTGCTGTCGGTTTGATGCAAATCATGCCCGATACCGGACGGTGGATCGCGGGCAAGCAGAAGCGTGGCTTTCGTGTAGACGATTTGCTTGACCATAGGGTCAACATCGATATGGGCTGCTGGTATTTCGACTACCTGCGCGACAAATACAGCGATGAGCGCTTAGCCCTAGCCGCATATAATTCCGGCTATAAAAACGTCGACCGTTGGCTTAACGATGGTCTTCACAATGATGTCGAAGATATGCTCGCGACAATCCCATTCAAAGAGACGCGGCTGTATGTGCAGAAGGTAACAGCTACCAGGGACAGATACGCGGATATCTACGCGGGCGAATTCTAGTAGACGACGGTAATGGCCGCGACCGGCTTGACCCAGCCCCAGGCAGGCAGGCAAGCAAGCAAGCAAGCAAGCAAGCAAGCAAGGGCTGTCTGTAGTGCCGGCCGTCGCGTGTAAAAACCTCTCAAATCCCTTAGAATAGAACCATTATGAGTGATACCGATAAATTCAAAATCGAGGCCCCTTACGAGCCGAAAGGGGACCAGCCGCAAGCTATAGAGAAATTGGTCGCGGGCGTCAGGGGCGGTAACCGCTATCAGACGCTTCTCGGCGTTACCGGCTCGGGCAAGACCTACACCATGGCCAAGGTCATCGACAACATCGGGCGCCCCACGCTCATAATCGCGCCCAACAAGACCTTGGCAGCGCAACTCTGCAACGAGTTCAAGTACTTCTTCCCGACGAGCGCGGTCGAATATTTCGTAAGCTACTACGACTATTACCAGCCCGAGGCTTACATCCCGCATACCGACACCTACATCGAGAAGGACTCATCCATAAACGACGAGATAGACAAGCTGCGGCACGCCGCTACCAGCGCGCTCTTTACCCGCCGCGACGTCATCATCGTCGCTTCGGTCTCCTGTATCTACGGCCTCGGCTCGCCCGAGGATTACCAGGCGACCGTCGTATTTTTAAACAAGGGCGAGGACTACAACCTGGACCACATCTTAAAGAAACTGGTTAAGATAAAGTATCAACGCAACGATTACAGTTACTCCCGGGGTACCTTCAGGGTGCGCGGCGATGTGCTGGAGATATTTCCGGCTTACGATGAGATAGGCATTCGCGTCGAGTTCTTCGGGGATACGGTGGAGCGAATAGTCAGCATCGATCCGCTCACCGGCGAAATCCTCAAAGCCCATGAGCATATGTCGATTTATCCGGCGACCCACTTCGTCACCGTTGAAGACAAGATAGAGCGGGCGCTCACCTCAATCCAGGACGAGATGGTAGACCGCATAATAGAGCTAAAAGAGCAGGGAAAACTCTTGGAGGCGCAACGGCTCGAACAGCGCACCAAGTTTGACCTGGAGATGCTCCGCGAGGTCGGCTACTGCAACGGCGTCGAGAACTATTCGCGCCACTTTAGCGGTAAAGCGCCCGGCGAGCCGCCGGATACGCTTATCGACTACTTCCCGAAGGACTTGCTAGTCCTTATCGACGAGTCGCATATCACCATCCCGCAGCTAAACGGCATGTACAACGGGGATCGTTCACGCAAGCTCACCCTCGTCGAGCACGGCTTCCGGCTGCCCTCAGCCGTCGATAACCGCCCCCTGCGCTTCGAGGAGTTCATCGAGAAAGTGCCGCAAATAGTCTTTGTAAGCGCGACGCCGGGGCCATTTGAGGCGCAGGTTAGTCAACAGGTCGCCGAGCAAATCATCCGCCCGACCGGTCTGGTCGACCCCGAGGTCATGGTGAAACCGACCGGAGGCCAAGTCGACGACCTCTTCGATTTAATAAAAGCGCGCACCGACCAGAATGAGCGCGTGCTGGTGACCACGCTCACCAAGAAGATGGCCGAAGATCTTACCGACTATTACTTTGAGATGGGGGTCAGGGTCCGCTACCTCCACTCCGACATCGACACGCTTGAGCGCGTGAAGATATTGACCGATCTGCGGCGCGGTGATTTCGACGTCCTCGTCGGTATAAATCTGCTTCGCGAGGGACTCGACCTGCCCGAAGTCTCGCTCGTCGCCATTCTTGACGCCGACAAAGAGGGCTTCTTGCGCTCCGAACGCTCGCTCATACAGACAATCGGGCGGGCCGCCCGAAACGTAAGTGGCCAGGTCGTCATGTACGCGGATTCGGTGACCGACTCCATGAGCCGGGCTATTAGCGAGACAAACCGCCGTCGCAAGATCCAGAAGGACTACAACGAGGCGCATGGTATCGAGCCTGAGAGCATCCGTAAGGCTGTAACCGACATCATCCAAAGCGTTGTCGCAGAATCTGGCAAGCTCTACAAAGCCCGCAAAGATAGCGACGAGATACAAAAGATACCCCTCCAAGAGCTCCAGAGCATCATCCGCGCGCTCGAAGACGAGATGCGAACCGCCGCCGAGAGCCTCGACTTCGAAAAAGCCGCACTTCTTCGCGATGAGATGTTCGAACTACGCAAAGACATCGACGAGATGGAAGGCCTAGGCGCCATCAGCAAGCAGAAACGCCCGGATTTGAGGATAGTGAAGTAGTCACAGTTATCCTGCTAAATTCCGCCCTGAGCTGGAGACTTATGTGTGGTCGAGTCCGAGTAAACCATAAATGGTTGACACATCAAACGTCAACCGAGGTCAGTTTAATGGACAACAAATGGTTGATGGCTCGAGTCGTGTTTACCGCAGGAAGCACAATAAACTACGCCACTTATTTCTTCTGGTAGCAGTAGGGGCGACAACGACCAGCGACGATCATGACGACGAGCTGCTGACAAGAGGCTTACCGTAAGGTTAAGCACTTACTTGCAACATAGCAGCAAAGAGTGCACTCAAACACAAAAGACCCGCTGTTTAGCAGCGGGTCTTTATTTAACGATGTCAGCGCCAACGCGCTCAGTTTCTACCTGCTCGAGCAACCAAACCCCCAAGACCAAGCATCAAACTCCAGCCCTTGTAAGAAACGCAAGCGACTCTATATGGAACGTCTGCGGAAAAAAGTCTACGAGCCGAACAGAATCTATCTTGTAGCCGGGCGCCAACCACTTAAGGTCGCGGGCGAGCGTCGCCGGATCGCATGAGACATAGACGATAGTCTCGGGTTGCAACCCGAGCAGGTTGTCGATTACCTTGCCTCCGATGCCGGAGCGTGGCGGGTCGACGATAGTTATGTCGATATGCCCGGCGGTACGCATGTCGAACGCTTCCAGCACCGAGCGAACAATGCGCACATTTGCAAGAGAGTTGCGCTCGAGATTTCGCCAACCATCGGTAACGGCCCTTTTGCTCTCTTCGACCGCGATGACCTCGGCTCCGCTTTGGGCCACAGGGAGCGCGAAATTGCCGGCCCCCGCGTAGAGGTCGAGCACCCACCGCCCGGATAGCGAGCCGAGTTGAGACAGGATGCGTGCGACCATCACCTGGTTTAGCCGCCAGTTGCCCTGGATAAAACCTCCGGGTGAGATGGTGTAGTCGATGTCGTTAAGCGGTAGAGTGAGGCTGTCTTTGCCATGAGTGGCCGAGGTCGAGTTGCCTTTGACGACGACGCCGTCAAAGCCGTTTTTGATAAGGAGTTTGCCTATATCGTTGAGGTGATTGTTATTTTGTTTACCCGGGCGCAGGCGCACGAGCGCAAAGACGCCGTCGCCATAGGTCGCGTGAATCTCGCTGATGGCGGCAAAAATATCCGGCTCGCTCGCAAGCGCGGCGCGAATCCTTGCCAATCCCTGATTTAGTTCATCCACCAGCAGCGGGCAGCGCTCGATATCGACCACCTCATTGCTCTTCTCCTTAAAGAAGCCGATGGACGGCGCGTCGACCTTAAACTGTGCCCGGTAGCGGTAGCCCCAGGCACCATCATCGAGTACCAGCGCCTCGTCTAGTCCGACCTCTATTTTGCCGATGCGGCGGAGGTTGTCCGCAAGGACAGCCTCTTTCATCTCGATCTGCTTTGCGTGCGAGGCGTACTGGAGCCGGCAGCCGCCGCAGGTCCCGAAGTGAGGGCAGGGCGGCTCGACGCGCTCGGGCGATGGCTCGAGTACATTGACCGTCGTCGCCAGCGAGTAGTCGCGCCGTTCTTCATCGATGACCGCCCCTACCGTCTCGCCCGGTATCGCGCCTTTTACCATAATGACCTTGGAGCGCGGAGGCCTAGGGCGATCGCCCGTACTGTTGCTCGGCGGCGCTTCGGCCTCTGTAAATTCAGGCGGTTTGCGAACGAGAACCCGCCCCCCATAAATGGGTACGCCGCCGGTGAGGTCCAAGATTTCGTAACGGTTGTTTTTGTTCGATATTTTATTCATACACATAAACTACCATTTCAGCCGGTATTTGGATAGCCGCAGCGGCAGACGGTGAGGTAATCCTGCAGGCTTTCGCCCATTCAATATATCCAGGGCATATCCAAACAGCACTGGACTATTACTTTGTTATATAATAGGCATATCACATGATTGACTAAGCCGGGCTATTGCCAGCCGAAAATGCGGAGGCTGTTCGGGGACTTGAGAGAGGTGTTCGTATTGGAGAACGATGACGTAAGGAAGATAGTGCGCGAAGGCTACGCGAAGATAGCACAGCTGGAGGAGTCGTGCTGTGGCCCATCGACGGCACCGGCGAAAAGTTCGGGCGGTTGCGGCTGTGGCTGCGGCGACCCGCAGGAATCTATCAGCAAACAGGTGGGCTACACCGACGAGGATATCAACTCGGTTCCCGATGGTGCCAACCTGGGGCTGGGCTGCGGAAACCCGGTAGCGCTGGCCTCGCTTAAAGAGGGCGAGGTCGTGCTCGACCTCGGCTCGGGCGGCGGCTTCGACTGCTTCCTCGCCGCGCCAAGAGTCGGGGAGAGCGGCCGCGTCATCGGCGTCGACATGACCCCGGAGATGCTCGAAAAAGCGCGCGCCAACGCGCGCAAAAGCGGTTTCGCCAACGTCGAGTTCAGGCTGGGCGAGATAGAGCACCTTCCCGTCGCCGACAACGAGGTCGATGTCATCATATCGAACTGTGTCATCAATCTATCCCCCGACAAGCAACGGGTCTTCGACGAGGCGCACAGGGTTCTCAAACCCGGCGGCAGGCTGATGGTATCCGATATCGTCTTACTGGCCGACCTGCCCGATTTTATCAAAGACAGCATCACCGGCTATGTAAGCTGCCTCTGCGGCGCGGTCATGCGCGACGAGTATCTCGCCCTGATGGAGAAGGCCGGTTTTACCGGTGTCGAAATTATGGAGGAGACCGCCTATCCGGTGGAGAAACTGATAAGCGGCCCGGCTATTCAGGCCATAATCGAAGACCTCGACATAACAGATGAACGCCTATCATCAATCGCGGTCACGGTCTTAAGCGCAAAAGTCTGCGCCTATAAGAAATAGTACAATAGGCGTTGTCTGGTGGCGCCTTGCATCCCCTTGCCGGGCAAGGATTTTAATGATTACCGGGTGTGGATTTTAAGAGGGCAAACTAGATGTCAGGTGTAGGCAGAAACGACCCCTGCCCGTGCGGCAGCGGCAAGAAATTCAAAAAGTGTTGCGGCGCGCGCCCTTTTGCGGAGATAAAACCAGAGGCCTCGACGAAGAAACGCCAGGTGGATGCGATACTCACGTACCTAAGCAAAGAGCACGGCGAAGCTATCGAGGACGCCTACGAGGTATTCTTCGAAGAATTCGACCCCGAAGAACATCTCGACGGCGGCTTGCAAAATATGGCGATGATAAACTTCTGGGACTGGGTGGTCAGCGACGCTCTCGCCGACTACGACGACCCGGATAACAGAACAACCCTCCTAGACCTCTACATCGAAGACAACCGTAAAGAGCTAAGCGACGATGACCTGCGCGTTCTCGAGAAGCTAAGAGATTCGTATATCAGTCTCTACGAAGTCGCGGAGGTCTACCCCGAGGAAGGCTTAATCTTTGAGGATTTGCTTCTGGGCGGTTCGTTTAAAGTGCGCGAGCGCACCGCCACCCGCTATCTGAACAAATGGGACATCGTCGCTGTACGTCTACTCGAGATAGATGGTGAGTGGGTTATGTCGGGGAGTATCTACTCTTACCACCGGCACCGCAAGACTAAACTAATCGAGGAGTTCAAGATCGACTACGAGCTGCTCAAAGGCGACCATCCCGATATTACGATGCGTGAATCGCTTAAGGAGAACGGCGATTTGTTCATGTACTATTGGTACGAGCCGCTTCTCTATCCCGAGTCGCCGCAGATAGCCACTTCAAGCGGCGAGCAGGTTATTATCTCCAAAGCGCGCTTCGATGTGGTGGACAAAGACGCGGTAATCGCCGCCCTCACCGCCATCAATGGTTTCGAGCGCGAAGATGAGAGCTTTGTCTGGCTCGGCGAGACCGAGCATATGAACGGCCTGGTCCTCCTGGGGCAGGTCGTCTTCGAAGGAGACCGGCTTATTCTGGAGACCAATTCCAAGGAGCGACTGGAGAAGGGAAAAGCACTTATCAGCGAGCACGCCGGCGGACTGGTTATGCATAAGGCCGACGAGTTCCAAGATATCCTGCAGGCGCTCGAGAATCAGAAACTCGGTGTGCATGCGTCCAAAGACGACGTCGACGATATCTCGCCCGAGATGCGGCAGCAGATCTATGAGCAGTTTATGCAAGGATATTATGAGAACTGGCTCAACGAACGCATCCCGATGCTCGACGGCAAGACGCCACTCGAGGCTGTCAAGACCGAGGACGGCAAGCGAGGTGTTATCGAGACGTTAAAGTCCATTGAGAATGCCGAGCTTCGCAACAAAAAGCAGGGGCAAGCGCATGTCGATATCGCCTGGCTGTGGGAGCGCCTCGGGATAGAATGTCCGGGGTCTAAACAGCCTTGACGCGCAACAGACACCGTCTCTTTTTGATCCTCTCTTATGAGTCCCAAATCCCGCTGAAACCAGCTATAATAGTGGCTAAGAATATAGATGAGGTTGATTTACATGTCGAGCGTTATAGACATCACTCATTATCTAGACGACCGGGGTTTTCCGGTATTTGTCGGCTCAGCAGGTCGCTTGAGCAGGTTCTTTGGGAAGATCGTCGCGGCCGCATCGCTTTTGCCTGTCGAGGGTACCATCTTATCGGCGGTGCCATGCCGCAGGCGGCCCGGGCATAAGCTCTGCGAGGGAAGTATCCACATCTACCGGCGCTACGACGGGGTCATCGAATGGACCTGCCCTGAATGTGACGACGAGGGCTTTATCTACAATTGGGAGGCCACATACTGGGACAAGAGTCGTTATTACGATTCGAACCTCGGCTGCGACGCCATTGCCCTTATCGTCACACGCGAAGAATACGACGCTCTGGCCGGCATCGAAACGCTGTCCGAGGAGAGTGAGGCGATTCTTCACGCCGCGGCCACAGTCGATGACGGCGTTGAGATAGCCGCGGCACCCGGCGCCTTCGACGACCTGGCGGGCCATATTGCTTTCGAGGCCAACCACGAGGCGAACGAATGCAGCGAACTGCTGCTAGGCAAAGTCTGCGAGCGCATTGAGGTGCTTCTTGAGTTTAACGAGATAGCGCAAGGTTTTTACGATTGACCCAGCAGATAATCTGCCACTCTTAAAAGCGATCGACCGGTAAATGAATATATTAGCATTGAACCGGGTAGGAAATGTTACAACGGTAACAAACTTTTATGCGATGAAAACGGCATTGGTAAAGAATGGCAAATGCAGGCTGGTAGAGAGGTTCTCGTGCTCGTAGCTGCCTGCAGAATTCTAGAGGTTGATAAAGTGACGGACGATAGTGGTAAAGCGTTGTTATATCCCGTAGGAGGCATGGTTGCCCCTGTCAATAACGCGGGCGCGGCATTGAAACATAGCGATTTTAAGACCTCGGCCCGCGAGATATACGATGCGTGCAAAGATTTAGTCGGGGCGACCGCGGGCTATGTTGCCTTGCTCAACGATGATGGAGACGAGAATGAACTCTTATTTCTCGATGCCGGAGGTCTGTCATGCAATGTAAACCCGTCCCTACCGATGCCGATTCGGGGATTGCGCGCCGAGGCTTACCGGACCGGCAAACCCGTATACAACAATGACTTCGCCAACAGCGAATGGGTCGAGTTCTTGCCGGAAGGGCATGGTAGACTCGACAATGTTTTGTTTGCACCTCTCCTGGTTGAAGGGAAAGCGGTAGGCCTGATGGGCGTGGCCAATAAGCCGGGCGGTTTTAACGCGGATGATGTCAGGATTGTATCGGCGTTTGCGAAGAACGCTGCCATAACTCTGCATAATAGCAGGCTATTGGGCTTATTGAGAAATAGCGAGGAGTGCTTTCGGTCGGTTGTACAGACTGCGAGCGATGCCGTTATTAGTATCAATCGTTCAGGACAAATAATCTTCTGGAATAAAGCAGCAGAAACGATATTTGGATATTCTGCCGAGGAAATGACCGGAAAAGCGCTCAGCCTAATAATGCCGGAGCGGTTCAGAAAGTTTCATGAAGAGGCTTTACACAGGCTGCTTTCGACAGGAGAACAGCGCATCATCGGTCAAGTAGTCGAAGTAGCCGGGCTAAAAAAAGAAAACACCGAATTTCCCATAGAGCTTTCTCTTGCAAGATGGGAGACTGGCGAAGGAGCCTTTTTTACGGGTATTATTCGCGATATAACAGAGCGCAAGCATGTCGAGAAAGGGCTTAGAACCTCGAAAAGGTTGAGTGACGCCCTCAACGATATAAGCAAAGCGATAAATTCGACACTCGATTTCGATGCAATCATGGAAAAGGTCGTCGTGGAATCCGCCGAGGCGATAGGCGCGGAAACCGCCGCCGTGGCACTGCGTGAAAGGGGCGGGTGGCAAGTAAAATACTTGCACGGGTTTATGCAAGAGCTGAAAGGCATCAGGCTATCAGATGCGCAGGCCAAGGGTTTGGTATCTGCTGAAAAGACCAGGAACGTTGTGGTCATTAGCGACGCTGTAAATGACGAGCGCGTCAATGAACGGATGGTACAAAGATACGGGATTCGTTCGGTTTTGATCATGCCTTTGATAGTCAGAAACGAGACTATCGGGGTGCTCTTTTTCACTTATCATTCAAAACAGGGGGAGTTTTCGAAGAGCCATGTCGATTTCGCGATAAAATTGGCGGCGTCGCTCTCTCTGGCTCTCAAGAACGCACGGCTATATGAGGCAGAACGACATATAGCACATGCCCTGCAGGAGACCCTTCTTATGCTCCCCGAAAAGATAAAAGGTCTCGAATATGGCTATCTTTATCGTTCCGCGACCGAGGCGGCGACAGTCGGCGGTGATTTTTACGATATATTCGAGATAGAGCAGGGGATAACCGGCATAGTCGTCGGCGATGTGTCTGGCTCCGGCATTGAAGCCGCGGCGTTCACGTCTGTAGTTAGAAACGCTATCAGGGCTTTCTCTATCAAGCTCAGGTCGCCTGCTCGAGTGTTGGCAAAGACCAACAACTTCATTTGCCGCACAAACTCCCCGTTTGCGTTTGTCACCATCTTTTTTGGCATACTGGATACGACGACCGGCAAGCTATTATATAGCTCTGCGGGGCATTCTCCCGCCGTGCTTAAAAGAAAATCCGGCGCCGTTGAATTGCTCGACCGGCACAATCCTATTGTGGGAGTATTTGAGACGGTGCGCTATAAAAGCCACGGGCATGACCTAGGCAAGGGAGATTTGCTCATCATTTATACCGATGGAATCACCGAAGCAAGACACGGACACGATTTTTTTGGTGAAGAGGGACTGCTGGAGTTTGTGGAAAAAATGGGTCCGGCAAAGGCCAGAGACGTGCCAAAGCGCGTATTCGCGGCGGTAATGGAGCATACAGGCGGTAGGTTGTCTGACGATGCCGCCATAGTGGCCATTCGCGTTGTGGGCAAGCCGGACGAGGGCTTAATGGATGACTAGGAAATCATCGCGCACGCTTTTGACGCTCGCTAACAATATCAATCAGGCAACATCTTGCGCAAAGCGAGATATTAGGGAGAAATAATATATGAAACTTTCCGGCTGGCAAATACGCATGGGTTTGTCCTTGATATTGTTGTCCGCCGCCGTCTATGCGATTCATTACTTGATTTTTAGAGACGCGCACCACATCTTCATCTATATGGTCGGAGACATTGCGTTTGTCTTTATTGAGGTATTGATGGTCAGCATGGTCCTACATCAGCTCATGGAAGCGAGGGCTAAGTCGGTTATGTTACAGAAGCTCAACATGCTTATCGGGGTGTTCTTCAGCGAAATCGGGACAAAACTGATGGCTTACTTTTCGGACCTCGACCCCGACCTCGACGCAATCAAGAACGACCTTATTATTACAAACGACTGGGCTGAACAAGATTTTAAGGAGGTCGGCAAGCTTCTTAAGAAGTACGATTACAAGGTTATGGCCGATAGCATCGACTTGGATTATCTGCGTGAGTTTCTCGCTGAAAAGAGCGAGTTTTTATTGAGATTGCTGGAAAACCCAAACCTACTGGAACACGAATCGTTTACTGATCTTCTTCAGGCCATCTTCCATTTGAGTCAAGAGCTTCACGCTAGGGAGAATCTGAAGATATTGCCGGGTAGCGATCGCGAGCATTTGGCCATAGATATAGAGAGGATTTACGGTATGATAGTATATCAATGGCTGGATTACATGGGTCATTTGAAAAGTAACTACCCCTATCTGTTTTCGCTAGCCATGAGGGCCAATCCATTTGACCAGAGCGCGTCCCCGGTCGTGCTCAAGTAACCTTCGCCGACTTATTAGCAGCTACGCGGGGGGGTTCGAAACACCAAGTTCTCATTAACGCGCCGCAGCGGCACCAACCGAACTCGATCGTTTCGCGTGCTCCGCTATTGCCAGCTCATACGCCGCCAAAAGCGTCGTCGTCGAGCTCTCTACGCCGAATCGAACCGCGCCAGTCTGAGCATTCTGCGCCATCTTTTTCCTGAGTGCCGTATCGCCGAGCAGGCGGGCGAGTGCCGAGGCGAAATCTTCGAGAGTCTCTTCGGTAAGGAGGCCGTCCTCACGATGTGTGACGATATCGCCGGTGCCCATCGCGGTGACCGCTACGACCGGCAGGCCCGATGCGAGAGCCTCCATGATGGTGAGTGGGTGTACCTCGGTCGTCGAAGCCGTAGCAAAGAGGTCCGCAGCCCGGTATGCTTTCGGCATCTCATCGTAGGCTATGGCACCGAGCATCATGACATTGTCATCAAGCTCCCGCGCCGATACCATCTTGCGGAAGTTTTCCTCTTGCGGACCGCTCCCCGCAACGACCAGATTCACCTTAGAACCCGCTGTCTTACCGAGCAGTGCTTTGAAACTGTCGAGCAAGAAATCGAGGTTTTTCTCGAGCGCAATACGCCCCGAATAGAGGATAACTGCGGTATCCGGCTCGAGCCCGAGCCACACTTTCGCCTCGCGCCGGCCGAGCTTAAGGTCGGTGAATTTAGCGGTATCTATGCCGTTAGGCACTACGCTGATAGGCCGTGTTACTTGCTGTGTCCTAAGGTAGCGGCTGATACCCTCCGAGGGCGCCACGACGAGGTCGCATTGCTGAATAAAACCGGTAACGTAGCTCTCGAGCGCTCCGCGCAACACGCCGCCGAGTAGCGGGATATAGTGAGAGTATTGGGTGTACTGCGTGTGGTTGGTAAAGACCAACGGCTTATTATGGCTGCGAGCCATAGTCAACGCATGGCGGCCCATGACAAAGGGGTGATGTACGTGTATCACATCGAGGGTGGCCGCTATGGCGCGCTGGCTTCTGGTGAGCGGTAGGGTGAGTCCATACCCCGGGTAGGCGGGATGACCGATCGAACGGCAAGCGATAAGACCCTTTTCACCGTTTTCGTTCCCGGTAGCCGGGGTAAAAACAAAAACTTCATGTCCCCTGCTCTCAAGGGCGTCTTTGAAGTTAAGGATTGAAAACACGACCCCGTTGATGACGGGACGGTAACATTCCGTAACGATTCCTATTCTCATAGCTCCCTGAAGGTCTAGGATATTTCGGTTTGTGGTCCTTGCGCCATAATCAGGACCCGACAACATATATTCTAACACAGCTATTCTACCACAATGCGAACACATCAGCGCTCAACAAAAAACGCGGAGCTTGCTCTGAATAGCAGGCTCCACGTCTTCTGTGGATATATTGTTTTGGGTTTAACTACGGCTTAAAATGGATCGCCGCGATATTGGTTGTCTTGCCTTTGTCGACGTCGACCGTGATGGTCATCGTGCTTACTCTCGTGTAGCGTTTAGATTTAGCTGTGATGGTGTAGAGAGCGTTATCCAGGTTAGGCTTAACATTTCTGAAGACAAAAACACCGTCCCTGCTCGATAGCGTAGCGCGGACGACCTTGCCCTTGCTGTTCAAAAGACGCAAATGGACACCGCCTAGCGGTTTTGTAACCGCCTTGCCGGCTGTATCCGTCGTATCGAGAACTGTAGTACCCGCTATGCTGCCAAACTTTTTGCCAGCGGACCTCTCGTTCTTCTCGGCCTTCGCCGGTTTACCGTTGACGCCATACTTCACCGTTGTGGTGGGAGAGCATACAGGCCGCGTCGTCGACGTAGTCGGACATGTGCATCGAGTGGTGCTTGTCGTGGCAGGACAAGTCGTGCTCGTTGCCGTCGGACATGTGCACCTGGTTGTGCTTGTCGTCGGACATGTCGAGCTGGTAGTCGTCGAACTGGTCGAGCTGGTCGATGTCGGACAACTCGCGCGTGTCGTCGAACACGTGGCACTCGGCTTGTAGTTTTTCGGACCGGCGAGCGCGGTGCCGGCGATCGCCATACAGGCGATGAGCGCCAGAGCTATAAATATCATCAAGCGATGGTTCTTCATAATCCCCTCCTTCCTGTAATGGTCTATTCTGTTTGGTTACGACTGCTGCATTAGTTATAACGACAGGGGAGATATCTAAGTTACGGATTGAATCAAATAATCTTCGTAAATCCTATATCTTAGACTCCTTACTCAAATCGATTCATGGCACGTCTGGTTTCTCTTAGTCTATTTTCTTAAAGAACTTCCGGGGCCAGTTGCACACCGGGCATTTTTCTGGTGCTTCATCGATATGGACATGTCCGCAGTTCTGGCAGACCCAGTATTCGACTGCCGGGGCACCTGCGAGGTCTGACAGCATCTCGCCAAAGAGGCGGGAATGTTCTTTCTCAACGGCATTGGCGTTCTCGAAGCTCATTTTGGCGGCTTTTTCTTCCTCGCCGGTAGCGGCCTCTATCATCCTCGGATACATGCTCTGGAACTCGTAGTTCTCGCCGGTGATAGCCTCCTTGAGGTTCTCTTCGGTGGTACCGACTTTGCCTGTGGCCGCGATATGCTTTAGGGCATGGACGGTCTCACTATCGGCGGCCGCCCGGAGCAGTTTCGCCGCCTGGCTAAAACCTTCTTTTTCGGCTTGCTGCGCGAAGGCCAAATATGTCCGGTTGGCCTGCGACTCACCGGCAAAGGCTTCTTTAAGGTTATTCCGAGTCTCTTCGTTCATGCGTCCTCCTTGTCATCCGCTTGTTTTCCATACAAATTATATGCGATGCGTGATGTTGTTGATGTAGTCCGTGTGAGCGTCTTTTTCCGCCACACCGGTTTCAAACCGTATATTCTTTATTACCGAGCATGCGCAATAGTATGTCTTGCTGCGCCTCGTTTTCGAACTCTTCTCTGATGCATTTGCTCATTGATCATACAATATTCAGCCACCCGCTATTCCTGACCGCGAAAAAATACGACAACCGCAATATTAAACATAAAGGTGACGATGAACCGTGCCGATATAATATTATACATTGTCGCGTAAAAGCTCATTTCCGAGGTACGCATTTTGAAGATAGATAAATTTGATGGTCAAAAACCGAAGATGTCGCTCAAGGCGAGGCTCATTATGCTTCTGACTTGGATGATACTACCCTTTATAATTTTTTCAGTCTACAAGGCATACGATATTAACAAGAAACTTGAAAGAGACGCGCAAGTCGAGAGCTTAAATCTGGCAAGAAGCATCTCGCAGAGCATCGATGACTACATCGGCGCCACAGGTGATTTGCTTATATCCATCTCCAACCACAACGACGTGAGAACTCAGAACTATGCCGCGATCAACGAATGGTTTAAAGATATAGGGCCGGATTATCCGTATTACGTCAACATCATCTTTGTCGACACGAAAGGTGACATTAAAGCTTTTGTAAAGCAGACCAAGGGCGCGAAGAGAGGCACGGTAAACGTCAGCGACACTGTCTACTATAAACGGGCAGCCACATCGCACACCCTGTCGATCGGTGATTTTATGTACGGCAAGCTGACAGGCTTACCGGTCGTCCACGTCACGCATCCGGTTTTCAACATGGAAGGTGAAAGAGTAGGCCTAGTCGCCGCGTCATTCGACCTTACCAAGATACAGCATAAGCTCATGGTATCTAACGTGCCGAAACACAGCGTGGTGTCGGTCCTTGACGATAAGGGTGTCGTTATCGCGCGGAGCAGCAACCCCGATAAATGGGTAGGCGCGGATGTTCACGACAAACCGGTCTTTAAACTTATGAATGGCAAGTTAGAGGGCGATATCGAAGCAGCGGGCTTAGATGGAACCGGGCGCCTGTTCGGTTTTGCTTCGACGACACGCGTGCCGTGGCGTGTGAGCGTTGGTGTCGATAACGAGTACGTTTATTCGCAGCTAAAGAAAGAACTCGCTTATCATTTTATGGTATTCATACCGTTATTGCTTATAGCCCTCTTCGGTTGGATATGGATTGGCCGGGATGTCAACAAGCTCCACGCCCGGACCGAGTATCTGACGCTCGTCGACCCGCTTACCGGATTGTATAACTACCGCAAGCTCAGCCGCGATTTAGATTTCGAGCTTCAGCGGTCGAGCCGGACCAAAGGTGAGCTTGGCTTTGCGATGGTCGATATCGACCACTTTAAACACTATAACGATAACAATGGACACCAGGAAGGCGATGAGGCGCTCCGGCGAATCGCGGGTATTTTGAACACAACCGTTCGTGATACCGATACCGTTTATCGATGTGGCGGCGAAGAGCTATGCGTGCTGCTGCGAGATACGGATGCTAAAGGTGCCGTGGCTGTAATGGAGCGCGTTCGCCATGAGGTGGAAACGGCTAATTTCGTAGGTCAAGAAAAGCAGCCGTTAGGCAATCTTACAATATCGATAGGCGTCGCCGCGTATCCCTCGGACTCCATCTGCAAAGACGGTCTCATCAAGTGCTCCGATGTTGCCCTCTATAAGTCTAAGAGTGCTGGTAGGAATCGGTTGGAGGTATATTCAAGTGGTGAATCGGCCCCGATCGAGCAGGAAACCTCGTATTTTAGCCAGTGCATCTAGAAACCCTTTCCGTGATTGTCATATCTGGCGCGCCCGCTTGTTCTAAACTCTAACCCTAACAAGGGTTGGCGGTTTAAAACCCCAGCAGTTCCCAGCCGATTTTTCTTTTTTCGATATCTCGATTTCGCATTCTGCGCACCAATATCTTACAATAGCACCAGGATGGTTTTACGGAGGCGTCGGTGATCCTAAAAGACGTTCTGTCACAGCTCGTTTAGCAGTCAGTTATCTGGGGGTTAGGATTTGGACAATGAAAACAGCCTGCCGAGTGGGCAGGGAAACGATAAGGATAGGCCTAAGACACTGTTGAACTGGTTTAAAACGACTTCCCCCGTCATCAAAATCCTAGTGGTCGCGGGCTTTTTCATCATCTTAAGTAATGTGATTATAATCGCTTATGTAAGCTCTGTTACGACAAACGCCGGTGTCGATTCCAGTAGTGAAGACGGAGCTTCGGTCGATGGGCAGCCCGCCGGTTCGCGCAAGCCAATGAAAGAAGTCGATTACGAAAAGCATTTTGTCGACTACTACGAGAAGTCTATGCTCTTAAGCGAGCGCTTGCTCCAGCTTGCGGATGTAGAAGTAGGGCGGGACGGCGATTGGCACAAGGAGCTATCCGTAGACATAACATTGTTAAAAACGCTTGCTAATAATGCACAAGATGTTGTTCCGCCGGCTTCGCCTGGCTACCAAGCGATTCATGAAGACTATCTCGAAGCCTTTGCCGATTTCAAGTGGGCCGCGGACAACCTGATGGCGGCATCGGCCGAGAATGATAAAGTACTTCAGGAAAGATGTGTTCGGAGGCTAAATAAAGGCCGGGCGCGCATGAACGACGCAGTTACGAAACTGAAGGATGTATATAGTAGAGACTAGTCGTGATGCAACTTGTTTACCGGCGCAGATTGGGTTTTTGCGGCACGGCTGAGCCGAGTTTGAGACATGCGCCGGAGCCGGATACAAAGAGGAGTAGATTGGGATAAGCTATTATGGCAGCAAATGAGACCGGCTGGCGGCCGGAAGAGTTCGAGATATGTATCGGTGGATGCTTCGGACCGACCTTCACGGTTCGCCTTAAGGAGGGCAATCTGACATATGAGAGTTCACCCGGCATGTACGCGCTTGCCGTGATAGAAGAGATTGCGCCGGACAGGGAGGCGTGGGTAAAGTTTTGGGACGAGCTGGACGCTGTCGGCGTTTGGGCTTGGGAGTCTCTATATGATAATTCTGATGCGGAGGGAACACACTGGTTTGTCCATATCGCAAAAGGCGAGCGATTTATTAAATCCGAAGGCGAGAACGCGTATCCCGGCTCGTATGGTCCCGAGTCGTCTGAAGCCTTCGAATGCTTCTTAGAAGCGCTCCGCAAGCTTCTCGGTGGAGTCGAGTTCTGGTAAGGATTAGGGCTGCGCACGGCAGACAAGGCCATATATATCCAACCGATAATCTTCAAATTAGTCCGTGTCCATTGCCGTATTCTATGGTATATGCTAATTTTAAAGTCAAGCCCTTGTTTATGAATACGAATGTCTCTAAAAAGGACTTCAAGGGCTGTCTTGCCGCCAAAACATGCCTCTGTTTTTGTCGACGCCTGGGAAATGGCCGAGTCGAGTACTCGGTCGTTTCTGTTTATAGACCACGTTAAAATATTTGTCGGACGGACAGAGTTTGACAAAGACAAAGAACAGTTGGGCGGCTATGACGTGGCGAGCACGCTCGACTTTAGCGAAGCGTTGACAGTAGGTCTTAAAAAAGGTGAAACGGACGCCGGCTCTGTCATGGTAGGGAAGAACGATAACGATACTTCAATCGTTATAACACTAACGGCGGAATAGTCGATGGAAATCATCATCGCGTAGGAGTGTTATCGCAGGCTCGAATGGCTGTAGCTATGGAAAGTGTAGCTAAAGAAAACGGATAGCTCATTAAATAAAAGGCCCGCAGTCGTGGGTCTTTTATTTTATACCTTCTTCTGGCGTAACTTATTGAGTCGCTCTTTTATAGTCCTCTCATACCCGTTGTCTGAGGGTTGGTAGTAGACCTTGTCTTTAAGATTCTCTGGGAGGTATGTCTCCTCGATGTAGTTATCTTCAAAATCGTGCGGGTATTTATAGCCCTTACCATGGCCGAGCTTCTTGGCGAGAGCGGTCGGCGCGTTTCGCAGGTGGTTGGGGATGGGATCGACCCGTTTGTCCCGCAAGTCTGCAATTGCGCCGAAAATCGCGGTTTTCGCCGAGTTCGATTTCGGGGCGCTCGCGAGGTAGGTCGCGCATTGCGTGAGCGCAAATTTAGCCTCGGGCATGCCGATAAAGTTGAGCGCGTCGACGGTCGCCGTAGCCAGAACGAGCGCCTGCGGGTCGGCATTGCCGATATCTTCAGAAGCGAAGATGACCATCCGGCGCGCAATGAATTTCGCGTCTTCCCCGCTCTCGAGCATTCGCGCAAGGTAGTAGACGGACGCATCCGGGTCGGTACCGCGCAGGCTCTTGATGAACGCGCTGATGATGTCATAGTGTGCGTCCCCCGCCCTATCATATTGGAGCTGCTTCTTGTTGATAGCCTCCTCAGCCATTGCGACTGTTATTACCATGGGACGTTGCCCCGATATCGCCGATTCCTCCCCCGTCCTGTTCTTACCGGCGGTCTCGCCGCCGGCAGGCGTAGGTATGACATCGCTCTCGGCTGAATCCCCTACCAGGCTATTAGCCGCAAGTTCGAGCGCGGTGAGGGCGACTCGCGCATCCCCGTTGGAGCTTTTTGCTATATGCTCAATCGCCCCATCTTCAATAGCGAGCCCCAGGTTGCCTAGGCCGCGTTGAGCGTCGGCCATCGCCCGATTAAGAATCGCAATTATACCGTCATCCGAGAGCTGTTCCAGTCTGAAAAGACGCGAGCGCGAGAGTATCGGCGCGTTCACCTCGAAACCAGGGTTCTCGGTCGTCGCGCCAATCAATACAATCGTGCCGGCTTCGATATGGGGCAAGAAGGCGTCCTGCTGGGCTTTGTTAAAACGGTGTATCTCATCGACGAAGAGGATTGTCTGCCTGCCCTCGAAGTCTCTCCTGTCCGACGCTTCTTTGACCACGTTTCGTATATCGGCGACTCCACTGGTGACCGCTGAGAATTCGGTAAAGTGTGCCTTAGTCATATGCGCGACTATCCGCGCTATCGTTGTCTTGCCGGTACCGGGAGGTCCCCAGAGGATGATAGAACTGAGCCGGTCGTTCTCGATAAGGGCTCTGAGCAACCCCTTCGGGCCGAGCAGGTGTTCTTGTCCGACAAACTCTTCGAGCGAGCGCGGCCTCATCCGCTCGGCAAGCGGCGTCCTTTTACTGTTATGCATGGAATAGGAAAATAATGTATCCATATCTTGCATTGTAGTGAGAATGCGTGAAAGTAACAACAAGCGGGAGACGGTCATTATGCGCGCAAGAGGATGCCGAGGATTGAGTCGTTTATGTTTTGGCGGTTCGACTACGGGTTCTTCGGGTATCGGAAAGAACCGGGCATCGCGAAGCGTCTCTCAGGCATCGCCGGGATGGCACTAAGCAACGGCCGGCCTGACCGAATCCGGGAATTAAAGTCCGTGCGCGCGTAGGTGCTGGGGGTGTATGATTAGAGCAGCAGGGAGGATTTGTGAAGGGGTGCGTATGAGTCTGAGCTTACGTCGAAAGCGAAACGCCGCATACCTATTGTTCGTGGTCATGGCGGTTGTGTCTCTAGTAGTGACAGGCTGCGATAGTTTGCGTTCCGGGCAGGCCGGAAAAGAAGCGGCGACCGAGCAAGAAAAGCTTAAGACACGTGAAAGTGCCGAGTCCAGTGCAGAAGACACCGCCCGTATCAGGGATATCGAGCCGACAAAAGACACCGCCGATTTCTATAAGGCCGTGAAGGGCGCGAACAAGGTTGTCATAATAGCAGGCGATATGGGAGACCCTCTCGAAGACCGGGAACAGGTACCGCTTAATGCCTTCAGCTCTCACGAGATAGAGTTCTGGCATATAATGGGCGCAATCACCTCGGCGCTAGCCGGGAGCAAATCGCTTGAGCGGGAGAGCGATTACGTAATTCGCTGGTATGACAAGTACAAGAAACTGGGCGAGGCTAAAATCAACAAAGAATCAGGGCTCACAGAGCTTAGGTATATAGTCTCGGCAGACGGAAAGCTTGCACCGGAGGGCAATGTAATATCCGGAAATGTCTTCATTCCAAAGAAAAAACTCGCCATCATCAAAGATACTGCGACAGCTCTTTTAAGCCAGCGCGAAAAGGAACTGGAGAAGGTCAAGAAAGGTGTCTCGCGAGGCGTAGAAATTTAGAGCGGGTGAGTGAGGCGCGTCTAAGATAAGATTGGCGGCCAAATACTCAGAAGACCAAGCGTTTGAACGTTGCCAACCCTGGTATAATTAGGTCGGAACGTGATAATGGCTAGGAATGCGATAGACAGAAGAGATCATCGACAGCTGTCCACGGACAGCTTTAATCGTTTTATTACTATAAGGATGTAGACAGTCAGGGACTGCGAGGATTATGCAAGACGACAAGTTGATAATACGCGGAGCGCGTGAACATAACTTAAAGAACATAAGTCTGGAACTACCCCGAAACAAACTGATCGTCATGACCGGCCTGAGCGGCTCGGGCAAGTCGTCTCTGGCCATCGATACCATCTATGCCGAAGGACAGCGACGTTATGTCGAGTCGCTCTCGTCCTATGCGCGCCAGTTTCTCGGCCAGATGGACAAGCCCGATGTCGACCACATCGACGGCCTCTCACCCGCTATCTGCATCGACCAGAAATCGACCTCGAAAAACCCGCGCTCGACGGTGGGGACCATCACCGAGATCTACGATTACCTACGCTTGCTCTACGCGCGAATTGGCGTTCCGCACTGTCCCGATTGCGGCAAAGAGATAGCCCAGCAGACCTCGCAGCAAATCGTTGAGCAAGTCTTAAGGCTGGAGCCGGGAACCAAGTTTCAGGTGCTCTCACCGGTCGTTCGTGGCCGCAAAGGCGAGTACCGCGAACTTCTCGAGCGCTTGCGAAAGGACGGGTTCGCCCGGGTTCAGATAGACGGCAAAGTCTTTGGCCTCGACGAGGACATTAAGCTCGATAAGAAGGAACGGCACGATATCGATGTCGTCGTCGACCGGCTGGTCATGAAAGAGGGGATAGAGCGCAGGCTCGCCGATTCGATTGAGACGGCCTTAAGCCTGGCCGATGGAATTATATCTATCGATATCACCGACGGCGAAAGACAAGACTTCAGCACGTTCTTCGCGTGTATCGATTGCGGGGTGAGCTTCGAAGACCTCGAGCCGAGGATGTTTTCGTTCAACAACCCGTACGGCGCTTGCCGCGAGTGCGCGGGTCTCGGCACGAGGATGGTGGTCGACCCGGAACTCGTCGTCCCGGATGCGAGCTTAAGTGTAAACGAAGGGGCTATTCACCCCTATTTCTATACGCGAATCGATTTTTATCCCAAGATAATCGGAGCGGTTTGCGAGGAGTACGACATCGACATGGACACGCTGTGGATAGACCTCCCCGAGGAAGCGCGCCGGATTCTATTGCTCGGTACCGATAGGCCCGTGCATGTGAAGTATCGCACCCTTACCGGCCGAAGCCGCAGCTATAACTCGAAGTTCGACGGCGCAATCCAAAACCTGGCCCGCCGCTATCGCGACACCGAGAGCGACTATGTGCGCGAGCAGATTGCGCAATATATGACGATGAGGGCATGTCCGGTTTGTGACGGGGCCAGGCTAAAACCGGAGAGTCTTGCGGTGACGGTGGGTGGCAAAAACATCCACCAGTTCAGCGAGATGTCATCTAAGGCCGCCTATGAGTTCATAACCAATCTCACGCTGACCGAGCGCGAGCAGATGATCGGGCACCGAATCCTAAAAGAAGTCCGCGAGCGCCTGCAGTTTTTGATCGATGTCGGGCTTGACTATTTGACGATAAACCGTACGGCGGGGACGCTCTCCGGCGGCGAAGCGCAGCGGATCCGCCTGGCGACGCAGATAGGCTCGGGTCTGGTCGGCGTACTCTACGTGCTAGATGAACCGAGCATCGGTCTTCACCAGCGGGATAACAAGCGTCTCATCCAGACCCTCAAGCGCTTGCGCGACCTCGGCAATACACTCATCGTCGTCGAGCACGACGAGGAGACGATGCACGAGGCCGACTACATAGTCGACATCGGGCCTTTCGCGGGTGAGCACGGCGGCCATATCGTGGCAAGCGGGACATTCGACGATATCTTGGCGTCCCCCGATTCTATCACCGGCCAGTTTTTAAGCGGCCGGCGTAAAATCGAAACGCCCAAGGAACGTAGGGTGCCCGGCGATGCATGGCTCAGCATCAAGGGTGCCGCCGAGCACAATTTGAAAAACATCGATGTCGAATTCCCCCTCGGTCTCTTCACATGCGTGACCGGTGTTTCGGGGAGTGGCAAAAGCACGCTCGTTACCGACATCTTGTCGAAGGTGCTGGCGAGGAAACTCTATCGCTCGCGGGACCTTCCCGGAAAACACGAGGCGGTCCATGGGCTAGAGCATATCGACAAGGCAATCGAAATCGACCAGTCACCCATCGGGCGCACACCGCGCTCGAACGCGGCGACCTACGTAAAGGTCTTCGACGATATCAGGAATCTCTTCAGCCAGGTGCCCGAGGCGCAGGTAAGGGGATATAAACCGGGGCGGTTTAGCTTCAACGTCAAAGGCGGGCGCTGTGAGGCCTGTAGCGGCGACGGCACCATCAAGATAGAGATGCACTTTTTGCCGGATATCTATATACCGTGCGAGGTCTGCAAGGGCACTCGTTTCAACAAAGAAACGCTGGAGGTCAAATATAAAGGCAAGAACATAGCGCATGTTCTAAATATGTCGATTGAGGAAGCACTCGGTTTTTTCGAGAACATACCGAAGATTCGCCGCAAGCTACAGACGCTCTTCGACGTCGGCCTCGGCTATATCAAGCTCGGCCAGCCCGCGCCGACACTCTCCGGAGGGGAAGCGCAGCGCGTGAAGCTCGCGGCCGAGCTATGCAAGATAGCGACCGGGAGGACCTTCTATATTCTCGACGAACCGACAACCGGTCTGCACTTCGCCGATATCGAGAAGCTGCTTGAGGTTTTGGGCCGGCTTGTTGCCCAGGGCAACAGCGTCCTAGTCATCGAGCACAATCTCGACGTCATAAAGACGGCCGATTGGATAATCGACCTCGGTCCCGACGGCGGGGAAGCGGGTGGATTTGTGATTGCCGCAGGCTCACCCGAGGCTATTGCGTCGAACAAATCCTCGTATACCGGCCAGTTCCTGAAGAAGGTTCTGCTCGATAGCGGTGTGCTGGTCGGCTAGCTTTCAACACCTAATCTCAGCAAACCCTAGCACTCTGACACTTTAATGTGTTAAAATATCTTAATTAAACCGATATCAGTACGGGAGCTAAAATGTTAAGCATCGCGCTACCAAAAGGAAGTCTCGAAGAGCAGACCCTCAAGCTCTTCGCGCAAGCGGACCTCGAGATAAAAAAGAGTGCCAGGGGTTACAATCCGACCACAAACGACCCCCGCATCAGCAAGGTCAAGGTTTTAAGGCCTCAAGAAATCCCTACATATGTCGCCGAAGGCTATTTCGACATGGGAATCGGCGGTCATGACTGGATAATCGAAACGGGCGCGGATGTCATAGAAGTCGCCGATATGCCGTATGCTAAAACCGGCGCGGGCATAATGAAACTCGTCGTTGCGGTGCCGGAGGGCTCACCGATCGAAAGGCCTGAAGACATCCCGCCGGGAAGTCGTGTCAGTACCGAGCTTATGAACGTAACCCAAAAATATTTTGAGGATATCGGCGTCCCGGTCAAGCTGTCGTTTTCATACGGGGCGACGGAAGCCAAGATACCTGAGCTTGTCGATGTCGTCGTCGACCTCACCGAGACGGGCGAGACACTTCGTCGTAATCGCCTGAAGATCATAGGCACCGTTCTCGAGTCTACAACGCGGCTGATGGTCAACAAAGCGTCGTGGGCCGACCCGCAAAAGAGGCAGGCAATCGAGGAGATAAAGACGCTTCTTCTGGGCGTGATAGAGGCGCGAGGCAAGGTCCTTATCAGCATGAACGTACCCAAGGCGCAGCTAGATACCATCGTCTCCGTTTTGCCGGCGCTCAAGAATCCAACCGTTTCCCAGCTCTACAACTCCGAATACTTTGCGGTAGAGACGGTTGTAGAAAAGGCGTGTGTAAACACGCTCATTCCAGAACTCAAGGCCGCCGGGGCCGAAGATATAATCGAACTCGCAATTTCTAAAATAGTGCGCTAGTTGGTTGGTCAATAAGCCGGCAAGTGGCCTCTAGCAGACTGGTCATCAAGCCATTACTTCGTTAGTAAGCAGGCCGTGGCTCGGATTAGCTCATAGCGGAAAACGTCGCTTCTGGTCTTACTCAGCCGGTCGGGCGAGAAGCGTTTACCAATTATTAGCCTACAACCACCCACTTTTTCTGCAAAAAGGCTCTAATAAATATGAAAAAGCGCCGGTATCGTGGTATAATTAAGGGTGAATTATGTTTACAGAAATTGTATTCGGGACCGGTACGCAGAATCTTATATTAGATATACTTGCTATCGTTGTGAAGCTGGGCATCCTGCTTATCGCACTCATCTTCTTCCAGCGGCTATATGCAGAAATCGCAAAGAATTCAGCCGACGGTCATCCAGAAAAAACTATCTTGGTATTGAGGACCACGTTAACGGCTTTTGCGTTCGCTGTTTTAGCTCTAAACTGGCTACCTTGGCTTTACGGTGCCACGGGTTCGCAGAATGCCTATGACCTCGCCGTCGGTGAAGGGCAATACGCATTAGCCGTACCCCTCGTCTTTATTCTTATGGTGATTATCGCAGTTTGGCGACGCAGCCCTAATTCTCCCACATTGGTGGCACCTTTGTTTGCTGCATATGCGCTATCGATTGTCGCCATCGGCTTGACGTCAGCTGCTTATAGGGACGCGCATGCCGTAGGGCCGGCGTGGCTGAGCCTGATCGCCGCCGCAATAGCGATATTCCCTGCGATTCTTTATGCGGAAGGAATGCCGCATCCAACTAACCGGTTGCTCTATCGCTTCATAAACCTGGGCAAGGTTCGTTATGATGAAGCCGTTCACTATGCAGCGCAAAACCTGCATATCAGCTACAAGGGCTCCAATGTTCCTATAGGCTTTTCTGCGGCAGAAGGCGAATACCAGGGGAAAGTCGTGCAAATATACGGCGCGGAGGGGAGCCTCTCAAACAATAAGATCGCGGGCATTATGACGGGCGCCGACTTCAAGGTCGATGACACGATAATCAACAGGCCCCATGCATGGCCTGAGGTTTATTTTAAAGCGCTTCGCCTGGAGCTGCCGCGTTGGTATGTGGAGCTAGCCGAGGATGAGAACTGGGAACCCGACTTAAAGCGCCTTGAAATCGAAATCGACGGGATTCAGATAGAAGATGAATATGAGATAGCTTCGCCGAACGAGAAGAAAGCCCTGGAGATAGCCGAGAAACTAAGAGAAGAGATAATCGATTTAGACGCGGAATTCATCTTGTTAAACCATGACGGCGTCTTTGTCGGATATGATTTTTCGCGGATGCGCATGCCGGTAGAGTATCTCTTTGAAAAAATAAAGTTGCAGCTTAGCATGGCTGAGCAAATCGGGAAAATCTTGGCGCCTGCAAAAGCGGACAAGAAGCAGCCCGCGCCGAGAAAAACGGCAGAAGATAAGATAACCAAAGCGAAAGAGGCAAAGCCTAAACAAGCGCAAGATAAGACCATCAAAAGCAAAGCCCGCAAGAAAGGGACGACAGCGCACTCTGGCCAAAAGGACCCCGCTTCCAACTCAGTGCCCAACAGTGTTTAAGTGATTTGGTCTTGAGAGACTCGACAAATCACTTGAAAAAACAGTCTCGGTGCTGCTAATCTAGTGTCAATCGTTAATATGTTGATTTAGAATTTGGTA
>JASEGT010000001.1 GCA_030018005.1 Actinomycetota bacterium
GAGTAAGCCGGACCCTACTTCGAGCTCGGTGCCGACCAGCTCTTAAGCGATCTAGTCGGAAGCGATTCGACAAATCACTTGAAAAAATAGTCCCGTTGCTGCTAATCTAGTTTCAATCGTTAATATGATAATTTGGAATTTGGTATGTCAGCCTGTAAACAGGCATCCCGCCAAAGCGGATGCTTGTTTTTTTGTGTGGATAGGGAGCTATGATAAACACAGCAGGTAGTGTTCTTGTTGAGGAAATCAAGCATATCGATCGACCCGATATAGCGTTTAACGGGCTGCTCCGTGACCATATGCCGTTCCTGCTCGAAAGCGCGCTTCCGATGGAGCGATACGGGCGCTATTCAATTCTCGGCAGCAATCCGGTCGGCTTCATTAAGTCAAAGAACGGCGTCACCGAGAATTCGGTCGGCGGCGCAGTGAATATCAGCCGCTTAGACCCATTGGGGGTTATTGACGAACGGATTAAGGAGTTCGGCTATGCCGACGATTCCGAACTCGCCTCGTTGCCTTTTACAGGCGGCGCGGTCGGCTATTTCGGCTATGATCTCAACAGGCAAATCGAGAGGCTTCCCGATATTACTCTCGATGACCATGGGATACCCGACGTTTATCTTGGCTTCTACACCGAGGCCATAATCATCGACCACAAGGACTGCCGAACTTACGCGATTTCGTATATTCCCGACAACATGGATTTCACAGCAAGGGATGCTTCAGTCAGGTTGAAGGGGCTTATTGAAAAAGCGATATCCCCGAATAATGCCGAGCTTGGCAGGCTGGATTATGGCAGCAGAAACGGGCGCGTTGCGGAAAATCTTACCTCGAACATTACTAAAGAACAGTACCGCCAGATTATTGAGCGTGCACAGTCGTATATTGCCGAGGGAGACATCTTTCAAGTAAACTTGGCCCAGCGGTTTCAAGCCGACTTAAGAATCGAGCACTATCACCTTTACGAGAAGCTCAGAGCATGCAACCCGGCCCCATTCGCCGCTTTTTTAGGGTATCGGGATTTCTCGATACTGAGCTCTTCGCCGGAGCGGTTTATGCTGGTAGACGACGGTTATGTCGAAACCAGGCCTATCAAAGGAACCAGGCCGCGCTTTACTGATGAACAAGAGGATGCCCGGGCTGCGGACGAACTCTCGCGGAGCGAGAAAGATTCCGCCGAGCACGTAATGATAGTCGATGTTAAACGCAATGACTTGGGACGAGTATGTGAGTTCGGGAGCGTTCAAGTCCCGGAGCTGATGGTCGTCGAGAGCTACAAGGCTGTGCATCATCTGGTTTCGACGGTCGTAGGTCAGCTTCGGCCAGAGGTTAGCGCCTTGGATTTGGTGCGAGCCGGCTTCCCCGGCGGCTCTATCACTGGTGCGCCAAAAATCAGGGCGATGGAGATAATAGAGGAACTCGAGCCCTGCAGGCGAAATATTTATACAGGCGCGATAGGGTATCTGAGCACAAACCACAAGATGGACACGAATATTGCCATCAGGACGATAGTCGCAATAGACGATAGGGCTTACCTACACGTAGGCGGCGGTATTGTAGCAGACTCGAACGCGGAATCCGAATATCAGGAGACGCTCGACAAGGGGCAAGCTTTGTTTAATGCGCTCGGTGTGCGTGCCGGCGGCAAGTAACCGGTTGCCATATTTACAAGGACTACGCACGGGGCATTAGCCCAATAGCCACAAGCTCGATTCTCAAACATCTTTGTGAAAGATAGGTACCACATGGAAGTCTACGTCAACGGCGAGTTCATGGATGAATGTAAGGCCTCGGTAAGTGCTCTCGATAGGGGTCTGCTCCTAGGGGAAGGGCTCTTCGAGACGATGCGCGCCTACAGTGGCGTCATCTTTATGCTCGACAGGCACCTTGAGCGGATTGTCGCGGGGATGAAGACCTTGGAGTTTAAGAACGTGCCCTCGCATGAGGTGCTGTCACGCGCATGCCGCAGCACACTAGCCTCAAACGGCTTCGACGATGCGAGAATCCGGTTGACCATCACAAGGGGAACCGTCATGGCGAAACAGCCGACGGTGGTCGTGACTGCGGAGCGATACCACGGCTATAAGACGGAGCTTTATGCGAGCGGCATGTCCGCGATTACATTGCACGGTTTCCGCACCTCCGGAAGCCCGCTCCACCTGCTCAAATCGACGAGCTACCTGCCCTCGCTCATCGCCAGAGAAAAGGCGTTGGCCGAAGGTTGTCACGAGGCACTACTGGTCAATGAAAACGGGGATGTCGCTGAAGGGTCTTTTACCAACGTTTTTGCGATCGAAGCGGGGACTTTGTTTACACCGCCGATAGAAGACGGTCTGTTGCCCGGCATCGCACGCGAGTGCGTCCTTGAAATGGCGACAAACGCGGGACTCAAGGTTTTACAGGAGAGCGTTTCCGTGCCCCGTTTGCAGTCGGCGCAAGAAGTGTTTTTGACTAACTCGCTTTTAGAGATAATGCCGCTTACCAGGGTCGACTTAATCGATATCGGGGGCGGCAAGCCGGGCGAGATAACGCTAGATTTGAGAGAACGGTACCACGAACGGATATCGGCAAACTCTTCAACCTAAGCCTTAGTTTCAAATTGCCAGCAACCTATCTCAACCCTCATCTCGTTCTCGAGTTTGCTCAAGACCAGGTTATAATCGCTCGAAACCTCGGTCGGGACAAGGTGGACAAGGATTTGCATTAGCTCGGAACGGTTGTTCATGCGTACAATCTTCTGCTCGTTGGATACCTCGTATCCCTTGACCCCGACATCCTCAAGGAGCTTCTCAACTTTGATAACGCTCCAGCAGTCCGGATGCGCCTCTTGCGGAGCGCGTATTTTATCCAGAAAACCTGTTAAGATCGATGTTCTTGCCATGACCCCACCTCCTCAACCTTTACCCTAGAGACGCCAGGCAGCCGAGCCCGGATATCGGGCGAGGCTTTGATATAAGGCGCCTTTCTAAATTATCCTACCCTTTCTGTAAAGTATGAATAATAATCCCGTTAATGCGCTAATCGCAAGTTCAATGGTTGATTTAGCACCGTAAGCGGTTCGGGGGAGACAGGGATGTAGTGCGCTAGGTTGTTACGTAGAGAACGACTTTTGCCCCGCGATCTATCCGCGACCGCGCTTTAGGTTCCTGCTTAGAGATATTGCCGGCTCCGTACTTTTCGAAGCTCTCCTTATTGGAGTCGCTGTATGTCGTAATCTCAAATCCTTTGGACTCGAGTATATCGCGCGCGCGCGCTTCGCTTTTGCCCCGCACATCCGGCATGATGACCTTACCGCTTTCGCCGCTTATAACGATTGTGATATTAGCGCCAGGCTCCGCGATAAAACCAGCCGGAGGTCTTTGTCCTATGACTTGGTTCTGCGGCTCGTTGCTCAAGCGGTATTCACCTGTGACGACGAAACCACGACCCTCCAGCTCGTCGACCGCAGTGTCGATGGCGAGACCTATGACGTTTGGCACAACCGTTCCATTCCCGTCCTCGGTTATAACGTCGCCGCCGGTGCTTATGGAAAGCTCTACAATGGCCTCTTCCTTGACCTCTGTTCCCGCCGCAGGGTTTTGTTCAAAGACTTGTCCGGGAGGGCCCGCAAAAGGTTTGTTGATCAAGGTATGTCCGAGTTTCAGCTCCGTGAGCTTCGCGACAGCTTCCTCCTGGGTCAGGCCGATAAGGTCGGGCAACGGTATGGGCTGGTGGACGTTGCACGTCTTTACATTGCTCGGTTTATATTTTCGCACGAAGACGTGATAGCTCGTCTTCGGGCACCACTCGGTGGTCAAGAGATTTGTCTCGTCGCACATTTGAATTTGGCTGAAACTTCCGCTCGTCGGCTTATCGAAGCCGCGTTCTTTTACGTCTTTGAGCGCACGCTTCATGTGTGCCGCCCATATTTGAGCCGGAAACGAGCCTCCGGAAACCCTGATGCCATGGACGTTCTTCATCGGCTTCGACGGTTCGCCCGGTTCGCGCAGGTATCCGACCCATACCGCCGTAGCCAGGTCAGGCGTATAACCACAGAACCAGGCATCGACGTAATCTTGGCTGGTCCCTGTTTTTCCGGCGGAAGGTCTGCCAATCGCGGCTCGTCTTCCTGTCCCACTCTGGATTACGCCACGGAGCGCTTCGGTGACGAGGTAAGCCACGGCTTTGTCGATTACCTGCTCGGGTTCGGCTTTATGTTTATATATCAACTCGCCTTGAGCGGTAGTGATTTTGGCGACACCGTAAGCTTTATTGTGCTTCCCGCCATTCGCGAGCGTGGCATAGGAGTTAGCCATTTCAAGCGGGGTTACGCCGCGCTCGAGACCCCCCAGTGTGATGGCCGGATTTGCTTCGAGCTTGCTCGTAATGCCGAGGTCTTTGGCGACCTTGACGACATTATCAGCACCGATTTTCATGATTAGACCAGCATAGACCACATTTACCGACCATGCAGTCGCCCGCCGAAGATCCATATGGCCGGATCCGGATTCACCCGAAGAGTTATGTACCTTCCAGTCGGCGCTGCCCGCGACCTTGAAGATTTTTGGCGAAGACGCTTCATACCCGTCGTCGGGAGAGACGCCATCCATTAAGGCCGCCGTCAGCGTGAACGGTTTAAATGCCGACCCCGGCTGTCTTCCCGGCCATTGCGTGGCAATATTGAATTTCTGTCTAGCAAAATCTTTGCCTCCAACCATGGCCCGGACCGCTCCGCTCTTTGGCTCAATCGAGACGAGGGCGACGTCCGGGTCTGTCGAGCTGGGGAGATATTTTTTCCAGGCGAGCTCGGAGCTTTCCTGCATTTTCGGGTCGAGCGTAGTGTGTATCCTAAAACCCTGAGAGTATATCGCCTTTTCATCGTATCCTAATGCTTTCAACTCGGTCTTTACCCATTCGGTGAAGTATGGAGCGATGCCCTGATAACTTCGCTGCCTAGGTTGCAGGGCTAGCGGGCGCTCTTTTGCTATAGAGGCCTCTTTCTCGTCGGCATAGCCTTGGTCGATCATAAGCCCGATTACCAGGTCGCGCCGCTTTACGGCACCCTCGGGATTCCTATATGGGTTATACAGCTCGGGAGCCTTGATCATTCCTGCAAGGAGCGCGCTTTGCTCGAGGTTCAACTTGCTTGCCGGGACACCGAAGTATGACTGCGCTGCAGCCTCGATACCGTAAGCGCCGCTCCCGAAGTAGATAGTGTTCAAGTATTTTTCGAGAATCTCTTCCTTTTTATAAGTGCGTTCGAGTTTTGTGGCTAGAAAAGCCTCCCGTAATTTTCTCGAGACCGTCTTTTCAGGGCTGAAATAAGCGTTCTTTACGTATTGTTGAGTTATGGTCGAGCCACCCTGTGCCGTATCCATTTGGCGGATGTCTTTTATCAAGGCGCCGATGATTCTTATGTAGTCGACGCCTCGATGCTGGTAATAACGCTGGTCTTCAACAGAAATCACGGCTTTCTGTATGGTGGGCGAGATATCTTTGAGCGGGACGATAGTTCGGTTTTCTTGGAAGAGACGCGTAATCAGGGTGCCGTCGGCTGCATAAATATGCGTCGTCTGGGTTTTGATAACGCTTTTTACATCTCCGATATCGGGCAGGTCCCTTGTCGCCTCGTAGACAAAGACGCCCCCGGCGATTCCGGTCAAGACAAACATCACCATTATCGTAGCTAGAAACTTCCGACTAAAAATGCAACCCACTGTTGTTCCTCCAGTTGCCACGACTTCTTCAACAACTAATACTATTAAGAAACAGATTGCCACAAAAATGACGATTTTGCCATAGGTTTGTTCAACCCCAAGGCACCTGCTAGGCGAAGATGCGCTTGCTGTACTACTAGAGTATCGCAATCAGTCGATTTGACCGCTCTCTAAATGCGCGCGGGTGGCATCGATGTCCACTATATTATTTCAATATCCTATGGTAGGATATATGGGTGTCAATAAATTCAGGAGGTGAAAGTATTGAAAGAGAAGGTCGAGGAAGCACTCGCCCGTATTCGTCCTGCGTTGCAGGCGGACGGTGGAGATATTGAGTTGATCGATATCACGGATGACGGAATTGTACAGGTAGCCCTGAGGGGTTCTTGCGCAGGATGTCCGATGTCGCAGATGACTCTGACAAATTACGTCGAGCAGACCATGAAAGAGATGGTTCCCGAGGTAAAAGCGGTTCAAGCAGTCTAAGTCTCTAGGCTTTAAGAACCCGAGCGAAAACAGAATCGGACCGCAGGAGCAAGTAAATTACAGGCGCTGCGTTCGGAATATGGCGGCCGAGGCTTAAGACCTCGGCTGTCGTTGTTTACCGTCCGAATTACTCGATGTGCGCAAGTTAGCGAGGCAAACCGCCCGCCGACTTGAGCATAGCAGAGATCTAATTATAGTTATGAGGTTGATTTCATGAAAAAGCCGGAGATATTGTCGCCGGCGGGAAATATGGAGAGATTAGAGTATGCGCTGGCCTATGGGGCCGATGCGGTCTATATCGGCGGCCGTGATTATAGTTTGCGGGCCAAAGCCGGCAATTTCACCGTAGAGGACATCAGGAAAGCCGCGGATACCGTACATGCCGTCGGCCGGAAGCTCTATGTCACCATGAATATATTCGCAAGAAACCGCGATTTCAAAGATATGGCGGCGTACGTTCGCGAACTCGCCGAAGCACGGGTCGACGCCGTCATCGTCGCCGACCCGGGAGTCATGGCGGTAATCAGACAAGCAGCTCCCAAGCTGCGCATACACGTTAGCACCCAGGCGAATATCACAAATACGGAGGCCGCGCGATTCTGGGGCGGTACGGGAGCCGCGCGCGTCGTTCTCGCCCGCGAGCTCTCCGCGACGGAAATTGCCGAGATAGCCCGCGACAGCGGTGTCGAAACCGAGATATTCGTCCATGGAGCGATGTGTATCGCCTACTCGGGTCGGTGCCTGATGAGCAAGTTTTTAGCCGACCGGGACGGGAACAGGGGAGATTGCGCTCATTCATGTCGCTGGAAGTATCATCTGGTAGAGGAGAAGCGATCCGGCCGGCTCCACGAGGTCGAGCAGGATAACCGGGGAGTACATTTCTTCAACTCAAAAGATTTATCCCTGATTCGGCATATTCCTGAAATCGTTAAGACGGGTGTCGACAGCATCAAAATCGAGGGGCGCATGAAGAGCACCCATTATGTGGCTGTAATCACTAAAATCTACCGGCAGGCAATCGACAGATACTGCGCAGACCCCGACGCGTACGAGGTCGACCCGGAATGGCTGGAGGAGATCGAAAAGGTCAGCCACCGCGAATATTCAACCGGTTTTTTCCTCGGCGGGCGAGGTGAGGAAGTCCTGGATTATGCCCGTTATGAGAAAACCCATGATTTTGTGGGCCTTGTAACCGGTTACGACGACGAGCGCGGCCTGGTCGAGGTCAAGGTTAGAAATCGCTTGTCTCGGGATGAGCCGGTCGATATATTAAGCGCTCGCTCATTAGTAAAAGACTATCGAATACCCGAGATGTTCGATTTGAAAAAGCATGAGCCGGTCGCGGTTTCACATGCGGGCTTTCATGTAGGCGTACCGTCAAAGGGACCTTGGCCCGAGTTTGCGATTCTTAGACGCCGGGTGCAAGGTGCCCCGAAAGACTAAAGAACCGCGCTTTTATGATAGAGAAGTCGTCATGCCTTTACCGGTGCACTGTTTTGTGGGAATATACGATTGTTCTACTATGGTTTGGCTTGCCAAACATGGCGGCAGAAGAAACCCTGCTAAGTTAGTCTTAGAGCAGGAGCGGGGAGAATAGGTATGCGGGGGCTGCATATGAAGAGGGGATCGAGTGTTTAAACTACTGTATCCGGATAGTTTTGTAGAAACGATATTCGAAATCGATATCGAGGAACTAAGAACTCGAGGTATCAGGGGCGTGATTTTAGATCTCGACAATACGATTGTCCCAAGAAACAGCTCTACAGCGACTGACGAGCTTAAAGAATGGCTTAGCGGACTCGAGCAAATCGGGATAAAGGCCTGCATATTGTCGAACAATTGGAAACAGCGAGTAAGTTCTATCGCGGCTCAAGTAGGATTGCCGTTGGTGGCAAGGGCCGCAAAACCGAGGCGCGGCGCTTTTGTACAGGCGATGAAGGTCCTTGGGACAAGCAAAGATGAGACCATAGTCATCGGCGACCAGTTGTTTACAGATGTGCTGGGTGGGAACATGGCAGGCATCCATACTATTCTAGTCGTCCCGATGAGCAACCATGAGGCGCCGCACACAAAAATTTTAAGAAAACTCGAGCGGCGGATATTGAAGCGCCGGACGACGCAAGAAGCGCCAGATTTGCGTTGAACAAAGCAGTTTTTATGGAGGGCGAACGAGTTTCACCCGACCGCGTTCGAGTAGCCGTCGCGGGCTCTTTGTTTCAGGCGCGTAAATCGTTCCACGATAAGGAATCTCTTTAATATCTCTTAAGCTATCTGCCGATGCTTCTATATAATCGTCTCAAGAGAAGGCTATTTTCGCCGTTGAAAGGTGGCGCATGAAAGAGATTACCGGTCAAACTAGAGTACTGGGGATAATTGGTTACCCCTTGACATATACGCTCTCCCCGAATATGCATAATGCCGCACTCAAAGACGTCGCATTAGACTACCGGTACCTGCCCTTCGTGGTCCCTCCCGAACGACTGGCGAACGCCATCGCGGGCATTCGCGCGCTCGGCATCGCGGGCGTCAACGTGACCATGCCCCACAAAGAAACGGTAAGCGAGTTTCTCGATGAAATATCACCTGAGGCTCGCATGATCGGGGCGGTAAACACCGTACACAACGTCGATGGCCATCTTAAGGGTTATAATACCGACGGCACCGGCTTTATTAAGTCGCTAAGAGAAGAGTTGGTCGACCCGGAGGGCCGGCACGCCATAATCTTCGGGGCTGGTGGAGCCGCAAAAGCGGTCGCAGTTTCGCTGCTAAACGAAGGCGCGGCAAGCATCTCACTGGTGGGACGTTCAGCGGAGAAGGTCGCGGCACTCAAAGCACATCTACTGGGTAACTTTGGAGTATTTCCGATAAAAGCGCTTAGTTTTGACGATGATTTGGCCGATATCTTTGAAGTAGGAGACCTAGTAGTCAATGCAACGCCAATAGGTATGAAAGATGGCGCAGACCTCCTACCGGTACCTTTAGAACATATAGATTCCAAACACTTTATCTATGACCTCATCTATACACCGTCGGAAACGGCACTAATAAAAGCAGCCAAGGATAAGGGAGCCAAAGCGGTAAACGGACTAGGGATGCTACTCTACCAGGCCGCCATGGCGTTCGAAATCTGGACTGGTACCCCCGCGCCGATAGCGATTATGCGTGACGCTCTATTGATTGGATTAGAAGGCGGAGATCGGTCGAAGTATGCTCAAAAGAAAGATCAGCGATTTTCTGGTTGATACCGGCATCATCACGAAAGAACAACTTTGTGAAGCCATCGAACGCTCCAGCGGCGATGACGTAGAGCGACAGCTGGTCGATTTAGGCTATATATCCGAGGCTGAAATAGCCAAGAATTTTGCCAAGCAGTTGAACCTCGGCTACGTCGACCTGGCCAGTTATAATATCAACCCGCAGGCAGCAGCCCTTATTTCAAACGAACACATCCGCCGCTATAATGTCTTACCGATTAATCTCGAGGAGGATTACCTGGTAGTGGCGATGGCCGACCCGACAAATATCTTCGCAATAGACGACCTTCATGTGATGACCGGCTTTGATATCACACCGGTTGTTACCGGCGAGACCGATCTTATCAATGCGATAAACAAGTTCTGTACGAATGATGACGTCGTTGAAGAGGCCATTGAGAGCATAAGCGAGGATTTTGCGGATATCGCCGCGAGAAGTGGCGAGGAGGTCGATGCCGAGGAAGCACCGGTCGTAAAACTCGTCAAGCTTATTGTCACTGAAGCCGTCCGCGAACGGGCGAGCGATATCTTCATAGAGCCACAGGAGTATGATCTGAGGGTGCGCTACCGTATCGACGGCGTCCTCCATGAGATAATGCATTCGCCGAAGCAAATTCAGGCCGGTATAATTTCGCGAATCAAAATAATGTCCGGCATGGATATCGCGGAGCGCCGACTTCCCCAGGATGGTCGCTTCGGTTTGGTCATCGATAAGAGGCCAATAGATTTTCGCGTGGCATCATTGCCGACCATATACGGGGAGCAGCTAATACTGCGAGTCCTTGAGAAAGAAAGCATATCAATGAACTTAGATGAACTGGGCTTTCTTCCTGAAGACCTCGAACGCTTCAAGGCGTCGTTTACCAAACCTTACGGGGCGATTCTCATAACCGGCCCGACTGGGAGCGGCAAGACAACTACCCTCTATGGTGTCCTTAATCTTATCAACAGCGATGCGAGCAACCTCATCACAGTCGAAGACCCGGTTGAGTACCGGCTGCATGGTATCAACCAAGTGCAGGTAAATGCAAAAACGGGTTTGACCTTCGCGAGCGCTCTCCGTTCGATTCTGCGCCAAGACCCGGATATCGTGATGATTGGAGAGATCAGGGATGAAGAGACGGCGACGATTGCGGTAGAATCGGCTCTCACAGGGCACCTGGTTCTATCGACGCTGCACACAAATAGTGCGCCTGCGGCGCTCACCAGGCTTGTCGAGATGGGGATAGAACCGTTCCTGGTTTCTTCCGCGGTCGACTGTGTTGTCGCGCAAAGGTTAGCCCGGAAGCTTTGTACAAAGTGCCGGGAGCAGTTTGCCCCGACTGAGCCAGAGCTCGTAGGGGCCGGCTTTGTTATAGACGGGAACGAGCCGAAAGTCCTGTATCGCGCAAGAGGCTGCAAGACGTGTGGCGAGACAGGCTATCACGGCCGAATCGGACTCTACGAGGTTATGCGAATATCGGAGACGATAGAGCGTCTACTAGTCGGTGATGTCACTGCCGAACAGATAGAGAAAGTTGCCGTAACGGAAGGCATGGGGACCTTGCACCAGGATGGTCTGGCCAAGGCGAAATTGGGTTGGACTTCAATCGAAGAGGTCGAGCGCGTTACCATGAAATAGTCGATATCGGCGGAGGCCGTTTTATGTTAGCTGAACGTGCTGATGAGATGTTTCCAATTGAAGACAAGAATAGGATAGACCTAGCCGATTGCAAGGTCAATGGAGCGGCTGCTACGGCCTTGCCTGAGATGTTCGCGCGAAGGTATAATGTCGTGCCCATCGATATCGAAGGCGAAGAGCTTACTGTGGCGGTAGAGGATGCGACCAACGTCGTCATCCTCGACGACTTGCACATGATAACAGGCTATCAAATAAAAGCGGTCGTCGCAGAGAAAAAAGAGATTTTAACCCTTATCAATCGCCTATATAAAGCGAGCGATGCGGTTCAGAACGAGGCCTCCAGCGTCCACGAGGACGAAGTCGATGACCGCATAGGCAGCATGCGGGCGGTTTCAGAAGAAGCGCCTGTCATAAAGCTTGTCAACATGATAATAAATAAAGCGGTCAATGAGCGGGCGAGTGATATACACATCGAGCCGCACGAGCGAGATTTGCGCATTCGTTACCGGGTAGATGGCGTTTTGCACGAGGTAATGCGCTCGCCAAAGCATGTCCAGGCCGGGCTCATCTCAAGGGTCAAGATTATGGCAGGACTTAATATCGCCGAAAATCGCATTCCACAGGATGGCCATTGCGATTTGAGCGTCGGCGGTAAAGTCATCGACTTTCGTGTCGCTACGCTGCCCACGATCTATGGCGAGCGTGTTGTCTTGAGGATTCTTAGAAAAGACAGCATCCTTTTAAGCTTGGATGACCTTGGTTTCTTGCCGGAGAGCCTCGGCAAGTTCAAGGCAGCCTTCTCTAAACCATATGGAGCCATCCTTGTCACCGGGCCGACCGGAAGCGGCAAGTCTACCACGCTTTACGGGGCACTTAATGTCATCAACAATAGCGCAAAAAACATTATCACGGTCGAGGACCCCGTCGAATATCGCCTGCCCGGCATCAACCAGATACAGGTGAGCGGCAAGACCGGCATGACATTTTCAAAAGGTCTCAGGGCCATATTGCGGGCGTCTCCTGATATCGTGATGGTAGGCGAGATCCGGGACAGAGAAACAGCACAAATCGCCATTGAGGCGGCGCTCACCGGTCACCTAGTACTCTCAACCTTGCACACAAATGATGCGCCCGGCGCCGTGAGCCGGTTGAACGAGATGGGAATCGCCCCGTTTCTCACAGCTTCGGCTATTCATTGTGTCCAAGCTCAACGCCTGGCAAGGCGCTTATGCTCCGAATGTAAAGAGGAATACACGGTAGCCATCGACGTTCTCAAAAGGGTTCAGTTCCCGCTCGATAGCGACGAGCCGCCAGCGCTTTATAGGCCGAAGGGCTGCCATAAGTGCAATAACACCGGTTACAGGGGTAGAGTCGGTGTCTATGAGGTCATGCTTCTTAGCGACACCATAAAGAGACTCTGCGTCGAGCGCGCAACGGCCGACGATATAAGACGCGTTGCTGTCGACGAAGGGATGAAGACCCTGCGCCAAGATGGTTTCGACAAAGTAAAGCTCGGCACGACGTCTCTCGAAGAGATTCTCCGCGTAATCGTTTAGCATGCGTTTCTAAGCTCAAGCATGCCGGACTCATCGCCGATATTCATTGAGAACCAGAAGACACTCGATTGGGAGGTTTAGCATTGCTCGATATCAATGATCTCTTGATGAATGTATTGGAGAAGGATGCATCCGACTTACACATAACCGTCGGCACCTCGCCCATGGTGAGGGTTCACGGTGATTTGGTCGCACTCGATTATCCCGAGTTGACTGCGCAGGACACGAAAGAACTTATATATAGTATACTCACCCAAGACCAACGCGAGCAGCTAGAACGAAATTGGGAGTATGATTTATCTTATTCCCTGACCGGGCACGCGCGTTTCAGGGTCAACACCTACTTTCAGCGCAACAGCGTCGGTGCGGCGTTTCGTATCATCCCGATGCAGATAAAGACCTTGGAAGAGCTTGGCCTGCCGCAGTCTCTGGAGAATTTGGTGCGCAAGCCGCGGGGGCTGGTTCTGGTCACCGGTCCGACTGGAAGCGGAAAATCCACGTCTTTAGCAGCTCTTTTGAATATCGTCAACGAAACCCGCTCGTTTCACATCATAACCATCGAAGACCCGATCGAGTATCTCCATAAACACAAGAAATCAATTGTAAACCAGCGTGAAGTGGGTACCGACACTAAATCGTTTGCGACCGCGCTCAAATATGTCTTGCGTCAAGACCCCGACGTTATATTGATCGGTGAGATGCGAGACATGGAGACGATATCGGCCGCATTGACCGCCGCTGAGACAGGACACCTTGTCTTTGCGACACTCCACACGCAAGACGCACCGCAAACCATCGACCGAATCATCGATGTCTTTCCGTCACACCAGCAGCAACAAATCAGGGTGCAGCTGGCCGGAACGCTCCAAGGCATTATGTGCCAGCAACTATTACCGACACGTGACGGGCAAGCCAGGGTCGTAGCTTATGAGTGCCTAGTGCCGACACCTGCTGTGCGCAACATGATCAGAGAGGCGAAGACGCACCAGATATGCAACGCGATGCAGACAGGTCACCAGCACGGCATGATGACAATGGATTATTGTTTAGCCGACCTTTACAGGTGCGGCAAGATATCTTTCGAGATGGCGATGATGAAAGCGGCCGACCCCGCAGAGCTGAAACAATTGCTCGGAAAAGCCGCGTAAATAGAAGGAAGCAAAGATGGCGAACACTTTTGCATATAAGGTAAGAGACAGCAAGGGAAATCTCCTGAAGGGGCAGATCGAGGGCGATGGCGTAACCATGGTCGCGACTAAGTTGCGACAGATGGGCTACGTCGTAATTGAGCTCAAAGAGAAGAGCCTGGCTCAAAAGGAGATAAACCTGCCTTTTTCAGGTCGGGTGAAAGCGAAAGACCTTACCATTTTCAGTCGGCAGTTCGCGACGATGATAAACGCCGGCTTATCTCTGACGAGATGCCTCAACATTCTAGCCGAGCAGACCGAGAGCAAGGCTTTAAAGAAGGTAATCGCAAGCGTGCTTGAGGATGTCGAGCGAGGCAAAGCGCTCTCGGATGCCATGGCGAAACACACCTCGACTTTTCCACCGATATTTATCAACCTGGTCCGCGCCGGTGAAACAGGCGGTGTACTCGACGAGGTGCTCTTAAGGGTCGCCGACCACTTTGAAAAAGAAGCTTCGATAAAGTCGAAGATTAAATCCGCGATGGCATACCCCAGTGCCATGTTTACATTTTCCATGGTCATAACGTTCGTCTTGATAACTTTCATCGTCCCGCTTTTTGTCGCGATGTTCGAAAATATGGGCGGCAACTTACCTTTACCTACGAAAGTCCTGCTAACGCTGAGCAATTTCATTCGCGCAGCCTGGTTCATAATAATCCCGGTTGTGGTAGCCGCTATCTATTTATTGAGAGTTTATAGTAAGACCGAAAAGGGGAGGGCGAATATCGACAACCTAAAACTTCGCCTGCCGATTGCGGGTGTTTTAGTGCGCAAGATGTCGATTTCTCGCTTTACTAGAACCTTCGGCACACTCCTTTCTAGCGGCGTGCCGATTCTCGTAGCTCTCGATATTGTTGCTGAAAGCTCCGGCAACGCGATTGTATCCGCCGCAGTCAAAAGGACGCGGGTGAGCATCAAAGAGGGTGAGACGATAGCCAAACCGCTCGCCGCGGACAAAGTTTTTCCGCCGATGGTCGTTCAGATGATCGCGATAGGTGAGGAGACCGGTGCGCTCGATGGCATGTTGTCAAAGATAGCCGATTTCTACGACGAAGAGGTGTCCAATATGGTCGATGCGCTCACCTCGATCATCGAGCCGTTGATGATTATCGTAATGGGCCTCATCATCGGTGGCATTATCGTCGCGCTCTATATGCCGATGTTCCAAATCATAACCCTTATCAAATAAAGATGCTGTCATAAGCTGGTAGAATATTTCAATTCAAGCTAAAGTAAGCTGATTTCAGACCGATAAATAACTTATAAAACGGTCTTTTACAACGAAAAAGGCAAACCCGTCGTGAGTCGGGGACGCAAAGCCACGGGGCTCTCAAGAGTCGGCCGGGTTGCCGTACAAATCGAACTTTAATCATCAGGTACAGGCGGTGGCGCAATTATGCACACGCTGTGCCTTTTTCTTTGCTCAAAAAGATCGCCGCTTTTAAATCTCATAATAGGGAGGTGAATTGAATGAATATGTTCCGCAACGAGAGGGGTTTTACCCTCATAGAGTTGATGGTCGTAATCCTTATTATCGGTATCCTAGTAGCTATCGCCGTCCCGGTGTTTAATGCCGCAAGGGAGAGCGCTTACAAATCTACTTGCCAGGCGAACTTAAGGACCATTGACGGTGCTGTCGAGACCTACAAGGCAAGTACCGGCAATGACTATCCGACCGCTGCGAATATAGAAGCGACGTTAGAGCCCGCATACATTAAGCAATGGCCGGCATGCCCATCAGCGGGTGCGTACGTTATAGGAGCTGGCGGTGGTGCAGGTTCTACTGTAGCCCCAGTAGTCTCATGTCCTGGTGCACCTGGAAATGGTCACACCTATCCGTAAAAATCCTGTTAAGCTTTGAGCTAGCAGGTGGGGCGGCGCAAGCCGCCCCTTATTTTTTTTGCATTCCCGCCGATAATAAAGAGAACATTTGTTATAGGAGACGGCCTTGATAAGCAGCTTAGATGTTGAAGAGAAGAAGCCAAAATCGCCGCTATCGCCGGAGGTTCTGGATAGAGCAATCGTGTTTCTCTTATATGGGATCGTTGTTCTCGTACCGCTTGCGCTGTTCCCCTGGACCCTAGACCAGGCGCTTGCAATAAAATACCTCATCTTCAAAGTGGGCACGCTCTTGGCGGTCGCGCTCTTGGCGTGTCGTGTTGTTCTATACGGAGTTAAGCTAAGGATTTCCGGGCTAGAGTGGCCGCTCGGACTATTTATTTTGTTCATCCTTATATCCACAGGGTCTTCCGTTCACGGACCAACCAGTCTGGAGGGGGCGTTCCAGCGATATGACGGGCTTTATAGCTATCTCATATATTTCGCCCTGTTTTTCCTCGCGGCCCAGTATCTGGCGGATGACGAACGGCGCGAAACTTTTCTTAAGCTCTTTGTTCTTTCGGCATCCATCGTGTCGTCATACGGAATACTCCAACTGTTCGGCATCGACCCGACGCCTTGGGGTTATATCGCGTTCGACACATCAAGAAGCTTCTCGACGTTTGGAAATCCGGTGTTGCTAGGCGCATACCTTAGCATAACGTTCTTTATTGCTCTCGGTTTGTTCTACAACAGCAAGCAATCCATTGAAAAGATAGCATACTCGGTCGCAACCACGCTATTAGCAGTGTGTGTTGTCCTGACGATGGGTCGCGCATTATGGGCGGCGGTGCTGGCTGGATTATTGATATTCACGGTCTTGCGCGTTAAGGCTTTAACGAAGTCGCGGGTCACATGGCGGGTAGCAGTCGGACCGGTTCTCCTGGCTCTGGCGGCCGTGGTGCCGGCGACTCTTATTGTCGGCATACCGGTGCTCTCTTCTCGGGTGGCGTCGATGGCTGAAACGAGTGGTAGTCTGGGCAACCGGTTGTCGATGTGGCGGAGCGCGCTTGCCATGATATCCGACCGACCGTTTCTCGGCTATGGCCCGGATTCCATTGGGTTGGTTTTTCCCCGCTATGAAGCAGCGGAACTTGCCCGAATTGCGCCAATCGACATTCAAACCAACGTTCACAATGCCTTTCTGCAGATTGCTGCGACCACGGGTGTTCCAGCTCTTCTGTCATTCTTGCTGATACTTACAATATTTGTGTTTAAGTCGCTCAGAAAAATACGGTCAGAGGGGAATGCCTCGCCCATACTGGTCGGCCTATTCGCGGGCACGGTCGCATTTGTCATCCAGAGCGCTACCGGAATTACGGGCATTGCGACCTCGACCTATCTATGGCTTGGCATGGGTGCACTTTCGGCTTCGTGGTCGGAGGAGCGGCTCACTATTAAGCCTCCACCTGTATTTATGCGATATATTGCCGTGGCTGTTATAGTATGTTCCCTGCTGGTAGGGCTAAACAGCGCGGTTAAGCCGTTCTTGAGCGATATCGCGCTCGGGCAGGCACGACTAGCTGAGCGAGCAGGTCGTTTTGAAGAGGCAAAGGTATTATACAAATCGGCAATATCGCACAACCGCGATGATGTGAAAGCCTATCGTGAGCTGGGTATAGCATTGGCGGATGCAGGTCATCTATCAAAAGATCATGCTACTTGGTCTAAGGGAATCGCATTACTAGTCGAAGCGTCACGTCTGTCACCTAGCGACCAGGAAACCCAGATGTTTTTAGGCCAAGCGTATCTCTATGGAGCACGGGCATTCGATGCTCGGCATTATTATATAGCCGAGCGTTATTTGAAGAAGGCGGTCAGCATGCGACCTTTTTCGTATGCGGCCAATACGATGCTGGCCGTAGCCTATATCGAAATCGGAAGAAAAGACCGGGCTAGAGATAGCTTAGGAATCGCCTTAAGCATCAACCCGAACGACCCTCAAGCCCACTATTATCTTGGACGATATCATGAAGAGGCCGGCAGCACTGAGAGCGCAATGCTCGAATACCGCGCCGCGCTGGCGCTTGACGGCAAGTACGAGAGGGCAAAAATCGCGTACGAAAGGTTGGCCAGGAATGAGAGATAATGCTTCTGTTAAAAAGTATGTTGCTCTAGGATTATCGATAATGATCATCGCAGTCGCAGCATATATAAGCTATCGCTATGTAACTGCTGCCAATATATACGCGAAGGCGATACATGAGTTAGAGGAAGGTAATCTATCCAGCGCTGAAGAAGGTCTCGAGAAGGCTATCCGGCTTAATCCTTGGCACGCGGATGCCCACTACGAGCTGGCGACGGTATTTAAGAAGACGAGGAAGAGAACAGACGCCCTTGAGTATATGTCACGTGCGATTGCTTTGAACCGTAATAATCCCGACTATCATCTAGGAATCGGTTTCCTTTACTTCAACGATATTGGCGATAAGGCTAAGGCAAAAAGGCATTTTGAACAGGCGTTTATTCTAGATAAGAGCAATTATACGGCTTGCTATATGCTAGCCGTGGTCAGCGAGGGCGAACGGGACCTGGGCAAAGCGGTATACTTCTATAAAAAAGCGATTAAGCTTGATCCGAACCTGACAATGGCGTATAAACGGCTGGCAGCTCTATATAATGCGAAAGGCATGGAGGAGCAGGCGAAGGCATGCTGGAATAATGTCATCGAAATCGACCCGGACGATAAGGATGCGCTAACATTCTTCGGCAACGACTAAGGGGCTGAATATATGGAACCCATTTACAACTTTGTATTCTTCATATTTGGGCTTATCATAGGCAGCTTCTTGAACGTATGCGCTTATCGCATTCCGAGAAACGAGTCCATAGCGTACCCACCCTCTCATTGTCCCGCATGCGGTAGTGATGTGAAGGCTATCGACAACATACCGGTAATAAGCTACCTATTGCTCAGGGGGCGCTGTAGAGGCTGTCGGGAAAATATCAGCCTGAAATACCCTGCGATAGAGCTATTGACCGGCGTGTTGTGGGTTGCCTCCTATTACAGCTTTGGGTTGAGGATGGAATTGCCATACGCGCTCTTTTTCATAACTACGCTCATATTGCTTTCGGCTATCGACCTCGATACGAAGACGATTCCGAACAAGATATTGCTGCCGGCGATGGCGCTCAGCGTCCTGCTGTTACTATTGTATTTTGCAGGCTTAAAGACCCCCCCGATCGTCGCAAACATGGAAGCGACAGGAGCGATTATCGGATTTTTCGCCGGCGGCGGTTTTCTCTATGTGGTTGCCATGCTGGCGCCGCTTATCTTTAAGAAAGAGGCTATGGGTGGGGGAGACATCAAACTAGCCGCATTCATGGGATTATACCTGGGAGGATACGTGATGCTCGCACTGTTCATCGGCTTCTTCTTAGGTGCGGTCGTCGGAGTCATCTTGATCTCAAAGAACAGGGAGAGCGGGCAGGAAATGATTCCGTTTGGACCGTTCTTGGCGGCCGGTTCGATTATCACACTCTTTTTCGGGCCTCAAATGTGGCACGCCTATTTGTCGTTTTCGGGATTGCTGTAGCCGCAACTGAATTCTGCTCTTAATGTGAAACGCTTAGACTTAGACTTCGCCTGGTTTCGGATGAAGCCTCCGTAGACAAACACCTCAAGAATAATGGCTGGTAAACCGATACAAATAGTATTGAATAGGGGGAGAAGCATGCCTGTTTACAGCCACTTAACTCATAAGCTTCGCGAAGAGCGAGCTTTTGGCCTTGTCGAAGCGCTGATGGCTTTAGTGATAATGTCATTAGTGCTTGTAGCATTGCTTGGGCTTTTGACCGTTAGTGTTAAAGCGGTCGCCGGCAGCAAGCTCTCGACGTTGGCAAATCAGCTTTTGAACGAGTCGATTGAAGAGATGAGATCCGTTCCATATGATTCGGTGGTTCCCGGTACTACTGAGGAGACCCGCACGGTACTGGGTTATGATTTAGGGGTGCGCACGGAGATATCCTGGGTGGATGACGCCGCGGACTTAACAGGACCAGACGACACCAACAACAATCCCAACGACTACAAGCAGGTAGTCATAACCGTAAGCTGGCTTGAGAGCGATGGTCTTAAATCGCTAAGCGCGGCGACATTTGTTAGGAGTACCCCGAACAAGACTCAGCCGCCGACCGTGAACTTTGTGATTGGCGAGAATGATTATAACGCCACGCCGCCAAGCGGCACGGTATTCGGGCTTGACGCAGGCTATGCTTTATATAATGAACTATACGAGCAGTGGCTTAATAATGGAACTATTCCGCTAAAAGCGACGGGCACCGACCCTGACGCGGACCTTCTCTCAATGCGCTTCATTGTAAGCGGTATCACTCCTGCGGACGGTCTATATGGGTTTGACCCCATAGCGAGCTATACGAACTCACCGATTTGCAGGTGGCCCAGGATTGAGGACGCTGAATTTTGGCCTGAGGGTGCGCACGAAGTCGTCGTCGAGGTTTGGGACGCTCAGGGCGGAAGGGACGCGAAGAGCATGTTTTGGTACATAGACCGGCTTTGCCCATATTGGGAAGCACTTGAACCTGCAAACCTGGCGGCGACAGCGCTTAGTCAGAGCGCCATACAACTCTCCTGGCAGAAGGCTTGGGACGGCAACGAGCAAGTCAATCGATATAGAATCTATAGAAAAGCGCCCGGGGAAGGAAGCTTTTCCATGCTTGTTCCAGACTACAACAATTCAACCCCCAACCATCAAGACCAAGGCTTGTTGGAGTGGCAAACCTATTCTTATTACATCAGCGCGCTTAGCGTCGGCGGTCGTGAGTCGACCACGACGAGCAGCATCGCTTCTGCGACTACATGGTTTTCGATTACCGGCGAACCCGTTAAAGAGCAGGGAAAACGTAAAGTAATCATCAGCTGGAATCCGAGTGCATGGTCGCCACTGGGCGGGCCACCGCTGGGCGTCACTATACACCGCTACGATATTTATAGGAATGGCACGATGATAGGCTACGCCGTAGGTAACTTGACCAGCTATAAAGATGATAACAACGGAGAGGGGCTCGCAAAGACGACTCCATACGACTATAAGGTCAGGGCTATTGATAACAGCGGCCAGGAAATCAACCAGAGCACCTCGATTTCCGTAATTACCGGGAACTAATTATGTTTTTAGAGTTTATGGAGACGCTAAGAAATGAAGATGGGTTGACACTCATAGAGCTTATGGTCTATGGGGTCTTGCTGTTGGTCATTTTGAGCGGCGCCTACATGATGTACGATGCGTCAGCGACTATCTATACCACAGCAAACGGTCAGGCCGAAGCTCAGGGCAAGGGTCGCATCGCTCAGACATCGCTGGCAAAGCATATGCGGATGGCCGAGAGTTTTCAGCAGGCGGGAGATTATTCCGTGAACTTAAGAGCCGACATCAACGACGATAATCTCTGGGACAAAATCGAATACTACGTGGTAGATGATACTCTGTATCGCCGAATAAACGATGGAACGCCGGCTCCTATTATGAAGGGGCTAAGGAATGAGGCGCAGTCTATGCCTATCTTCAACTACTTCGACCTAAACGGGACGTCGATGTCGACAGATACGGCATCACGCATCACTAAAACACACAAAGTGGAGATAAGTCTGGTTATAGATTCAGACCCGAACAGGCCTCCGGAGCCGTATATTCTGCAAACCAGGGTGACCTTAAGGAACAAGGAGTAGGAGAACCGGATGTTTAAGAGATTGTTCGATGACGAGCGGGGTATCGCGCTACTTACGGTAATCGGCGTTATGCTCATCGTTACCATATTAAGCTTCGGGGTCATCACTATTGCTAAAAGTGACCTTGTACTGTCGGAACGCGACGAGGAATATAACGAAGCGCTGCATGTTGCCGAAGCCGGCATACAAAAGGCGCTGTGGCAGCTTGAGCAGCTTGGAAGCACAATGGAGCCTAAGACTTTTACTATAAACGTTGGCGATGGTTTAGCAGAAGTAAACGCTGTTCAAGATGTCGGAAGCCAGTGGTATTGGACAATAGAGTCTACCGGCACGAGTGGCCGGATGAAGCGAAAAATAAAGGTCAGCGTATTTAACTTCTCGTTGTGGAATATGAACATGGGCTTGGGGGAAGCTAATTCAATGGCGTCGGGCGGCAACGGAATTCTTGGTACGACCTCAATCGACGGACCGTTTTACGTTCGCGGAAACGTTGAGCTTTCGGGTAGTTCTGAGATAACCGGCGGACCGTTTTTTATAAAAACAGGGACACTGAGGTTTATGAATAACAGCGCAACGCTTGGCAAGCCCGCGGAACCCATCGCAGCCTATATCGAGCCGGCCGATGGGAACGAAGATATTCTCGACAAACACGGCAACCCACTCGAGCCCGGAGATCCGCAAGTCAATGTGAGCCAGCTTTCGAACCAGGTCCCCGATATCAAAATACCGCCTCTAGATTCTCTTACCGCTTACAGAACAAGGGCAGCGTCTGAGTCTGAAGAGACATGTACGGCATATCCGGGGATTATCGCGACGCAATCCGGCGATAGCGGCTACAAAGTGCTCGATAACGACACAAATTTGGAGAGCGGGACACTGAATTCCCGACCGATGTACTATATCAACAGCACGATAAATGACTTTGGCGTGCCGGGCGGCGAATTCGCTTGGGACAACATCAATAAGCGGCTTTATGTCGACGGTACGATTTTTGTGGACGGCAATCTGACAATCGGGGATTCGGCGAACACCGAGATCTCATATTACGGGCGGGGAACCATAGTCGCCAACGGCGAGATATTTATTAAGGGCCGGCTGAGACCGCCGTTCCATAACGGTTCATATGATATGGACGGCTCACACGTGCTTGGTTTAGTAACAGCTGAAAGCATATATCTCGATACCCAGGGGTCTAACGCAAATCCGACCCGGAGTGTTCCCGATGTGACTGGAGCGTTCTTCGCAACCAAGAAGGTTAAGATATCCACGAACAATACTTCGTTTGTGGGGAGCATGCTCTCCGGCATGCTCGACTTCGCCGACGGGACCAATAACAGCCACCTATACACGCACGAAGCCTTGCCGAGCTTTTTGCCGCCGTCACTTCCGGGAAGTGAAGGATTTCTCACCATGACCGCGTCCTGGCGGGAAGTGCAGTAACACCGGCTCCCCATAATCCTGCCATCCAGCCTTAGCTCTACCAAACCACCTGATAAGAGCCAATAAATAGCTTTCCAACCCCTAAAGTATTATGGTCACTAACCGATGCAATAACAGATAGATGCATTGGGCTTATAGCCTACGTCTATTCGCCCCGCACCAGCTGTTGAATAGAATATGCAAGTGACGAGCTTTAGACGCAGGAGGATATTTTGGGACTGTTTGGCCTAGGTAATGGGGCCGCCCCTATCGGCTTAGATATTGGCAGCACTAGTTTTCGTGTGGCCCAATTGAAAGCAGCTGCGGATAAACCCATCCTTATTGAGTATGCGACGGCAAAGACGCCAAACGGATTGATTACCGAGGGTGAGATTAGCGACGTTGATGGCGTTGCCAAGGAGCTTGCCTCGCTTTGGCGTTCCAATAAAATTGCCGAGAAACGCGTTGTGGTGGGCGTTGCAAACCAAAAGGTCATAGTTCGTGTCATAGAGATGCCGGTGATGACCGAAGCAGAGCTGAGAAGCGCTATCCAATACCAGGTGAGTGACTATATACCGATTCCGGCTGATGAGGCCATCATCGATTTTCAAATACTCTCAGAATACAGCAAAGACTCGCACGAGCGGGTAATGGATGTGCTGCTGGTCGCAGCGCGCAAAGACATGATAGAAACCACGATAGCGGCGGTCGAGGGCGCGGGACTGAAGCCAGTCATCGTCGACGTTTCGTCGCTTGCGTTTGCGCGTGTAGTGATGGGTGATACCACTAAGCCATTGTTGCTGGAAGATGATGCATCGACAGGCGCAACAGCTTTGATAAACTTGAGCGCTACCTTGTCCGACATAGTCGTTGTAGAGGATAACGTGCCGCGTTTTACCAGGATTAGCAGCATTGGCGGCAGTACTTTTACGGAAGCGCTTGTCGAACAGCTTGGAATGAGCCTCGATGAAGCGGAGGATCTTAAAGCACGCATAGGCCTACCATCGGTCGATACCGACGAAGCCCCTACAACAATAGATAGAGATATCAAGGAATATGCCGAAGCCGTCCAGAATGTGCTTGAGCAGGAGATGGTCAAGTTCATCGCTGAGATTCGCAGGTCGCTCGATTACTATCTGGTCCAAGCCAACAGGGCCAAAAGTATAGATAGGATAATCGTCACTGGCGGAGGTGCCAAGCTCAAGAATTTCTTAGAGTACCTCAAACAAAACCTGCAAATTGAGGTTGAGTTAGGCAGACCGCTCCAGTGTTTTCAAGTCAACAAGAACAGCCTTATCGCTAGAATCGAGGAGGAAGAACTCTCGATGGCGATATGCCTCGGGCTGGCAATGCGAGGTTTAGATCGATGATGGTTGTCAAAATAAACCTTTTACCGGCTGAGATACAGAATAAAAGGCGTGCTGAAAAGTTTCTACTAGCAGGCTTGGTCGGCATGGTCGCTATCGCAGCGTGCTTGGCCGGGATCTTCTTATATAACGTTTGGCGAATAGACAACGCGGAGAAAGATCTCGTGCTCCTGTCGGACCAGGTGGTTAAGATGGAGAGCGCCATCCAGGAGTTGCGCGTGTATGAGGCGAGGTTGGCCGAGGTTCAGAAGAAAAAAGATATTGTTGAAAAAGCTCTGGCTGACAGGATTCTATGGTCGAAGCTGTTAGAAGAACTTATGATAATCACGCCGAACGATTTGAGTTTGGCAACTCTTTCGGGTAATGCGGATGGGGTGACTTTCTCCGGAGAGATTCAAGATCCGCTAGATGCCCCTGATTCCGGCCATAAGCCAGTCGCAAAGTGGCTGATACGTCTCGGCGAATTAAGACTACAACCCGATGTATGGTTGAGTTCATCCGATAAACAAGACAAAAGGATTCTCTTTAGCAATACCATGAAATTTAAGAAAGAGCCAATGCCGCCTGCCCCGCCCAATCCTTCCGGGACGTGATGTGTTGGATAAATTAGCGTTAAAAAAGCAGATAATAATACTGGTCGCAATAGCAGCGCTTATGTTTGTACTCTTCTACATGTTTGGCTGGAGCCCGCAGGTTTCTAAGCTTGACGAGTTAAGCAAGAAGAAGACAGAGCAGGAGCAGAGGCTGCAAGCCGCAAAGAACACGCTTTTGATGCTCGAAGAGGTCAAAAGGAATGCGGCTAATTCTGAAATCGAGTACATCAAGCTGTCGAATCGAATGCCGACGAGCCCGGAACTTCCGTCGCTTATAGTCGAAATACAGAATATATCGAACGATGCCGGCGTCGATTTGGTCTCGCTTAGCCCCGGTGAACCATCGTCTAGCGGTGAGTACAATGAGATGAAGATATCCGTGGTTATGAACGGAAGTTATATTGCTTTGATTGATTTCTTAAGGCGCGTGGAAAAAGCGCCACGCGCTTTCAAGGTCGATAACATAAGCATCAAAATAACGCAATACCCTGATCTAAACATGACTGCGTCTATCAGTGCATTTACCATGGGTGAAGGGACATCGACGCCGCCGCCGCCGCCGGTGAGAAGCGCGTCGGCGCCATAGAAGGTTGAGATTGAATGGGACTCAAAGACAAGTTTTCAGAGATTGAAATGAAGAATACGCTTAGTACGTCGAAGGGCAAGGGAATTGCCGTCGGCTTACTGCTCGTAGTATTAATGCTTGTGGTCCTCGTCGTGATAACGTTTGCGCTGCCAAAACCCGGCAACCTTGCGGTACAGGCTCCAAATGCCGCCGTCGGGCAACCCTCACCTCAGCAGCCGCCGTCTGAAAAGACTACCGAGACGGTAGCGGAAGACGAAACCGTCATCACAAACTATGACCTTTTCGAATATAAAGACCCCTTTAGGCCGCTTGTCGAGGAGACCGAGACGCCTATCGGATTGCCGCCCGACACCGACGGCGGCGCTGGAGACGGGGCGCTTCTTACGTCGCTTACACTTGTCGACATCGTCGAGCAGGGCGGTGCGCGTTATGCGATTGTCACGTTCGATGGCGTAGAATACACTGTTGGAAGTGGCGAGCAGGTTGCAGGGTCTTCTTTCATGGTCGAAGACATCGGCGAGGGGAGTATTACGGTTCTTTACGGTGATGATAGGTTTACGCTCCAACTCGGGCAAAAGATAGTCAAGTAATCGGCTTACTAAAAGAGCTGCTAAGCGGTTAATTGCCGGCGTTTCGCAATGGGCTTTGCCCTAAGGAGTCATCGGGGCATATACAAGGGTGAAAGTGCCATAATAGGATTGAGCCTCTTTAGGTTTAAGAGAGATTACTCCGCAACGCAACGCTACCACTTAACTACTTCACGGCTATTAGTTATACTTATTTGAAAAGATGTGCGAGGTATCATAAGTGCTGAGATATGTTACTGCCGGTGAATCACATGGACCGGCGCTTGTCGCGATAGTCGAAGGGCTTCCGGCGGGTGTTGAAATAAGAAAAGAATCTATCGATGCGGAGTTGGCCCGCCGGCAATTAGGTTTTGGCAGGGGCGGACGCATGGCGATAGAAAAAGACGTAGCGGAGATTTTGAGCGGGGTGCGGTTCGGCTTGTCGCTTGGTTCGCCGATAACGCTCAAAATCGACAACCGCGACTGGGCCAACTGGACGACGACAATGTCGATAGAGCCGGTCGATACGGAGGTCGAAGACGAAAGGGTGACTCAACCTCGTCCCGGGCACGCCGATTTGAGCGGGATTCTAAAGACGGGGCAAGCAGATATCCGTAACATTTTAGAGCGCTCAAGCGCGCGAGAGACGGCCGCACGGGTGGCCGCCGGGGCTGTCGCCAAAATATTTTTGCGAGAATTCGGCATAGAAGTTATTAGCCACGTTGTTTCGATTGGCGAGGTGGCGGCGATGATAAATGAGCTGCCCGAGCCGGGGGATTTAGCAAGAATCGATGAATCGCCGGCTCGTTGCGTCGATGCGGTCGCCGAAGGGCAGATGGTCGCGCTCATCGAAGATGCGAAGAGAACTAAAGATACCATTGGTGGTGTTTTTGAAGTGCTTGTATATGGCTGTCCTCCCGGATTAGGAGGGTACACCTCTTGGGAAGAGCGGCTGGACGCGAGGCTGGCGCGCGCGCTCATGGGCGTGCAAGCGATAAAGGGTGTCGAGATTGGCGAGGGTTTTGAACTTGCGCAAAAGCGGGGCTCCCAGGCCCACGATGAAATATTTTATGAGCCGCGACACGGCTATTACAGGAAGACCAACCGCGCGGGCGGTATCGAGGGCGGCATGACCAACGGCGGCGTCGTCATCGCCAGGGCGGCGATGAAGCCGATTCCGACGCTTATGCAGCCGCTCAAGACGGTCGATATCGTCTCCAAAGAGGCGGTTGATGCGGTTAAGGAGCGCTCGGATGTGTGTGCGGTTCCGGCGGCGGCTGTTATCGGTGAAGCTGTAGTCGCGTTCGAAATCGCCAAAGTTTTGCTGCAGAAATTCGGTGGAGATGCGCTCGTCGATACCAAGGCGGCTCATGTTCACTATTTGAAGAGGTTGAAGACTTGATGACCATCGCGCTCGTCGGTTTTATGGGGTCCGGGAAGACTACGATTGGACGGAATCTGGCGCGACGAACCGGATACCGGTTTGTCGATATGGATAGCGAGATTGAAGATAAGGCGGGCAGAAGTATCGCCGAGATTTTCGAGGTCGAAGGAGAAGCCGGATTTCGCAGGATCGAAGGCGATGTGTTGGCGGAGCTTTTGGGTGAAGATGGAGTCGTCCTCTCATGTGGGGGCGGCGTCGTCATATCCGAGGCAAATAGGGCATTGCTTAAAAACGCGGCGACGGTCGTGTATTTGAAAACGGAACCGCTGGAGATATTCAAACGCGTCGGTGATACGGGGGACAAGAGACCGCTTTTAAAAGCAGATGACCCGTTAGCCGAGATAGAACGCCTCCTGGCCGGGCGGGAACCGCTATACTTGGAAGTGGCGGACATGACCGTTGAGACGACGGACAAGGAGATCGACACGGTCGTAGACGAGATTCTAAACGAGTTTAAAGTGCGGGGATTGGCAATTGATTAAAAATGTGGTCGATGTCGCCCTCGGCGACAGAAGTTATAAGATATATATCGGAGACCGGGTTTTACACGGTATAGCCGAGACGATAAAAGAGAAATGCGGGTCCGTAAGGGCGGCGCTCGTTACTAACGCTAAGGTTTGGGATTATTACGGCTCCCAAGTCGTAGAGGCGCTGGAAGTTGAGGGCATCGGTTATGAGCTTATCCTGGTACCCGATGGAGAACAGGCCAAATCGTTAAGCGTAGCCGAGAAGGTATATGGCGAGCTTATCGAGAAGGGGTTTGAGCGTAAGGATGCGATAATAGCGCTAGGAGGCGGCGTCGTTGGAGACCTTGCCGGGTTCGTTGCGTCGACGTATGAGCGTGGGATTGCCTATATTCAGGTGCCGACCACGCTATTAGCGCAGGTAGATAGTAGTGTCGGTGGGAAGGTCGCCGTAAACCACCCGCTCGGCAAGAACATGATAGGAACTTTTTACCAGCCGGCTCTCGTCTATATTGACGTTGCCACACTGAGCACGCTCTCAGAGCGGGATTATGCGGGTGGAATGGCTGAAGTAATCAAATACGCGTTCATAAAGGGTGAACCGCTCTTAAGCCTGCTGCAGGAGCGAAAAGATGAGATTCAAGCGCGGGAAGTCGACGTGCTTTCGCAGATTGTAACGATGAGTTGCTCGATTAAGGCGGAGATCGTCGAAGCGGATGAACGGGATTTGGGCTTGCGGGCGGTCTTGAATTATGGCCACACGCTGGGCCACGCCATAGAATCGGTCAGTGGATACCAGTACACCCATGGTGAGGCCGTCGCTATCGGCATGGTGTTCGCCGCCAGGCTAAGCGAAAGCTTGGGCTTGTTGGAGAAAAAAGACGTAGAGCTGCATAAGCGGGTCGTCGACATGTATGGGCTCCCGGCTTCGATGAATGCGTCAAACATAGACGAGCTTATGAAAGTTATGGAGAGAGATAAGAAGCGGTCGATGGGCGGGCATGTATTCGTCCTGCTAGACGGGGTGGGCAATCCCGTTGTTCGCGGGGTTGAAGATAGCGATTTAATTGCAGCGCTTGAAGGATTTTTGAAGGAGGGGTAAGAATGGGTCGCATATTGGTGATTCACGGTCCTAATCTTAATATGTTGGGTACCAGGGAAACCGGTGTCTACGGGGAAACTACCCTCGAAACAATAGATCGGATGATAACGGCGGAAGCCGGCAAGCATGGGTTGGAGGCGGAGTTTTTTCAGTCCAACCATGAGGGCGCGATTATCGACCGCGTGCAGCAGGCAGTTGCCGGCCGGATCGACTGTATCATCATAAACCCGGGAGCCTTTACTCATTATTCTATTGCTATCAGAGATGCTATCGCAGGTATCGCCATACCAGTCGTAGAGGTTCATATAACCAATATATACACGCGGGAAGAGTTTAGGCATAAGTCTGTGATAGCGCCGGTGGCCGTAGGCCAGATTTCAGGATTTGGCGCGCATAGCTATGTCGTGGCGGTGAGAGCGGCAGCGGAGATAATCAAGTAGGAGGTCAAGGCAGCCTAATGTCGATAGAGCCTATTGTTGACCCTAAGCAAGAGGTATGTGTTTTTTATGGATGACGGGGGACTTGGGATAAACTACGGCGAGCGTCTCAACAAACTTAGAGAACGCATCAGAGCGGCTGAGATTGACGTCTTACTCGTCAGTGAGCCGCATAATATTTTCTATTTATGCGGCTGCGCGGGCGGGATGACCGGTGCGAGGGTGCGACTTATCGTAGACAGTGAAATATCTACGCTCATCATAGATCATCGCTATTATGACGACGCGCTCAAGACGGCGAATGCCGATGAGATTGCGCCCTGGACCAAACCGTCGATGGAAGAGATTGTGGCGCTGGCCGGGCAAAATGGGGCGAAAAGGGCGGGCTTTGAGGCTACACATATTACTGTTAGGCAATACGAACGGATGGTCAAGGAGTTTGGAGAGCTTCAACTGGTCGGCGTCTCCAATCTAGTCGAACCTCTGCGTGAAGTAAAAGATGAGCTTGAGATAGCCAACATCGCGGCGGCAGCGGCTCTCGCGGACCGCGCCTTCACCCATATCATCGATTACATAAAGCCGGGCACGAGCGAGCGGGACATTGCGATCGAGCTGGATTGTTTTATGTTGAGAAACGGTGCGCAGAAGCCGAGTTTCGAGACGATCGTCGCTTCCGGTGCGAATTCGGCGATACCGCATGCCACGCCCTCAGAGAAAAGAATCGAGTCGGGTGATTTTGTAAAACTCGATTTCGGCGCGGTTATCGAGGGCTATCACTCCGATATGACGCGCACGGTCGTTGCGGGCGAGGCCGGCGCTCGAAAACGCGAAATATATGAAAAAGTAAAGGAAGCTCAGCTTGCCGCGCTGTCGGCGGTCGCCCCCGAAAAAAGCGGTGAAGAGATAGACGCTGTGAGCAGGCATATTGTCGAGGAAGCCGGCTTCGGGGAGCATTTTACACACAACCTGGGTCATGGCGTCGGCCTTAATGTCCATGAGTCGCCGGTGCTGGGCGTGGGCAGCAAGAGCTTGCTAAAACCGGGGATGGTCGTTACAGTGGAGCCGGGAATATATATCAGCGGCTTCGGGGGTGTCCGTATAGAGGACCTTGTGGTTGTGACCGAAACAGGCAATAAAATATTGACGCACTCGACGAAAGAGCTGCTTGAGTTGTAGAATTACTAGGATAAAGCGATTTAGGGCATTTCGGGGAATCAGACACGGATGATAGAATACATATTTGAGGCAGCTTAGATTTTCCGAGTTCTCCAGGTATCTACATAGACCCGGATGCGCGGCGCGGAAACAATACGGAGGTTTTTGATGATTTCGACGAATGAGTTTAAGAACGGTATGACCATCTATGTAGATAGTGTGCTCTATCAGATTGTTGATTTTCAGCATGTCAAGCCGGGCAAAGGTGGAGCGTTCGTTCGCACTAAGCTAAAGAATTTTAAGAGCGGCGCTGTGGTAGACAGAACGTTTAGGGCCGGCGAGAAATTTGATCAAGCCGTCGTGAACAGGCGGTCGATGCAATATCTCTACAACGACGGCAGCGAGTATATGTTTATGGACACCGAGAGTTATGAGCAGATAGGTGTGCCGGCAGCGTTTCTAGGTAGCGAGACGAACTTTCTAAAGGAAAACATGAATGTTCTTATCGCCATGCATGAGGGACAAGCGATAGCAATAGAGATGCCGATAACCGTGGAGCTAGAGGTAACTGAGACCGATCCGGGCTTAAAGGGTGACACCGCGAGCGGCGCCACTAAGCCCGCCACGCTCGAGACGGGCGCGCTCGTACAGGTACCGCTTTTTATTAAGATAGGCGACGTGGTCAAGGTCGACACCAGAACAGGCGACTATATTACCAGAGCGTAGCTAGGCAGTCCTATGGCGCGCGTCTGTTTGCCGCGCTTATCGAGCGACAGTAAGCGTCATTTGATATGAGGCGAACGTGTATACATAAATCAGGCAAAATCTTCACCGCAGAGTGAAAATAGAGTATAATAACATAGGTTAAATACAGGTCATACCCCGTCTTAGAAGTTGGACGGGGTATATTGTAACCCTGAGTATGTTACAATACCCGAACAAGGGATTCCGGTCTTCGGAGAGGTTGTTGGCGAATCGGATTTCGTGTCGGCGCTGGAATATCCGCGAGCCACTAAGATTCATTTATGCCGTAGGGCTCGGAAGCTAAAGACGACGTGATTTAATGTTGTTCGAGGCCGTTACTCCCGAGAGATGTCGGTCTTAAGGTTGGATCTAACCGCAGCAGACCAAAACGCTTATAAAGGTTTTTCAACGAGTGTTTCGCCGCAACGGCAAATCAAGCACACCTTTCTATGGTGCTTGACTGCAAAGTATAGAAGGTAAAAATTGTCAACTATGAAGTGGGTGCTGTATGAAGAATAGGCCGGTCAAGATAACCGATACGACATTGCGAGATGCGCACCAGTCGCTGTGGGCTACTCGTATGCGTACAGACGATATGCTAAAGATTTTAGAACACCATGACCGTATCGGCTATTATTCATTGGAGGTCTGGGGCGGCGCCACTTTCGACGCGACACTCCGTTTTCTGGACGAGAATCCTTGGGACAGGTTGAGGGTCATCAAGAAGCATGCCCCCCGCACCCCGCTACAAATGTTGTTGCGAGGACAGAATCTGGTTGGATATCGTCAGTATCCCGATGATATCGTGCGCCGGTTCGTCCACGCGTCAGCCAAGAACGGCATGGACATCTTTAGGTGTTTCGACGCGCTCAATGATACGAGAAACCTAAAGGTATCGATAGACGCAGTCAAAGAAGCGGGTGCCCACGCGCAGGGCGCCGTCTGTTACACGATAAGCCCCGTGCACACATTGGAGCACTATATAGAAACCGCTATCGAGCTAGTGGAAATGGGTGTCGATTCTATTTGCATCAAGGATATGGCGGCACTCCTTACACCTTACAGGACGCAAAAACTAATCGAGCGCTTGCGTAAAGAGGTTGAGGTGCCGATCGATTTACACTGCCATTACATCGGCGGAATGGCGCCGATGAATTACCTGAAGGCAATCGAAGCCGGCGTTGATATTATCGATACGGCGACAGTGCCGCTCGCATTCGGCAACTCACAGCCGGCTGTCGAGATGATTGTCGCCGCGCTCAAAGACACACCCTATGACACCGGCTTTGACCTGGATGAACTCTTCCACATCGCGAAATACTGGGAAGATATAAGAGGCAAGCGGGGTTTCCTAAGAGGCGTGACGTCGCTTGCGAACATGCAGGTCTTTGCTCACCAAGTTCCCGGCGGCATGATATCAAACCTGGAAAGCCAGCTCGAGCAACAGAAATCAGCCGACCGGCTCGACGAGGTGCTCGAGGAGATTCCTAGAGTACGCGCCGAGGTGGGCTATCCGCCGTTGGTAACACCTATGAGCCAGATAGTCGGGACGCAGGCCGTATTAAATGTGCTCACCGGAAAGCGTTGGGCGATTATACCGGACGAGATGAAACAATACATCAGAGGCCTATATGGTCGTGCGCCAGGGCCTATGGATAAAGATATCGCTTCGAAGATACTCGGTGACGAAGAGGTGTTGACATGTAGGCCGGCCGATTTAATTACCGAGACATTCGACGATTACGCAAAAGCCATCGGCGACTTAGCCAAGAGCGAAGAGGATGTGTTGACGTACGCATTGTTCCCGAATGAGGCCAGAAAATATCTAGAGTCTCATGTGGACGGTGCGGAAAAAGCGGTATTTATGATGAGCGAAGAAATAGGGTCCGCCAGGGAGGACGGGGTTATGGATATAAATCAGATCAAAGAACTCATAAAGATAGTCGACGAGAGCGGCGTTTCGGAGGTGACCGTTGAGGAAAACGGGGTGAAGATAGCCGTGCGCAAAGGCGGTTTAACAGCGGCAGTCGAAGCACCCATAGTGTCAACAGGCAATGGGGAGACGATGGCGCCAAAAGAGGCGCAGGAAGCAGGCGAATACCCGGAGCACTGGAAGAAGATAGTAGCGCCGATGGTCGGGACGTTCTACAGTTCGGCTTCTCCGGGCGCGGACCCATTTGTAGAGGTAGGCGATGAGGTATCAGAAGGCCAGACACTATGTATCGTCGAAGCGATGAAGTTGATGAACGAGATAGCTGCGGAAGAAAAAGGTATAGTCCGGGCTATAGCGGTCGGCAACGGCGATTCGGTAGAGTATGGCCAAATCATGTTTATGTATGAGACTAGCGTTTAGGAAGCAGACGATAAAGATAAGGACGAAGTAGCTGTCAGGCTTGGGCGTTGAAGACGTAAGGGAGAATATATTGTTTCGAAAAGTGTTAATAGCAAACAGGGGTGAAATCGCGGTACGGGTGATTAGGGCCTGCAAAGAGCTAGGAATCCCGACCGTAGCTATTTACTCGGAGGCGGATACGGAGGCCCTTCACACAAAACTGGCGGACGAAGCTGTCTGTGTGGGCCCGGCTCAGACGCATCGCAGCTACCTCAGTATTCCGAATATTATCAGCGCGGCCGAAGTCACGGGCGCGGACGCGATTCATCCGGGTTATGGGTTTTTAGCGGAGAACCATCAGTTTGCAGATATATGTAAATCTTGTCATATAACCTTCATTGGGCCGTCGGCCGAAGCGATAGAGTCGATGGGACACAAATCGGAAGCACGGCGGCGCATGACGGCAGCGGGAATACCGGTAACGCCCGGAACCTCGGGGTCGGTCGCGGGTGAAAAGGAAGCGGTAAAAGCCGCTAAAGAGATTGGTTACCCGGTGATGATAAAGGCTTCGTCTGGAGGCGGCGGCCGGGGCATGAGGGTAGCCCAGAACGAGAGAGAAGTTATCAAGTTCCTTCAGATGGCGCAGGCCGAAGCTAAAGCGGCATTCGGCAATGACGAAGTCTATATGGAGAAGTTCGTCGAAAAACCGCGCCATATCGAGTTTCAAATAATCGCCGATTCTTTTGGAAACGTAGTCCACCTCGGAGAGCGCGATTGTTCCATACAGCGCCGGCACCAAAAATTGATCGAGGAGTCGCCGTCGCCGTCGATATCGGCCGAGCAGCGCGCCGAGATGGGCGAGGTGGCGGTGCGGGCGGCGAAAGCTGTCGATTATGTCAATGCCGGGACCATAGAGTTTCTGGTCGAGCCGGACGGCAGTTATTATTTCATGGAGATGAACACTCGCATTCAGGTCGAGCATCCTGTAACCGAGATGGTGACCGGCGTGGACCTAATAAAAGAACAAATCAAAGTCGCAGGTGGTGAGGCTCTCAGTTTTACACAGGATGATATCAAAGCTAACGGGCATGCCATCGAGTTTAGAATAAATGCCGAGGATCCGGATAAAAATTTTATGCCGGCGGGCGGCAAAGTTCTGCTTTACAACCCCCCGGGGGGACCCGGCGTGCGTATGGATAGCCATCTTTATACAGGCTATGAGGTGCCGAGTTATTACGACTCGCTCCTGGCGAAGCTAGTTGTTTGGGGCAACGACAGAAACGAAGCGATAGATAGGGGCAGAAGAGCCCTGGAAGAATGTGTTATCATGGGCTTAGCGACGACGATACCGTTTCACCTAAGAGTTCTCGATAACGCGATTTTCAGGAAGGGCGAGGTTTACACGGACTTTATCGCCCAGTGGATATTGAATGACCAGTAAGGGTAGTGAGTGATCCATAAATGTGGTCATAACGCCGAGTGCAGGCTAAAACCAGCAGAAATACAGGCGGAAATCTAGAATATATGATGTCTGAACGTCGAAAAGCGCGGAAAGACGCATTGGAAATTCTCTATGAGAACGAGATTACCGGGCAGCCTTTCGGCGAAATAATTAAAAATAGGATTCTTGCCAGGGAAGAAGCGCCAAGCGACTTCACCATCACCTTGATATATGGTGTTGATAAAAATCGCGGGGCAATTGATGAGGTGATATCATCGCATACCGATAACTGGGCGCTTGAGCGTATGCCGATAGTCGACCGCAACCTCATCAGAATCGGTCTATACGAGATGATGCACGAAGAGGACATACCGGTCAGCGTTTCAATCAACGAAGTCGTTGAATTGGCTAAGGTCTACGGGATGGAAGAATCGAGCAAGTTTGTCAACGGCATTCTCGGCAGGATAGCGATAGAGTTGAAGCAATCGCAACAAAGCAGCTAAAGTAGAAGAAGACGGTGGGACAATTGGAGAAATTAAGTTACGACCATGCTTTGGACCGGCTCGAAGAGATTGCCGAGCAGGTCAGAAAAAAAGAGATAAGTCTGGAGGCCTCACTCGACCTTCTCGAAGAGAGCATCCAACTTGCCACCTTATGTAATCAGCAGATAGACTATACGGCCTGGATTCCTCAGAACGAAGAAGATTCCCCGGGGGAAGATATAGTTGACCGCTAAATATCCGGATGATACCAGGCTTCTAATAGAAGCAGGCCTGAAAGAGCATTTTCCGAAGAAACGCAACCCCGAGGTTATCTACGAGGCGATGAGCCACAGCCTTTTCTCGGGCGGAAAGCGATTCAGAGCTATACTCGTCATCGAAGCCGCGAAGTTGTTTGGGGCGACCGCTGAAGAGGTCATGCCTACTGCTTGCGCGGTCGAATACATCCACACATACTCCCTGATACACGATGACCTTCCTGCTATCGACGACGATAAATTGCGCCGGGGCAAACCCACATGTCACATTCTCTTTGGCGAGGCCATGGCTATTCTCGCCGGCGATGCGCTCTTTTCGGAGGCGTTTAGCCTTGTTGCGAGTGCGCAGAGAGCAGGTGACCGCGGCCGCATAGTAGATGTGGTGCGCGAATTATCGTCGGCGGCCGGGGTTTCAGGGATGGTCGGCGGCCAGGTTGTCGACATTATCTCGGAAGGCCGGGGGATAGACGCGTCGACACTCGAATTCATCCACGAAAACAAGACTGGCGCACTGATAAAAGCGTCAGTCAGAGCGGGCTCGATTTTAGCTGGAGCTTCGCAGTCCGAGCTGACCAGGTTGAGTTCGTATGCGGGTTATCTGGGCCTGGCGTTTCAAATAACCGACGATGTGCTCGATGTGGTCGGGGACACCGAGGTTTTGGGCAAGACGGCGGGAAGCGACGTGAAATTAGGGAAGGCGACCTATCCTTCGGTCTATGGGCTCAAGGAGGCTAAAGCGATGGCCGAGTCGGTCGTCGGCCGCGCAAAAGACGCGCTTGATGGAGTGGCGGGCGATACGGCAGTCTTGAGAAACCTGGCGGATTTTGTGTATGAGCGACAGTTCTAGCTTGTCTGAGACATCCGGTGGCGGGGGTTCAGGGGCCGCGCTCGATGCGATGACGATTGTATAGAGGTTGTCGTTTGGGCTATGATGGTCAATGGGAGAACAGGTTAAAACACATTTAGCAGTATTAGCCGAATTAAATGAGTCAAGCCCGTTCACTACGGGAAAAGAAGGATAATATGGATTACAAGATCTTAAGTACGATAGATGGCCCAAAAGACTTAAAGAGGATGTCCCATGGTGAGCTGGCGCGGCTTGCGCAAGAGTTAAGGACGCGGCTAATCGAGGCTGTCTCGGAAACGGGCGGGCACCTAGGATCTAACTTGGGCGCGGTCGAGCTAACGCTCGCCTTGCACCGCACGCTTAATAGTCCGAAAGATAAGATAATTTGGGACGTGGGACACCAGAGCTACGTTCATAAGCTTATAACCGGCAGAAATGAGACCTTTACGACCCTGCGTCAATATGGCGGGTTGGCCGGTTTTCCGAAGAGATCAGAGAGCCCGCACGATGTGTTCGATACGGGCCATGCGAGCAACTCGATAAGCGTGGCGCTCGGCATCGCCGAGGCGCGAGATATGAATGAGGGAGACGAGCATGTAGTGGCGGTCATAGGCGACGGGTCGCTCACGGGCGGCATGGCGTATGAAGCGCTCAATCAAGCCGGACATTTAGGTACGAGGCTCATCGTTGTCCTCAACGACAATGAGATGTCAATATCGCCGAACGTAGGTGCGATGAGCAGTTACCTGACGCAACTCCGTCTCGACCCCGGCCACACCAAGCTTCGCCGCGAGATAGAGACGCGAATCAAAAAGCTCCCCGCCATCGGCGAGTTCGTTTACGATATCGGGATGCATATTAAAGAGAGCGTCAAAGCGCTGCTCGTTCCGGGCATGCTCTTCGAAGAGCTGGGATTTACATACATGGGGCCGCTCGATGGCCATGACATCAAAGACCTGGAGAAGAACATAGCTCTTGCTAAGCAGGTGGAAGGGCCTGTGCTAATCCATGCGATTACCAAGAAGGGCCTGGGTTACATACCGGCGGTCGAGAGGCCGGAGAAATGGCATGGAATCGCGCCGTTCGTCAAAAGGACGGGCGAGCCGAAGTCATCGAGTAGCGCCGCGACCTATACCGAGGTGTTCGGTAAGACGCTCGTGGATTTAGCGAAGAAGAACGATAAGATAGTGGCGATAACGGCTGCTATGACCAGCGGCACGGGCTTGGACGAATTTGCGCAGGAGTTGCCGGATAGATTCTATGACGTGGGTATCGCGGAACCTCATGCAGTGACGTTTGCCGCCGGAATGGCGACCCAGGGTTTTCATCCGGTGGTGGCGATATACTCGACGTTTTTGCAGCGGGCGTTCGACCAGATAATGCAGGACGTTAGCCTCCAGGAGCTGCCGGTGGTCTTTGCGATAGACCGGGCGGGACTCGTCGGCGAAGACGGGCCAACCCACCACGGGGCGTTCGACCTTACATATCTGCGCAGCGTGCCGGGCCTTACCATAATGGCCCCGAAAGATGAAGATGAGTTGCGGCACATGCTCTTTACGGCTACGGAAATCGGTCAGCCGGTTGCGATACGTTATGCGCGCGACCTGGGCCTCGGAGTTCCGATTTCGGAGGATTATCGCATGATGCCTCTAGGTAAGGGCGAGATTCTCGAAGAAGGAACGGAAATCTGCTTGCTGGCAGTCGGGCGAATGGTAAGCTCCTCATTGGAAGCGGCCAAGATACTGCGGGAGCGCGGCGTATCAGCGTCTGTCGTGAATATGCGCTTTATCAAGCCGATAGACGAGGAGTTAATAAGCTGGGCAGCCGAGAAACACAAACTACTTGTGAGCATCGAGGAGAATACGGTCTCGGGGGGATTCGGCTCCGCTGTGCTGGAATCGTTGGTGGAGATGGGGTATCACATGCCGTTCCTCAGACTCGGGCTGCCCGATAGATTTATGTCTCATGGGTCGATGAAACGTCTTCTCGCGGAGGCCGGTCTCGACGCTAACGGCATCGCATATAGTGTTAACCGCAAGCTGGACGAGTTGAAGAGCGGCAAGAAACCGGGCGAATCCGCCGGGCGCACGACATTCGGTACCCACCCCACGATGTTTGAGTAGTAGGCCCGATGATGTGGCACGCTTAACAAACCATCTATTCTAGATTATTTTATGGGCAAAAAAAGAGCCGACAAATATTTAGTTCAATCAGGATTGGTGGAAAGCCGCGAGCAAGCTCAGCGGCTGATTATGGCTCGGAAGGTTTTTGTCGATGCAAAGCCTATTGAGAAACCATCCAGCCTGGTCGATGAGGGTGGCCATATAACCATCGCTCAAGACGACTCGTATGTGTCACGAGGCGGGCTGAAACTGGAAAAAGCGCTTCAAGAGTTCTCGATTGACCCGGCGGGCAAGCTGGCAATCGATATTGGGGCATCGACCGGCGGCTTCACCGACTGCTTGCTGCGTCGAGGCTTGAAGCAGGTTGTCGCCATTGATGTCGGCTATGGCCAGCTAGCTTGGTCGCTACGCAAAGACCCGCGAGTCATAGTTTTGGAACGGACCAACATCCGCCACGTAAAACCCGATGATATTCCATACCTCGCCGACCTTATTACCATCGACGTCTCGTTCATATCTCTTCAAAAGATCTTGTTGAGCGTTTTAGCGCTGCTGGCGCCCGGCGGAGAGATAGTCGCGCTCGTGAAGCCGCAGTTTGAAGCGGGACGCGAGAGAGTCGGCAAGAAAGGCGTGGTAAAAGACCCGACTGTGCACAGGGATGTCTTAAATGAGACCTGGGAATTTTTTGAGAAAAACGGCATGCGGATTAAAGGGCTTTCATTCTCACCGATTAAAGGGCCGGAAGGAAATCTCGAGTTTTTGCTCTACGCTACGGGTGATGGTTTGCCTGTCGGGGAGAGCGAGAGAAAAAGGATTATTGATGCCGTCGTTGAAAAAGCCCATGAGGTGCTGTGGCAGGTAGATTCAAGTGCCGGCACATAAGCGGTTTAATCTTCGCGAAACGTGCCAATCGAGCTTGGTTGCCTTATAATATAATAGGTTTGTTTAGGAACGGCATAGGAGTCTTATGGCATATATTGAGGGCAAAGCGACAGGCAAAATAGTGATACTGCCGAACCTCGACAAGAGCGAAGTCCCGAAGATGACTTCGGAGCTGATTTCATGGTTCAAGGCTAAGCAAGTGGAAGTCTTGTTGCTGACCGAAGATGCGGGAAGGCTCGGCTTGGACGAGCTTGGCGCCGGTTTTGACGAGATTTTGACGAGCGATGCTGTGGTCGTGCTCGGGGGCGACGGCACGATTCTTCGTGCTGTTCGAATGCTAAAAGGAGCGAAGATTCCGGTCATCGGTGTCAATATGGGCCGGGTCGGGTTTTTGTCCGAAGTCGAGCCCAATGAGCTTTATCCGGCTATGGAGCGGCTGCTCTCAGGGGACTATATGGTCGACGAGCGCATGATGCTCGAGTGTGTAATTAGCGCCGGCGATTGTGACGACACCTACCTTGCGCTCAATGAAATCGCGATAGAGCGCGGTCATCACCAGCGCATGCTCGAAATGGATGTCTATATCAACGACATAATGTTCAGCAGATATACCGCGAATGGACTTATTTTCGCGACACCGACCGGCTCGACGGCGTATTCGTTTTCAGCTGGCGGACCTGTGGTTTCGCCGGAAAACGAGCTGATTTTGCTGGCACCCGTCAACCCGCACTCCCTGTTTGGAAGGACGATGGCGCTCAGCGCTAAAGATACGGCGCGCGTCGAGCTCGCCAAGGACCTCGAAGTAATAGTAGGAGTCGATGGCTGTCTCGAGTTCTGTGCCATCTTTGACTCGGTGGAGATACGACGGGCCGATTCCAAGGCTCAGCTGATAAGACTTAAGGAGCAGAGTTTCTATACGCTCTTCAAGAGTAAGCTGCGTGTCTGGGATTCCTGGCTTCGATAGGCGGCATTTATGTTACACGAGCTATTCATAAGGGACTTAGCTCTTATCACTAAAGCGCGCGTTCAGTTTGGAGGCGGTCTTAACGTCTTGACCGGTGAGACTGGAGCCGGTAAGACGGTCGTGGTCGGAGCGGTCAACTTGTTGCTCGGCGGCAGGGCGGACAATTCCATGATTCGGCGCGGGTGCGACCGTGCGGAAGTACAGGGATTGTTTTCGGTACCGCAGGCGATGAAGCCGGATTTCGAGAGGGACAACTTTCTCGTAGATGACGGCGAGTTGATAATTCGCCGGGTCATCTCGGCGGACGGCAAGAACAAGTGCTACATTAACGACAGCATTGTTACGGTCAAGACACTTGCCGAGGTAGGCAGACGACTTCTAGACCTGCATGGACAGCATGAGCACCAGTCGCTCTTCAAACCCTCGACGCACATAGACTTTCTTGACAAATATGGCGGTATCGAATTGCTGCGACTTCGCGATATTTTTCGAGACGATCTTGAAAGCCTGCGAGAACGGCAGCGTGAATTGGCGGCCATCCAAGGCGCGGAACGCGAATTGCTGGCAAAGAAAGACCTTCTGCAGTTTCAAACCAATGAAATAGACCAGGCGGCTCTGGTAGTCGACGAGGATGAAGAGCTTAAGCGCGAGCGCGAGATCTTGCGGAATGCGCAGAAGTTGTATGAGGTCGCCGCAAACTCGGTCAATGCGATTTCGGATAGCGGTGATTTTACGCCGGCGGTTGACCTTATCGCGCGCGCGGCTGAAGACTTACGCACCATGGAAAATATCGATGCGGCCTTCGATGAGATAACGGAAAGGCTCAACAGCCTGTCCATAGAGCTTGAAGATTGTGCGGCGTCGCTCAAGGATTACGCGACCAGTCTCGATTTTCCTCCGGGGCGCTTGCAGGAAGTCGAGGACAGACTTTCGCTGCTGGCGTTGATGAAGAAAAAATACGGGACAAGCATAGAAGAGATTTTGAAATATCGAGATTTCGCGGCACGGGAGCTGTTGCTCTGCGACACATCTGGTCAACGGATAGCTCGGCTGGAAAGGGAGATAGTCGAGCTTGAGCGAAGGCTTGCCGAAGTCGCGACGAGTCTAAGCCTGATGCGTAAAGAAGCCGCCGAAAAATTTGCCATTGAGGTCGGGCAGGAATTGGCGGATTTAAATATGGTAAACGCCGATTTTAAAGTATTATTAATCAGTGAAGAGGATAACGACGGCTTGCCCTTCGAAAACGGGCGCCTTAAGGTCTATGCGCACGGCATCGATAGAGTCGAGTTTCTCATCTCGGCTAACAAAGGAGAGCCGCCGCGACCGCTTGCGAAGATAGCTTCCGGCGGAGAGGTCTCCAGGATAATGCTGGCTTTAAAGATAGTCCTGGCGGACGCGGATGCAACGCCGACGCTGATTTTTGATGAGATAGATGTCGGGATAGGGGGCAAGACCGCGATGGCGGTCGGTAAGAAGATGTCGCTGCTGGGCAGGGCACATCAAGTCATGGCTGTTACTCATTTATCACAGATAGCAAGCTTTGCGGATAGTCACTTTTCGATTGAGAAAAAGGAGCTGGACGACAAGTCCATAACCGAGATAGACGAGCTTTTTGACGAAGGCAGAATACGCGAGATAGCACGGCTTTTAAGCGGCAAAATTGATTCAGACCTGTCGCTCAAACATGCCGAAGAATTGCTTTTTGAAGCCGAGGGGAAGAAAGCGAGCGAGGCGCGTGGCAGAACGAACTGATGTCAAAGATGAAATAAAGGGTGCTCAGCCGAGAGATATCCTGTTGAAAAACGAGAGTGCGGAGGGAGAATTTAGCGCGGTGCGCATAGAGGCAAAGCGACGCCGGCGACGGCTGAACGCGATGCTCAGGGCCAAACAGATTTTGACGGCGATATCGCTTATCTTGTCCGTAGGGCTATTGATATATATAGTTTCGGAGATAAACCTCCTGAGTTTCCAGCAAAACGGCGCGGCGATTGCGACTGAGACTGTACAAGAAACAAGCCCGCTTTATGAGTGTTTCGCGACCGTAGGCACATCGAGCCTTGGTTTGGCGCTACCGGCGCGGCAGGGGAGTGTCGTTGGAGTGGGATTTCATCAAGCGGAGCGGCGCGAGGCGGTTGCTATGGCACCGGTGCTGGAGTGCTACGACAGGGAAGCGACCGCAACCGTACGAAACGCGGTTATAGGAGCGGAGCAACCGGTGCTCTTTATTATGGAGTCAAGGGGCAGGGGAAGCGCACCGACTTCCGCTATGGATATTGCACTGGCCCCCAATTCGGAAGTGCTCAGTCCGGTTAACGGCGTCGTTACCGTCGTGAAGACTTACGAGCTTTACAGCAAGGTAACCGATTATCACGTCGAAATACAACCCGATGGGTATCCGAACTTGCGTATCGCGATAATTCACATCGACGATGTTCGCATCAGAATCGGGCAACGTCTCGAAAAAGGAGAGACCGTCATTGGGGCACTCAGACCTCTGCCGCAGATTAATAGCCAGATAAATAAGTATCTGCCGGAATTCACAGACCATGTTCATATGCAGGTCAATCCCGCGACAACAGATGGCAGCTTGGGCTCATAGACCCGGTATACGTAAGGATCGCTGAGAACAATCGAGTTAAAAGGATTTATTGTGTCGAACGATAGAAAAGCCACAAAGCAAGCGCGGCGCGTTTCTGGCAATCATAATCGAAAACCGGTAAGCTTTGATGATGGAGCCGCTGTCGAATCTTTTGACATCGACGGCAAGGGCATACCCCCGAAGTTGCTTACGAAAGGAAAGACCGGCAGCATGTATTTTGATGGATCGGCGAAGCTTGACAAGCGGACAAAGAGGCTTGTAAAGCGCCTGAAACCGAGCGATATAGCCATTATCGACCACGAAGACCTCGACCGCGTAACAGCTGAGGCGCTTGTCGAGACGGGTGTCGAGGTAGTTATAAATGCGAGCTGCTTTACATCGGGCAAGTATCCGAATGCGGGACCGCTGGTACTTTGCTCGGCTGGGATTCACCTGCTCGACAACGTCGGACCCGAGATTTTCGACCTTGTCAAAGAGGGAAGCTGGCTTAGTATAAAGGGTGAGGATGTGTGCCTCGGGGATAGAAAGATAGCCAGCGGAAAGAAATTGACACATTTGATGCTCGAGCACGAACTCGAAAAGGCGCATGGCAGGATAGGCGAAGAGTTGGAAAAATTCGCGGTTAATACGCTCGAATATATGCAAAAAGAAAAAGAGTTGATACTTGATGGGTCAAGAGTTCCGGAGACGAGTATAAATTTTAATGGCAAGCACGCATTGATCGTGGTCAGAGGACATGACTATAAAGCCGACCTAAAAGCTTTGCGCGCCTACATACGTGAGGTGAGGCCCATTCTAATCGGCGTCGACGGCGGAGCCGACGCGCTGGTGGAGGAGGGCTACAGGCCCGACATTATCATCGGCGATATGGACAGCGTGGCGGACGCGACGCTCAAATGCGGAGCGGAACTTATCGTCCATGCTTATGCCGGCGGACGCGCACCGGGTTTGAGCCGCCTCCAAAAACTAGGTTTGTCGGCAATAGTCTTTGAAGCAGCGGGCACCAGTGAGGATATTGCGATGGTTCTGGCTTATGAAAAAAGCGCGGAACTTATCGTGGCGGTAGGGACGCACGCCAATTTAGTCGAATTCCTAGATAAGGGTAGAAAAGGGATGTCGAGTACTTTTCTAGTAAGGTTGAAAGTCGGCGGTAAGCTTGTCGACGCAAAAGGCGTCAATAAGCTCTACCGGTCTAGCGTAAAAATAAGCCAACTCGGGCTATTACTATTAGGCGGATTGACCGCTATTATAGCAATAATAATCGCTACACCGGCCATTAGACAATCGATTCGTCTTATACTTGTACAGGTGAAATTAATATTAGGCCTTTAGGAGAAATAGATGTTTGATATGCGCTATCATATAGCGTCGCTGGTCGCGGTGTTTATCGCACTTGCGATCGGTATTCTTTTGGGAACGGTCATCGACGACAAAGGAATGCTTCTCCAGCAGCAGCAATCTCTAGTCAAGAGAATAGAGACGAATTTTAATACGCTCAGGGATGAGAATAAGACGCTCAAAGTCGAACTCGACGAAGAAAAGAGGTTAACGAGCGGCGTCTATCCGCTCTCGATTATGGGCAGACTCGAAGGCCAGAATGTGGTCGTCTTCGTAACCTCGAAGAAGCAGAACGAGATGCTCTCCGTGGTCGTCGATGGTTTGAGCTTGGCGGGAGCCGCTGTCGGCACGGTCAAGGTCAAGGAGGACTTTGAGCTGACCAACGAGGTCAAACGGGAACTCGCGGCATACCTGCCACAAGAGATGAACGATGATAATGTCCGCGAGCTGGTCCTTAAGAAGCTGGCCGAAGAGCTGGTCGCAACAGATACCGCGACCGCTGCAACGACCACGACCAGCCCAGTCGTTCCATATCTTAACAGGCTGAGCGAGCTGGGCCTCATCGTGATGGAGACCGACGCCTTGAAGTCGATCACCTCGGCCCTCATACTCGGGGGCACCGACGGGGATTTGAACCCGAAAACGACCGACGTTCACATCATAGCAGCCTTAAAGGGGATGGGAATTCGGGTGGTTGGAGCCGAGAACAGAGAGTGTAAGAAATCATACATGAAAGAGTATCAGCAAACCGGAATACCCACTGTAGACAATATCGACACACAGGCGGGCATCATATCGGCTGTCTTTGCCCTCAGGGAGGCGAACGGTAATTTTGGAGTCAAGGCGACGGCAGACCAGTTGGTGCCAAAGGTCTAATGCTTTGACGCCAAGATATGCTTTGACGCTGGCTGAGAGAATGCGCCCGTATTCCAAGCTTACGTGGAATAAGAGCTGCAGAAGCGTTTGAAGAACAGGAGCTTATGGTTGAGACATCCGTAGTAGCGGTTATAGCTGCTTACAACGAAGCCGACCGCATTGCGGCGACCGTGCGAGCGACTAAAAAGATTAGCGAAGTAGACCGGGTTTTGGTCGTCGATGATGGCTCTAGCGATGGGACCGCGAGCGTCGCTGCCGAGGCCGGTGCCGAGGTGCTCGGCCTAGAGCAAAACCTCGGAAAAGGCAAAGCTCTTGAGCGCGCTATGAGCAATGTGACCGAGGATATTATCCTTTTTCTCGATGGGGACCTAGGGGAGTGTGCTGCGGAGGCGGCGTTAATCTTGGACCCGGTACTCAAAGGTATGGCCGACATGGCTATAGCGGATTTCCCAAAACCTGAAAAGGCCGGCGGAATCGGTTTAGCTAAAGGTTTGGGCCGCTGGGGCATACAGCGCTTTACCGGGCAAACCATGCAAGAGCCGTTATCCGGTCAGCGTGCCGTTAGGTCGGCCTTAGTGAAGGATTTGTCCTTTGAATCCGGCTACGGCCTAGAGGTTGGCCTCAGCATAGACATATTGAGGCAGGGATGTCGTGTGATAGAGGTGCCTGTAAAGATGACGCATCGCGAAACGGGACGAGATTTAGCAGGAGTTATTCATCGCGGGCGTCAATTTGTCGATATATTAAGCGTAATATTTAAACGATTTTTGAAGCACTAATCGCGACAGGGGGAAAAGCCGTGATTGAAAGAGGAATACTATATATTGCGCATCCTACTACGAACAGCATGAAGCAGCATCTCTTGATTCTAATCAAACACTTGAACCGGGCTCGATATAAACCATATCTTGTCGTATCGCACGACCCCTATATGCTCGAGCACCTCGACAAGCTCAACGTCGAATATGTAGTCTTGCCGGAGCTCGCCTCAGCCAATAAGCTCAGCGTGGGAGGAGTCGCCAAGAAGATAGAGGTGTTTGCCCGGGACAAGGAACGCGTTATCAACTTGATACATAGCCATGACTATCAGGGGTGTTTTGTCGCCGCTCAGGTCGCCAAATCGCTCAACGTACCGCATATCTGCACGGTGCACACGGTCGACGATGCCTATTCATCGAAGAAAAAAGGCTTGCTCTCGGTTTCTAATGATAAGATAGCCGCCATGCCGGACATGCTTATTGCGGTATCGGAGGCGATTGAGCAGAGTGTAGCAGGTCTCAATAAAGTCCAAACCATACATAGCGGCATCGAGGCGGATAGGTTCGGAGAGACCCTCGACACTGAGCACTTGTTCCGGGAACTCGATGTTTCCAAAGAGAACAAGCTGGTAGGGGTCGTGACCCGCTTATCACCGGAAAAAGGCAATAGTGTCTTCATAGATGCTGCCGCGGTCTTGGCAAATAAATTTCCGGATATGCATTTTATCATCACCGGCGACGGTGATGATAAAGAAAAACTCCAAAAACAAGTGGCAAGCCATGGTTTGACGCAACGCTTTCATTTTTTGGGATTCAGGCGCGACGTAGCGCACATCCTCAAAAGTCTCGAGGTAGTCGTCATACCTAATTTAGCTTCGAATATTCCTATGATATTACTCGAAGCGCTGGCGTGTAAGCGCCCGGTTGTTGTAACCGATGTTGCGGGAGTAAAGGAAGTCGCCGGTGAGAGTTGTGTAGATTTCGTAAAACCCGGTGATAGCGAAGCGCTCGCAGCCGCTGTCGAAGCGGTATTGGCGAGCAAGTTGAAATCGATGTCAAAGGTACAGACCGGACAGAAATTGGTGCAGGAGAAATTCACCGTTCAGCACATGATGAAGCCTACCGAGGCGCTCTATCTGGAGGTCGCTCGATGAGTCTGACGAGGAAATACTTGACCGTATTTCTGATTCTCGCGGCCTTTGCGCTCATAGGCTTTCCACCGCAAGCTGCTATCGCGGAAGATAAACCGAAAGTCGTATTCGTTCTAATCGATAACATCACTTGGGACGATATCGCCAAGGCGGACGACCCGTTCATCAATGCCTTAGTTCAAAATAGCCCTGCCGCTTTATTAAACAACCGGACATACGGTAGGCCTTCCCGGCCGCGCGCGGCGATTTCCGTAGGGTCGGGCGTGCGGGCAAATACGCTTCCCGGCAGCGCCAATGGTTATAATGCGACCGAGTTGTTCGACGGTGTCGAAGCGGGCGACGTGCTATTTGTAAGAACCGGCAAGAGGGCGAAGCCCGGTAATATTGTCGAACTCGGCTTGCCGGCGATCATCGCTGATAATTCCTACATTAATCAGGAGATAGTGCCGGGGGCGCTGGGACAGCTTCTAAACGATAATGGTTTCAAGGCCGCGGTTTTGGGCAATTCGGATACCTCATTCGAATCCGACCGGGAGTCGGACAACCGGGAAATCGTCAGCTTGGCGATGAACTCGTCCGGCATCGTCGATTATGGAGATGTCGGCAAGACGGTTCTGGTCCAAGACCCCACCGTGCCATATGGTATCAGAGCGAACGATACGGTTTACCTGGAGCGACTTCAAGAATTATTGGGTGTCGCCGATTTTATAGCGATCGACTACGGCGATACGACGAGAGCCGATTTGTACTCCGCCTATGTTCTGGAAGCGCGTGCCGAGCGGTTAAAGACAGCCGCCGTAAAACGCGCGAGCGCATTTATCGAGCAAGCCATGGAGGTCGCCGGCGATGATGCGGTCTTTATAATCTCGAGCCTTTCACCACCGGGAGCAAGCGCGGCGCCCATCTCCGGCGATGAGGAACAGCTTACGCCTGTGATTATAAGCGGGCCGGGTTTTGAGGCGGGTAGCTTGACCGCCGCCTCAACTAGACGTCCCGGCATCATAAACAACACCGATATCACGATGACGATATTGGATATTTTCGGCGTCACGCCGCATTACACGATGGTCGGAAGCAAGGTGACAGTAAGTTCCGAGAAGATCTCTATCGAGCGAATGAATGCGTTTAACGCGAGCGCGGTCGGCATAAAATCGGCACGACGGACGGCGGTACTGACCTTTATATATCTGCAAATAGCGCTATATGTCGTCGCGGCACTGCTCCTACTTTACGTACGCAAGGCAAACAAGCGCTATATTGGTTTTATGAAGACGCTGATTCTGACGTCGATGGGGTTTCCACTCTTTACTTTCTTCGCATCGAAGGTGCAATTCCTTGCGGTCAACGGTGTTTTGTTGACTGTCGCTGCGCTTGCCGTGTCGTTATCGTTGGCCGTGGCGCTGGCCGCACTCAAAGTCAATAAGCTCTTTCCGCTCGCTGTTATCGGCTGCGCAACGATGTTTACGATTCTGGTAGATGTCGTTCTTGGCGCGAATCTTCAGCTCAACACGATATTCGGCTACGACCCGATACGCGGGAGCCGGTTCTTTGGCATCGGAAACGAGGCGTTTTCTATTCTGCTCGCCAGCACGCTGCTGACGGTCGGGCTGATGCTCGAGAGATGGAAACGGAGTGTCGCTTTAGTGGTGGGGGCGTTAGTGGCGCTCACAGTTCTATTCGTCGACGGATTTCCGGCGTATGGCGCGGATGTCGGCGGCATAATAACCATTACCGCCGCATTTACGGCGATGGGGCTCCATGTGCAAGAAGTCAAGCTTAACTACAAAGCCATCTTGCTCGCCGGCGCGCTTATCTCGTTGGCGTTAGTCGCGTTCGTTGCATACGACCTCTTGGATGGCTCCAGCACGCATATGGGTCGCACTATCGAGCTGATATCCGGCGGGGGCGTTTCAGGCATTTTGACCATAGCGAGCCGGAAACTGGCGACCAATTTCATGGTGTTGCGCTACAGCACCTGGTCATATTTCTTGTTGGTCTTAATGATGTTGACGGTCGCTTTAAGTTATCGCCCGGTCGGGCTTCTTAAGAAACTATTCGCCAGCCATAAAGGACTTACAGCCAGCGTGACCGGCGCGGTCGTCGGCTCGATAGTGGGTTTCGCGGTCAACGATTCAGGGATATTGATACCCGCTATCATAATGTCATACATATTTCCGTCTATCGCCTATCTGATGCTTTGGGAGCGGTATGATATGAGCAAGCAAGAATTATAGTAACTACTCAGCGAAATATTTTCGAATTATAAAGCTATCTGATCCAGATTTACTCGAGGCGTGATGTCGATGTTTCTTGTCCTTTGGACTTTCGCACACTTTATAACGGGAGCGATACTGGCCGCTGTGGTAGGCGGCGCGCTCAAGAGTCTTCTTGGCGATTCCGGCGCGCTCAAGCAGAACTATCGCGAGCGGGACGTCGTGAACATGATGGGATTGAGTTTTGTTCTGGTTTGGCTGGTCATGATGGCGATTGCGGCCGCGTTCAGCTTTGCGCAGGATATAATCGGCCTGATGGTGCCGGAGCGATTTCAATTTACGCCCGACATCTCCATGCCGCTTACGATTCTAATTCTAGGGGTCGGTATGTTCGGACTCATCGATGATTTGCTGGGAAGCCGTGAGTCTACGGGGTTCCGGGGGCACATCGGGCAATTGCTCAAAGGTCGACTGACGACGGGCGCGCTCAAGGCTCTGGGAATTCCCATCGTCGCTTTTTTCGCGATATACCAGCTCTCTGGCGGGCCGCTCGAAGCTTTTACGGATGCGTTGCTCATAGCCCTATTCGTCAATACGCTTAATTTGCTGGATTTGAGGCCTGGCAGGGCGTTAAAGCTCTTCATTCCCCTACTCGCGATATTTTTAGCGTACGCGCCCTCATCGTACGGGCTGGCTGTGGCTGCGCTCCTTGGGATAGCGCTAGTTCTGGTGAGGGCGGACTTGAAAGAGGAGATAATGCTCGGAGATGTCGGGTCAAACGTTCTCGGAGCCGTTCTAGGCTTCAGCTTTGTGATAACCTTCGGCTGGAGCTTGAAGTTGCCGCTGATTGTTGTTCTTGTCGCGCTGCAGGTTTTAACCGAGAAATATTCGCTTACCAGGATAATCGAGAATACGCCGGTTTTGCGGGAATTCGACCGTTTGGGTAGAGACATATAGCGCTTTATTCGACGACCATGAAGCCTGCACGCACGCTGGTTTCATGTTACAATTCAAAAGTTGGCTCTTTGATGGCTGGAGGTTTTGCGGTCAAGTTGCCGTTATAGTAGACTTTATTGTCAGTATAGCAAGCAAAAGGGGAGAGACGATTGGCTAAATATATCTTCGTAACCGGTGGGGTCGTATCATCACTGGGAAAGGGGATCACGGCGGCTTCGCTGGGAAGGCTCTTGAAGACCAGGGGATTCAAGGTGACGATTCAAAAACTCGACCCCTATCTCAATGTCGACCCCGGCACCATGAGCCCGTTCCAGCACGGCGAGGTCTTCGTCACCGAGGACGGCACCGAAACCGACCTGGATCTCGGACACTACGAGCGTTTCATCGATGAGAATCTCGGCAAAGGCAGCAATGTGACGGCCGGGCAAATATACTGGTCGATAGTGACCAAAGAGCGCCGGGGCGAATTTCTCGGCGGGACGGTCCAAGTCATCCCCCATGTGACCAACGAGATAAAACAGCGGATACTCAGCTTGGGCAGCGATGATGACAAACACATCGTCATAACGGAGGTCGGCGGCACCGTCGGCGACATCGAGAGCCTTCCTTTTCTGGAGGCGATTCGTCAATTTAAGAAAGATGCCGGAAAGAGCAACGTCCTTTATATACATGTGACCCTCGTGCCTCACCTGGTATCTTCATCGGAGCTTAAGACGAAACCGACGCAGCATAGCGTAAAAGAGTTGCGCAGTATCGGCATTCAGCCCGATATCATAGTGGCGCGGTGCGACCGCGCAATCGACGTTTCGATAAAACGCAAGATAGGCCTCTTCTGTGACACCGAGCCCTCGTCGGTAATAACGGCCATAGATGTCGATAATCTTTATGTGATACCTTTGAGGTTGCACGAGGAAGGGCTCGACGATATAGTCGTCGAGCACCTGAAGCTCGGTAACGGCAAGGCGGACCTGTCGGAGTGGAACAGCCTCGTGGAGAGGATTCGCAGGCTCGAAAACAAGATAAGGATAGGGCTGGTCGGTAAATATGTTCAGCTTCCCGACGCTTATTTAAGCGTGGTCGAGGCGCTTAAACACGGCGGTTTCTACAACAATACCGATGTCGAGATTGTCTGGGTCGACGCCGAAACGGTCAGCCAAGAAGAGGTCGAGCGTCAACTCGTCGCGGTAGACGGGATTCTTGTCCCGGGCGGCTTTGGGATAAGGGGCATCGAAGGCAAGATTCATGCTGTTAAGTTTGCCCGTGAAAACAAGATTCCGTTCTTTGGGATATGCCTAGGGATGCAGTGCGCGGTCGTCGAGTTTGCGCGAAACGTAGTCGGCTATGCAGATGCGAACAGTTCAGAATTTGATCCCGCGACCAAACATCCGGTCATCGACCTGTTGCCCGAGCAGAAGAGCATCGAGGACATGGGCGGGACCATGCGCCTCGGCGCGTATCCCTGCAAGCTGGCAAAGAAGACCTTTGCCCACGAGGCGTACGGCACGCTCGAAATCCAGGAGCGCCATCGTCATCGCTATGAGGTAAATAACGATTTTGTGGAGGCGCTCGGAAAAGCCGGGCTGATATTGAGTGGAGAATCACCCGACGGAAAGCTCGTCGAGATAATCGAGATAGCAGACCACCCCTGGTTCGTAGGCACGCAGTTTCACCCCGAATTCAAATCGCGCCCTACCAGGCCGCATCCGTTGTTTAGAGACTTTATAGGTGCGGCGCTCCGTTACCATTTAGGGAGAGGAAAGGTCGCCTCGATACACAATTATTAAGGTGACCGTTGAGCGAGCGAATAAATATGTGTTTGAGTGATACGGCCAAGAAGGCAGCGACGGACAATTGACGGTCGGAGGGGCATATGGTAGACGAGGGGCGAGTCTTAAGAATCTTCGAAAACCTGGCGAGTATTTACAGCCCGAGCTATAACGAGCGGGCGATTGCCGACCACATCACGAGTTATCTAAGTGCGCTGAGCTACTTGACCTTTGAGGACGAGACCGCCTCTTCGATAAATGGCAACACCGGGAATATTCATGTCACCATACCGGGCACCACCGGAGGCCCCTGCATTCTATTTGCGGCACACATCGATACGGTAGAACCCGCGCAAGGCGTCAAGGTCTTTGTCGAAGACGGCCTCATCAAAAGCAAAGGCGACACCATATTAGGGGCGGACGACAAGGCGGGTGTTGCCGCAATGCTTGAGTTGGCGACGGTTCTCGCGGCAACCACCTTCGCCCACGGACCCGTTCACCTCGTCTTCACCGTAGCCGAAGAGGTCGGCCTCAAAGGCGCTAAATACCTCGACCTCGATGACAAAAGCCTTGATTATGCTTATGTCCTCGACGCAAACGGCAAAGTCGGCCTGATAAACGTAAAAGCGCCTTATCAGGATTCTTTTGAGGTCGAGTTTACAGGCAAGGCGGCGCATGCGGGAATCGCTCCCGAAACAGGTATCAACGCAATTGTCGCGGCATCGAAAGCGATAAGCAGGATGAAGCTTGGCCGGATAGACGGCGAGACTACGGCTAACGTGGGCACGATAGAGGGGGGCATCGCCGGCAATATCGTCCCCGAGCGTGCCAAGGTCTTCGCTGAGGCTAGAAGTATAAACATCGAAAAGCTGCAGGAGCAATCGAGGCATATGGCCGAGTGCTTCAGCGCCGCAGCGGAGGAGACCGGTGCGAGCGTGAACATCGTCCAGTACCGGCCGTATGAGGGGTATTCGCTCAACGAGGACGAGCCGATTGTGGCCAGGGCGATAAGCGCGATGAAGAGTATCGGCATCGAACCGGTTATTACGCACACCGGGGGCGGAAGCGATACCAATATCTTCAACGCAAAAGGTGTGGTTGCCGTCAATCTCAGCATGGGCGCTGAAAATGTCCACGGCAAAGACGAGTTTTTGCCCGTGGCGGAGCTGGTCAAGCTTTCAGAGCTACTGCTGGAGCTTATCAAGTCGCAATAGCGACTTTACATCCGAAGACGACTATATAATACGGTTCAAGCAGTTGATATCCGGTACGAGCTTAATGAGAGCCGCACGATTAGAATCCGGACACGGTAACCATACTGTTTGAGCAGGGCGTCTACTCTGCCCTAAAGTTCATGTTATACTCTGTGCCTAAGAGCGCAAAATTCTGAAATCCCTTGAAAATGGAGCGACGATGATTACGTTAAAACACGCCCGTGTGCTGGAGGTAGTCAGGAAGCGTCCGGGATATATCGAGGTGAACGTCGAATTCGATGGTGATAACGGGCGCGCGATATGTTACACGGCCCTGATAGGGGAGGTTTCGCGCGGTGATGAAGTCGTCATAAACACGACGGCCGTCGATGTAGGCCTGGGAACCGGAGGCAGCCACTATATTCTCTGGAACCTGGCGCGACGCTCGCTGGAGGCTCCGGCGCCAGGCCATATTATGAAGCTTCGTTATACGCCGCTTCAGATAAAGTGCCTTGCCGCGGAAGAGCGAGAAAGTCCCCACCACGAAGCGTTGCGCGACGCGTCGAGCATCGGCGGCATGCCCGTTATTATAGGGACGCTTCACAGCCAGTTGCCGGCCGCAGCCGTGATGCTCAGAAAGCTGATGCCCAAGGCGAAAATCACTTATATTATGACCGATGGCGCGGCGCTGCCTTTAGCGTTTAGTGAAACGGTCGCCCGTCTTAAAGAGGGCAGTTTTATAGATATTACAATAACTATTGGCCATGCGTTCGGCGGTGATCTCGAAGCTATAAATATCTACAGCGGTTTGGCGATTGCGAAATACGCGGCGGAAGCGGACGTCGCCATCGTCTGCATGGGGCCGGGGATTGTGGGGACCGATACCAAGCTCGGCTATACCGGGATCGAGCAGGGTCAGATAGTAAACGCGGTAAACAGCCTAGGCGGTGTTGCGATAGCCGTGCCGCGCATAAGTTTTGCGGACAAGAGGGAGCGGCACCTGGGTTTGAGCCACCACACGATAACGGCGCTCAAAGTAGCCGCGACAACCCCCGCCGTAGTAACATTTCCGGTGATTGACGCGGAGAAAACATCGATTATCGAAGAACAGGTCTTGCGCGCGGAAATCGGCCATATACATCGTATAGAGACACTGGATGCGAGCGAGACGCGAGCGGCGCTCGATGCCGCTTCGATACGGCCGACGACTATGGGTAGGGGTATCGAGGAAGAGCCGGAGTTTTTTATGGCCGCTGGAGCTGCCGCTATTTATGCGGCTCGCATCTTGGTAGGGGAAGAGAGTTGAAAGAGAAGAAGTTTACGGTTGTGGAGTCTAATCTCGTCTACGAGGGGGCTATTATTAGCCTTCATGTGGATAAGATAAGGAACAACGAGGGAAAGATATTGGAGCGCGAGGTCGTCGAGCACCTAGACGCGGTGGGGATAGCGGCGCTGGACACGAATAACAACATCGTCCTGGTCAGCCAGTACCGGCACCCGCTCAAAGGAGACTTACTCGAGATTCCGGCGGGTCTGCTCGCGGAGGGCGAGGATCCGGCGGACTGCGCGATAAGAGAGCTAAAAGAGGAGACCGGCTATAGGGCCAAGAAGATCGAGAAGCTGGCGGCGTTTTATACCTCGGCCGGTTTCACCGATGAGCGGTTCTACTTGTTTTTCTCGGACGACCTCGAGGAGGGCGAATCCGAACTCGAATCGGACGAGGAGGATATCGAGGTAGTATTAATTCCCCTGGAGCAAGCGGTAGCTATGGCTTCGCGCGGCGAAATAGAAGACGCGAAAACGCTGACGGCAATACTTATGGCGGCGCAAAAGGTAGGTCGGATAGGACTGTAGGTAGCGATATGATACGCGACCATCTGCTCGATTTCTTAAATTATTTATCCGTAGAGAAAGGGCTGGCGAAGAACAGCATCGACGCATACGAGCTGGATCTTCACCGGTACCTCGACTACCTGCTCGAATCGGGTATTACCTCTTTTGATGCGGTCAAATATGACCTGGTTATCGGTTATCTGAAGAAGCTGCGCGAAGAATATGGTGATGCATCGGTCGCCAGGAAGGTCGCGTCGCTCAAAGCGTTTCACAAGTTTTTGGTCCGTGAAGGTGTAACCGATAATTTTCCGACCGCCGACATTAAGGCGCCGAAAAAGGCGCGAAAGTTGCCTAAGGTGTTCTCGGTAGCCCAGGTTGGAAAACTCTTGGATCAGCCGTTAGGGGCTAGCGCAGGGGTGATACGGGACCGGGCGATATTGGAGCTTCTATATAGCAGTGGTTTGAGAGTTTCGGAGTTGGCCGCGCTCGATATAGACGATGTCGACCTGCGAAACGGTTATCTGCGTTGCTTAGGCAAGGCATCTAAAGAGCGCATCGTGCCCCTGGGCAGCCTCGCGTCGGAGGCGGTGACCGAGTATATTAACAAGTCCAGGCCGCAATTGGCGGGAAAATACCGCCCGGCGGCGCTCTTTCTTAACGTAAGAGGCCGGCGCTTGTCGAGGCAGAGCTGCTGGAAAGCGGTGAAAAAATACGCGGAAAAAGCGGAAATCGGAGATATTTATCCGCATTCATTGCGGCATTCGTTTGCGACGCATCTGCTCGCTAACGGAGCCGACCTCAGGGTCGTACAGGAACTGCTCGGGCACGCCAATATCTCGACGACGCAGATATATACGCATGTCACCAAAGAGAAATTGCGGGCGGTCTATGAGCGCGCGCACCCGAAGGGGTCCAAGGGATAACGAACGACTACGATGTACAGGAGAGATATGTCACAGATAAAGAGGGTATTATTGATAGTTCTCGATAGCGTGGGCGTGGGGGCCCTGCCGGATGCCGCTAAATACGGGGATGAGGGGAGCAACACGCTCGGCAATACCGCTAAGACGGTAGGCGGACTGGCCGTGCCCAACCTGGGCGCCCTGGGGCTCGGTAACATCATAGAGATAGAAGGCGTCGAGCCGGCGGAGCATCCGCGGGCATTCTTCGGCAAGATGGCCGAAGCTTCTCCGGGCAAAGATACTACGACCGGGCACTGGGAGATGATGGGCTTAAGGCTTGAGACGTTGTTTCCGACGTATCCGAACGGTTTTCCAGCGGAGGTTATGGAAGCGTTTGAAAAAGCGATAGGGCGGGGAACTCTCGGCAATAAAACGGCCTCAGGTACCGGCATCATGGAAGAGCTCGGCGAGGAACACATGAAGACGGGCAAGCCGATTATTTACACGTCGGCCGATAGCGTCTTTCAAATCACGACGCACGAGGAGATAATCCCGATAGACGAACTTTATTGGATGAGTGAGGCGGCACGCAAGCTTCTCACAGGAGAGCACGCGGTCGGCCGGGTCATCGCCAGGCCGTTCATCGGGGAGCCGGGGAGTTTTGCGCGGACGCACCGGAGAAAGGACTTCTCCTTGAAGCCGCCGGCGAAGACGGTCTTGGACTACGCCCTAGAGGCGGGCATTCCCGTCTGCGGCGTCGGTAAGATAAGAGAGATATTTGCGGGCATGGGCGTCCCGGAAGGAATCCACACAGAGAGCAACATGCACGGCATAGATGAGACGCTCAAGGCGTTACGCGAGCGCAAAACGGGCATCATATTTACGAACCTCGTCGATTTCGATAGCGAGTGGGGACACCGGAACGACCCCGACGGCTACGCGCGCGGGTTGGCGGCGGCCGATGCCCGCATCCCCGAAATTATTGATGCATTGGAGAGTGACGATGTTTTGATAATCACCGCAGACCATGGCTGCGACCCGACTACCCCGAGCACCGACCACTCCCGCGAATACGTGCCCTACCTTATTTATGGGCGCTCGTTAAACCAGGGAAAGGGTCTCGGCATACGGTCGACCTTTGCGGATATCGGGAAGACCATTGCCGACCTGCTCGGTTTCGAGGCACCGGTCCGCGGGACCAGTATGAAGGGTGAGCTTTTACCATAGACCGATTAATCCTCGGATGGTTCGAACTTGCTCTCGAATTTTTCCATTAAATGCGGCATGGTGGTGTACTCCATCTCATCGTGGCCGAGGCGATGCGGCTCGAACGGCCCATGGTGGCGAATGTAGTCGGATACCTCGAGGCATTGCCGACGCGCCCCGTCGAACGCGATGTCCTCGAACATGTCTCTAGGGCCGATAAGCTTGCCGTGAGCCAACTGGAAGCCGTAGGCTACGACTCTTGGCGGGCCGTCGAACCTCGAGGGGTGGCAGTCCTCAAAAGATGTCGGCATTATGGGCCCGTGGTGGGAACCGCGCATCCAGCCCGCGACCATATATGGCATCGAGAACGGCTCGAGGACTTCGCCGACCGCCGGAAGCCCGCTCTGGCAGCGCACTATCATAACCGGGTCGTCTTTGCCCACATATCGGCCGGCTATCAGGCTAAGCTTTTGAGTAGAAGTGACGGCCGCGATCATGTTATCGGAGTTCCTGAAGACATGTTTGATGACGTAGCGTCCGGGCGCCCCGATAAACATCAAGAGCGAGTAGTAGTCTTCCGGTAGCTTGAGCAACAGCTTCCGCTTATTGATAAGGTCGTGGATCTCAAAACTAAAACCCGTTGTCATGCTGGGGTCGATTACGAGACCCGCGGTATTGAACGGGTCGCCGAACATCTTGAACAGGGGATAATTCCAGGCTCCAGGCTCGGTCTTATCCGCGAGGAAGCAGATTATAGGCTCGCTCGGGCGTTCCTCGATATCCATCTCGGCGACACCCGGACCCATCCCGCGAACATTACCGGAGAACGCCTCGACCAGCAGGTCTTGACCCGCGCCATACTGTGCGTACTCTCTTGCGACCTCGGTCATCTCCTCGAAAGTCTCCCACGCAAAGCGGTGTATCGGCTCGGCGTCGACGCCGTTCTTATGCGTCATTATTAATGAGGTGTCGTCGCCGACGTATCCGACGCGGTAATCGACGACGAGCCCATCCGCCTTGGCCTTTGCCAGCCGTTCACCCGCTTTTTCAAGAAGTGCCGGGTGGACGCTGCTGTGCCCGACGAACCCGCCGACATCCGCCTTGATGATGCTGACCGTGAGTTTATTATCAGCCATGTCTCCCTCCTTACTTCACTTGTCCGGTGCTAGTGTTCCCCATAAAAGATTGCCTGCGTGCGTATATAATTTATATTTACCCTTTGTCATTGAAGATTATCGGGGGGCGCATGGTATGGGGGAGGCGCGGCTGACACAAGTTTTCGCCGCTGTGCGAGCGCGACAATCGATTTAGCCCAATTTAGCCCAATAGCTTTCTAAACTCGGGTACTTCTTTATCGAGATACCAGAATATCTGTCCGATGGGAGAGCTGGCCGATGCGATAATCCCGAGCATTACCGACTCGGTAACAGGGTTAAGGATGATGACGAGTTTTTCGAGCTGAAGGAAGAGCATCTGGATTAATCCGTCCGCGAGGCTGGTCTCGAGCTGCTCCGCGCTTTTTTCGAGTGACACGAGCGCGGATGTTACGCCGACCAAGTCGATTTCTAGGCGGTTGAAGGACGAGACGATGTTGCCTGTGCTATCGAATAGCCAGATGGTGCTGACGCCCTGGATGTCGCCGAGGCGGGTAAGCTTTTCGAGAATCAACTTCTCGGTAGAGAGGTCTGTCGCTAGCGGGCGTTTGCGCTCCGGACGCGGCTCGGGCGCGACCGTCGGGCCGTAAGTGCGCCGCTTAGCGCCGCTTTCATCGGCACTTTGGGCTTCGGTAAAAAGGCTCATGTAGTGGTCGAGAATCGACTTTACTTTCGAATGAAGTTCTTGCTCCGAGATGGCAAGTTCGTCATGTTCGTTTAGAAATGCTTCGCGCTCGGCGGCGGCTGCTTCTACCAGCTCGCGCGCTTCATCCGACGCCCTCGCAATTATTAAAGCCGCTTCTTCGGTCGCTTTATCGACTATTTTAGCGGCTCGTTTGTCGGGGTCATCTTCGGGGATTGCGGCCCCTTCGACGATTTCCTTAAAGCCGGAGAGTCTTACATCCGCGGTTTCCAATTCTGTTTTTAGGCGCTCAATCTCATCCTTGGCGGTTCGCAAGTCGAGATGGAGCTCCGCCAGGAATCTATCGACGTCGTCTTTTTTATAACCAAATAGTTCTCGACCCAATTCTTGCTCGTCTTGCACGCCAGTCCCCTATATCGAAAAAATTCGCTCTTCGCTCATTGCGGCGGCATCAACAAATACTCGTTTAATGTATGCTCCAGCAGGCTCGTTCGAACTAGGTAATGGCTGGAATTACAGTATTATACATTGTATTTTTGCTCTAGCACATGTTCAACCTAAACTAAGATGGATAAACGACGAGGGGCGGTCGGTGATAAAGTATGGGAAACGAGGGGCTTGCGGGCTTATACTGGTCGTAAGTATAGTATTTGGCGTCGAACTTATTTCTGGCGCTTGTCTGCTATTTCTTGGCGGTCGTGGTAGTCGTTGCGGGTGCCGGCCGGCTTACCCTTATTCCTTTCCAGAGCTCGAAATCGCTCGGGGCGACAGCGCCGATTCTCAAGTAATCCCAATCGATAAAGCGCACGGTGCCGCTGCCGCTTTTATCGCCCTCCCAGCGGTCGGGCAGGTCATATTCGGTGAAGGTGAGCGTGGCGTTCTCGCCGGAGGGTAAGATGTCGAGCAGGCTGTGTGTACCGGATGCCGTCGCGGTCGTGAGGCCCTCCAAAAACATCGTCGCGATAAGTTCGTTAAAAGCCGGCATGTTAGTCGAGTCGAACGGTGTTTCGTGCGCTATCCGAGCCGGCACATCTATCACCCAGAGTTTCTTCTCGGCGGCGTTGACAATGAGCACCTTGCTCTTGGTGGAATTTTCGAAACGGTAATTCAAGCCGTCTTGCGTCCATAGCCCCTCGAAGCCGTTCTCGGTCGAGACTTTCGCCCTGAAAGGTTTCTTTCGAGCCGAGGTGATGACTTGTTCGAGCTGCTCGCGCAGGTGGTCTTCGGGGGTGCGCGGTATAAGTGAGGTTGTTTCGGTGGTATTGGATTGGGCGGTCTCAAGGGCCGGATTATCTACTCGCCCCGCAACCTCGAATAAGACGAGGGTTACGCCGAGCATCACCAAAATGATGATTGCCGGGAGTGCCCCGGGTTTCTCGTCTTTTATCCTCGCGAAAAAAGATTTATCTTCGGTTGTCTTAGGTTTTGTTTTTTTGCCGCTCATAATTCAAAATAGAGATACGGCCGGACGAGCCGGTCGTTTTACATGCCTTTTAAGGGCAAGCCCTGATATTATATATAGACATTATACACGATACCCGCAAACACCGTAAAAGCGTGGTTTAAGGATGGCGCGAGCGGTGGAAGAAGAGGATATGGCTCGCGGTAGAACAGGAGGCGGACACGATGAGCATCATGCAGTTGCTTGCAAAGAAGCGCGATGGCAAAGCCCTGACCGATGATGAGATAAAGTTTCTGGTCGACGGCTATGTCGCCGGCAAGATTCCAGATTACCAGATGTCGGCATTTTTGATGGCGGCGTTCATCCGGGGACTCGACGAGGATGAGACCTTCTCGTTGACTCGGGCGATGGCCGAGAGCGGTGAGATCATAGACCTAAGCTCCATCGACGGGGTCAAAGTCGACAAGCACAGTACCGGTGGGGTGGGCGACAAAGTGACGCTGGTCCTGGCGCCGATGATGGCGGCGGTAGGGGCAAATGTCGCCAAGATGTCGGGGCGCGGGCTCGGGCACACCGGCGGAACCATCGACAAGCTGGAGTCGATCCCCGGTTTCAACGTCGACCTCGACCGGGGCCGTTTTATCGAGCAGGTAGGCGAAATCGGAATCGCCCTCATCGGACAGACCGAGAAAATATGCCCGGCGGATAAGAAAATATATGCTTTGCGTGATGTGACGGCGACGGTTCCTAGCATCCCCCTTATAGCGAGCAGCATCATGAGCAAGAAGATAGCGGGCGGTGCCGATGTGATAGTCCTCGACGTCAAGGTGGGGGCGGGTGCGTTCATGAAGACGCTCGATGAGGCTAAAGAGCTCGCGCAGACGCTAGTGTCGCTTGGCAAGCGCTTTAATAAGCAGGCCATTGCGGTAATAAGCGACATGAGCCAGCCCCTAGGAATCACCATCGGAAACGCGCTCGAAGCAGAAGAGGCGATCGATACGATGAAGGGCTTCGGCTCGCCCGACCTGCTCGAGCTTTGCATCGAGCTGGGCTCGCAGCTGATGATGAAAGCGGGTCTGGCGGCGAGCCGGCAGGAGGCTGTGGAGGCGCTCGGCGAGGTTCTCGAAAGCGGCAAGGCTTTAGCGAAGTTTAGGGAGTTCATAGTAGCGCAAGGGGGCGACGGGAGCGTCGTCGACGACCCGAGGCGCATCTTGCCGCATGCCAAATATGTCGAGGATTTGATTATCGCCGATAGCGGTTATGTGGTCGGTGTAAACGCCGAGGAGTTGGGCGTCGCGGCGCGTATCCTGGGCGCCGGGCGAAAGACCAAAGACGATATCATCGACTACACCGCGGGAATCGTTGTCGCGAAAAAAGTCGGGGACTACATCAACGCGGGTGAGACCATCGCGCAAATGCGAAGCGGCAATGCGCATTCGCTTGCGGCTGTGAGTAGCCTCGTCTATGAGGCGTTTACTCTATCGCCAAACCCGCAGGAGGCTAAACCGCTTATTTATGATATTATTGAGTGAGATTTGCAGTGCATAGAACGGCGATGACCATGCCGTTAAATAACTTTTTAGTTGGAGTGAGATATGAGTGAGACCATCCTCGACCTTATAGGAAACACGCCTATAGTCGAGATAAAGAGATTGAACAAGAACAAGAAGGCCAAAGTCTTTGCCAAGCTGGAGGCGGCCAATCCGGGAGGTTCGGTAAAAGATCGTATCGCGAAATATTTGATTGAAAAAGCCGAAGAGAACGGCGAACTTACCAAGAAAAAGATCGTGCTCGAGGCTACCAGCGGTAATACCGGTATTGGGCTGGCGATGGTCTGCGCGATAAAAGGGTATAAGCTCCAGATAGTCATGCCCGAGACGATGAGTTTGGAGCGGCGCCAGATACTGATGGCGTTCGGGGCCGAGCTTCTGCTGACCGAGGGGTGCAAGGGCATGCCGGGCGCGATAGAGATGGCGGACCAGCTCGCCGACGATCCGAAATATTTTCTAGTGAACCAGTTCGGAAACGAGAACAATCCGCTGACGCACTACGAGACGACCTCGAAGGAGTTGCTCGCGCAGGTCAATCCGATCGATGTCTTCGTCTCCGGAATCGGGACGGGCGGCACGCTCATGGGCGTGGGCAGGCGCTTCAAAGAAGAGAGCCCCAACACGAAAATAGTCGGTGTCGAGCCTTATCCCGACCACAAGATACAGGGATTGCGCAACCTCAGCGAAGGCTATATTCCGGCGATATGGGACATCTCGATGATTCACGAAAAAGTAAACGTCGAGGATGACGACGCCTATGATACCGCCAAAGACCTGGCCCGTTATGAGGGATTGCTCTGCGGCATCTCATCCGGGGCCGCCATGGCGGAGGCGCTCCGCCAAGCGGAGCTGCTTGAAAAAGGCAACGTCGTAGTCATCCTGCCGGACGGCGGCGAGAAGTATCTCAGCACTGACCTGTATACTTGCCCGTATCGCAAGAAGTGCGACCCGAAAGCGGCCGCTAAGTGCAAGGTGAAAAGCTAGCACATGGAAGTAATAACCGCGCACATAAACGCCGATTTCGATGCGTTCGCGTCGACGGTGGCGGCGCAGAAGATATATCCGGACGCCAAGATAGTCATGGCCGGGGCGCAGAACAAGAACGTCCGGGAGTTTTTGGCGCTCCATGATGACGTAATCGATACACTCGAGCTTAAGCATCTCGATAAAAAGTCGGTGTCGCGCCTTATCGTCGTAGACACGAAGATAGGCCGGCGTCTCGGCGAACTTCAAGACCTCGCCTATAAACCGGGAATCGAGGTCTTCACCTTCGACCACCACCCCTCAACGACTGAGGATGTCCCTATTACCAGGGATTTCTCGGAAAACGTCGGCTCGACGACGACGATTCTGACAAAAATCATCCGGGATAAGGGCCTTAAGCTTACGCCGTTCGAAGCGACGCTCTTCGCGCTCGGCATACACGAGGACACCGGGTCGCTGACGTTTAGGACGACCACCTATGACGACGCGGAAGCGCTTGCATATCTGATGGGCAAGGGCGCGAACATCGAGCTTATCAACCGGTTCCTCAATCCGGTGCTCGAGCCGGAGCAGCACGACCTGCTCGACCGGCTTCTCCACGCGGCGCGCGTCATCGACGTCAGCGGTACTCCTATTATGGTGACGAGTGCGGTCGTAGACGAGTACATCGAGGGTGGCTCGGTCGTCGCCTCGAAGATAGCCGATATCGAGAATATCGATGTAATATTCGTCCTGCTCGAACACGACGACAGGGTGTATGTCATAGGGCGCAGCCGCACCGAGGTCGTCGACGTCGGAAAGATTCTCGAGGATATGGGAGGGGGCGGCCATGCTCAGGCGGCCTCCGCGTCGGTTAAAGAGAAAGGCGCAGCGGTAGTCGAGGCCAAGCTTGAACAGGCCATACGCGCGCATGTAAAAGAACCGCCGGTGGCGCGCGAGATAATGTCGGCGCCGGTGCGCACTATAGACGCGGATATCAGTATAAAAGACGCTAACAAGCTGATGATGAGTTATGGATATAACGGCCTCCCGGTGGTCGAGGACGGCAAGCTCGTAGGTATTATCGGTCGGCGCGAGATAGACAAGGCCGCGCACCACGGCCTGAGCCATGCGCCGGTCAAGGGCTTTATGATGCGAAAGATCGAGCCGGTCACGCCGGATACGCCGCTCCCCGACATACAGCGCCTGTTGAGCGACGAGAGCCTGGGGCGGATACCCGTCGTCGATAAGGGCAAGGTAATCGGCATCGTGAGCCGGACCGACGTCCTCAAGGCGCTCGGAGGAAGTGAATATTTCAGCGGCCCGAAAGGGGTGCTCCACGCCAAAGCCGAATATAGTCGAGGCGAGATAGCCCAGAAGATAAAGACGCTGCTCCCAGGCGACGTCCAGAAGCTCTTGCGCGACATCGGGGATTTGGCCGACGAAACAGGATACACGGTCTACCTCGTCGGCGGTATTGTCCGCGACCTCTTGCTCGACCGCAGGAACCTGGACGTGGATATCGTCGTCGAAGGTGACGCAATCGAGTTCGCAAATATCTTCACTACGCAAGCAGGGATCGGCGCCCGGATTCGGGCCCATCGCAAGTTCGGCACGGCGGTCGTCATTATGCCCAATGGTTTCAGAGTCGATTTCGCATCGGCAAGGACCGAGTTCTACGAGAGGCCGGGCGCGTTGCCGCAGGTAGAGCCGACCTCGCTCCGCCACGACCTCGCGCGCCGCGACTTTACGATAAACGCGATGGCGGTCAGCCTGAGCGCTAAGACCTTCGGTAAACTACTCGATTATTTCAATGGGCAGCGCGACCTGAAAAACGGGCGTATCCGTATTCTACACAACCTGAGCTTCATCGAAGACCCGACGAGAATCTTTCGCGGCGTCCGGTTCGAGCAGCGATTCGGCTTCAAGCTCGACTCCGAGACCGAAGAGCAGCTCCGCAAGGCGATTGAGATGGATTTGATCGGACATCTTTCGGATGCACGCGTGCGAGATGAGATGTTGCTGATACTCTCCGAGGCGGCGCCGTTTAAGATCTTGAAACGGCTTCAGGAGTTGGGCGCGCTCTCTATCCTGCACCCTAAAATCGTAATCGATGCCGAGCTTAAAGCGCTCTTTGGACGCATCGATGATGCGGTGCGCGAACTCGACCATCACTTCGCCCATAAAGTAAAGAAGCTGCTGCCGTATCGGGCCGGGCTCCTTAGACAACTAAACAAAAAAGAGCTGGAAGCATGGCTCAACCGCATGAAGATCAAGAAAGCCGATAAGGTGCGGCTGCAAGAGCTGATTCTCGAGGTGCCCAAGGTCTTGAAAAAGCTGGAGGGGTCTGAGCGGCCTAAAAACAGCGATATCTACAATATGCTCAACCCGCTATCCCCGGAGGCGCTCGTTTTCGCGCACGCGCTCACCAAAAGTCTCGCGGCGCGACGGCGCATCCATTACTATCTCTCGAGCCTGCGCGGTGTCAAAGTATCCGTCGATGGAAGGACCCTGCGGAAAATGGGATTTCCGCCCTCACCGGTGTATAATACTGTTTTGAGGGAGCTGTTGGCCGCAAAACTGGACGGAAAGATCGACACACCCGAAAAAGAACTGGAATACGTAGCCGGCCGGTTCGACCGGCTCAACAAGGAGAGTATGGAGTAATTGAATTTAGAGAGTATGCTTTATAGGATACCGGCGCTGCTTATCGCCGTTACGGTCCACGAGTTCATGCACGGCAAGATAGCGCACCTATATGGAGATTCGACCGCCAAAGACCAGGGGCGATTGTCCCTGAACCCGCTTAAACACCTCGATCCGCTGGGTACGCTTATGATCATCGTCGCCGGTTTCGGCTGGGCCAAGCCGGTCCCGGTCAACCCGCACAGGTTCAAGGATCCGCGCAAACACATGATGCTGGTAGGCCTGGCGGGTCCCCTGGCTAACTTTACATCAGCATATCTTCTGGCGAGGCTCTTTTATTTGCCGATGCCGGAGGTTCTCTCAGCGCTGTTGGGCGTTACGATTTGGATAAACGTGATGCTCGGCATCTTTAACCTGCTGCCGATTCCGCCGCTCGACGGCTCGAAGATAATCCCTTATTTCTTGCCCGAGAGCATGCAGGATGCCTGGTACAGCTTCGAGCAATACGGGTTTATCATCCTCCTGGGCCTCGTCTTTTTGGTGCCGGGATTCTTAGGCACGGTACTGGGCCCGCCAATCGAGTTTATGTTGCGGTTTATCTACGCAGGGTTGCCCGCATAATCCTAAGAAGGTAAGCTGTAAGCTGACAAACAAGGAGATGAATGCTAATTTGGCTAAACGAGTTGTAAGCGGGCAGCGACCGACCGGAAGACTGCATTTAGGACACTACTTCGGGACGCTGCAAAAATGGGTGAGTCTGCAGGACGATTATGATTGCCTCTTCTTCGTGGCGGACTGGCACGCGCTGACCACAAAATACGATGACGTCGGCGAGATTGCCAACGACACGCGAGAGATGGTCATCGACTGGCTGGCCGTCGGTCTCGACCCGAAGAAGTGCTTCATGTATAAGCAATCCGAGATTCCAGAGGTCGCGGAGTTGTATCTCTACTTATCGATGATAACACCGGTCTCCTGGCTGGAGCGAAATCCGACCTATAAAGAGATCTTGCAGGAGCTGACCGGTAAAGATATCTCAACGTCGGGTTTTTTAAGCTATCCGATATTGCAGACGGCCGATATCATCCTGCCTCGGGGCGAGGTCGTGCCTGTCGGCGAAGACCAACTGCCTCACTTGGAGCTTGGTCGCGAGATAGTAAGACGATTCAACTTCCTTTACGGGGACTATTTTGCCGAGCCGCAGTCGATGCTGTCGCCGGTCAAACGTCTTCTAGGCATAGATGGGCGCAAGATGAGCAAGAGCTATAACAACTCGATTTACCTCTCTGATGAGCCCGATACGATTCGCACGAAGGTCAACCAGATGATAACCGACCCGGCTCGCATCAAGAAGACCGACCCGGGCAGCCCGGATGTGTGTATGGTCGTCTATCCGATGCACCAGGTTTATACGCCGTCGGAGGAGCTTCAGGAGATAGAGGTAAAGTGCCGTGAGGCTGCGTGGGGATGTATGGCGTGCAAGCGCCAGCTTGCGGATAGGATTGTCGAGTCGCTCACCGGATTCAGGGAGAAACGCGCCGAAATAGAGCGCGCGCCGGGCATAGTCGACGAGGTGCTAAAAGAAGGACTGCACCAGGTGAGACCGATTTGCCGCGCCACAATCAAAGATGTGCGCGAAAAGCTCAACATTAGATAGCTGATATTAGAGGGGCGAGACCATGGCGTATCAGATTAAATCAGAGATGTATGAAGGGCCTTTTGATCTCCTCTTGAGTCTGGTTTCGCGCCAGAAGATAGATATTTACGATATTTCGCTTGCGGGGATAGCCGATGAGTACCTCGAGTATATCGATTCGATGCAAGACCTCGACCTTGAGATAAGTACCGAATTCCTGCTGGTAGCGGCGACGCTTTTGGATATCAAAGCCGCGAGTCTGCTTCCCAAGAAGGAAGAGGCGTATGAAGAGGACGAGATATCGCCGCACGAAGCCCGCGAGATTCTCATCGCGCGCCTGCTGGAGTATAAGAAGTTCAAGAACGTGGCGGCGGAGCTTGCCGCCAGATACGACGCCGAAAGCAAGTACCACCTTCGAGATGTCGGCGTCGAAGAGGAGTTCAAAAACCTCATACCAGATTTTCTTGCGGGCGTCTCCCGAGAGCGGATGCGTAAGCTGTTCCTTGCGATTAACGATAAGAAAGAGATAGCCTTAACCCAAGCGGATCACATCACCCCAAAACCGCTCAGCGTCGATGTCTTTATCGACAGAGTAAAGCAGAAGCTGCGCGGCGTGAAGTCGAGAAGCTTTCGCGAGCTGACGGCGGATTGTACCGAAAAGGTCGAACTCATAACGGTATTTCTGGCCGTACTCGAACTTTACAAGCAAGGCATCGTCGACATCGGGCAGGCGGAGACGTTTGGGGATATCATGGTCATAGTAGCGGATAAATCAGGAGTTAAAGCATGAGCGAAATCAATGTGAGATTGCGCGGGATAGTCGAGTCGCTGCTGTTCGTGAGCGACCAGCCGCTCTCAGTGGAGAAGATATCGGAGATTGTCGAGGTCGACGGTGAGGAAATCAAAAAGGTACTCGAAGACCTCGAGAACGAATACAAGCGCGCCGACCGCGGTTATCAACTAAGGGAGGTAGCGGGCGGTTTTCGGATGAATAGCCACCCGGCATACAGCCCGTACATCGAGAAACTCCTCATCTCTTTCGACCACCGCAGGCTTACCCAGGCGGCCCTGGAGACGCTCTCGATTATCGCCTACAAACAGCCGGTCACAAAAGCCGATATAGGCGCCATTCGCGGCGTCAATTCAGACGGCGTAATTAACACGCTCCTCAACCGCGACCTAATAAAAGAGGAAGGCAAGCAGGACACGCCGGGCCAACCGATACTCTACGGCACGTCAACGCGCTTCATGGAGTCGTTCGGCATGCGCAGCCTCGCCGAGCTTCCGCCACTCGACGAATTCAACCCCGACGAGGACATCAGACGCCAAATCGAGGACAACCTGCGGACACAGGCGGTTGTGGAGTAGGGCAGGCCGTTATCTTCGCAGCGCATCAATGTTAATGCCGGCTTGCTTTAAAATCGAAATCGCCGTACCTTTGGGGAGATCTTTTCTGTGGTATGGCACGACAGCCCGCTTCTTTGCGTCCGGATGGTAATAAATCTTATGGCTGCCGGATGAATGGTCTAGGATAAAACCGTGATGTTCTAGGATTTTGATAACATCTTTAGGGGTTAGAGGCGGCACCTTAGGCATATTTAACGCTCAGCATCCCTTCAAGCGTCGCTGAGTCGTCCGGTATATCTTCACCATGCTTCTTAAGGCTTTCAAGATATGCCTTAATAGCGTCTAGTGCCAGTTCCTTTGCTTCCTCAATTGTTTCACCGTAGGTTATGCATCCCGGAAGAGACGGAACAATGACGGTATACCCGCCTTCGGGCTCAGGCCTAATAAAAATTCTGTAAGATAACTCTCGCATATTCCAAACCTCCTCACTGAGTTAAATTCTAATGCAAAACAATTATTATTAAAAGAACTGAATATCCGGTGACTAAATCGTTAGGCACGAAGCAAATACGGTGGTATGATACTAGGTAATACCAAGGGAGGTGTTTTTTTGCCCCGAATATTAAGGGGTGAGGTTCGCTGGGCTGATCTAAATCCTGTTCGAGGTCGTGAGCAGGCGGGATTAAGACCGGTGTTAATCTTAAGCCATGATGTGTTCAACGAGTGCTCGGGCACTGTCATCGCGGTTGCGATTACAAGTCAACCACAAACGGCTGGATTTCCATTAACACTTGAACGAGCTGTCGGTAATTTGCCAAAGCAATCTTGGGCTAAGATTAGTCAGATTCGTACGCTTTCGATTGAGCGAATCGGCGAAATTGAAGGAGCTTTGTGAGCGAGATGTCGAAAATGTTCAATCATCGAATAACTGCTAAGGAGTGACAATGGCTTGGATAAATCTGATAATCGCCGGTCTGTTTGAGATTGGATGGCCACTTGGGCTGAAACTCTCGCAGACGACAAACAACAAGCTCGCCTGGATACTCTTCGCAGTGTTCTCTATGGGCGTCAGCGGCTTATTCCTTTGGCTGGCCCAAAAGCAAATACCGATGGGGACCGCCTATGCGGTTTGGACGGGGATTGGAGCAGTCGGGGCGTTCGTCACAGGGATATTTCTCTTTAAAGACCCGGCGACCGTCTTCAGGATCGTCTCGGTCACATTCATCATCGTCGGCATTGTCGGGTTGAAGTTGTCACATGCTTGATAGCCCGGTTCATAAATTAAAGGCAATATTCACGAAGAATTACCTATTATTCTCTTGCACCTTTAGCCGCGCTATGTTATTGCTTGTGTTACGAGCATAATAGAAAAATAAACGTCAATGAGGTTAAGAGAACCCAAAGCATTAAAAAGGGTCGACCAAGGAGGCTTTTCATGAGATTTATGCGCAATACTCTTATATTATTCCTAGTCCTAAGTCTTTTAGTCGTTGCGGTACCCGTTTTTGCTTCAGACAGGGGAGCAGGCGGTAAAGTCAATCCCGACAGGCTCCTGGTGAAATTCAAGGACGGGGTCAGCGACAACGCGAAGCGAGGGGTGCACCTCAGGCATGGCGCGACAGTCGTTGGCGAGGTCACCGGCTTAGGCGTTCAGGTTGTGGAGGTAGGGGCGAGCAAAGCATCTGAACGGGAGAGAGAATACCAGGCAGAAAGCTCCGTCGAATATGTTGAGCGGGATTATGTGTTAGAGGCATTCGTTGATGACCCCGGGCTTATGAACCAATGGGGCCTTAACAATGTCGGTCAAACCGTTAACGGCATCGCGGGCACCATAGACGCCGATATAGATGCTTGGGAAGCATGGGATGTGACAACCAGCACGCCCGATGTAAAAATTGCAGTCTTAGACACTGGAATTGACCAGGACCATGTAGACCTTGCGAGCCGGATTATAGCTAATAAGAATTTTACTACAAGCGTCTCGGTTGATGATTTGTACGGCCACGGAACCCATGTTGCGGGCATCGCCGCGGCTGCCGCCGATAATGGTATCGGCGTCGCCGGCGTAGCTTATGGTGCGGGACTCATGAACGTGAAAGTATTGGCGGATAATGGCTCCGGTTACACAAGCTGGGTCGCAAGCGGCATTAACTGGGCGGCGGATAATGGCGCCAAGGTAATAAATTTGAGCCTGGGTGGCTCAACAGGGTCTAAGACATTAGAGAGCGCGGTAAATTATGCGTGGAGCAGGGGTGTGGTCGTCGTGGCCGCCGGTGGTAACAGCGCCAGCTCAGCGAAGCAGTATCCTGCCGCCTACACGAACTGCATAGCGGTTGCGGCAACAGATCAGAACGATAACAAAGCATATTTTTCCAACTTCGGTTCTAGATGGATAGATGTTGCCGCACCTGGAGTGAATATCTACTCAACGTTGCCCAACCATACTAATCGGATCGGTGGAACCGACTACGGCTACCTGAGCGGCACATCTATGTCGACTCCATATGTCGCCGGCCTTGCGGCACTGGTTTGGTCGACGGGATATGGGAACACGGCTACTGACGTTCGCGGCCGCATCGTGGGTGCTGCAGATAGAACAGTGTCGGGAAATATTTATAAGAAATATGGAATCCCGCGCATCAATGCTTTAAAGGCTGTTACACCTTAATAAGCTGAAAATCGTTATGTTCGTCTCGCCGGGCCGGATTATTACATCCGGCCTTTTTGCATAGCCGGCGTTGAGCGCGATGCTTTTTAACGCGAGACGAACGAAAGGTTGTGCAGGGTTATTTCGTCCCGTCATAGGTAAACTCTTTGTTGAGCGCTTGGATTAGCTTTAAGCCTTTGTCGCCCCTGTTGTTATATTTGCTCAGTTCGAGATCGAATTTCTCCGGCGGATCTATGCCGGCTTTTATAAGGGCTTCGCGGCTGAGTATCTCTGATTGTTTCGCGTAGTAGAGGGCGTCACCGGCAACCCGCAGAGCCTCGGTGGGATTGTGAAAACCCATACTGTTTTCCGCGCCTATGAAGACGGTGCGATAGTACGCTTTCTCGTAGTTGCTCTTGGCTTTGGTCAGTAATGCCCGGTCGGCTGCGGGCGCCTTGTTTGCCATCTCTATCGCCTTGGCCGCTTGAGCGGCGGCGTTGCCGGCCCGTGTCATCGCGTTGTTGGTGCGGTCTTGCGTCGTTATCACGCGCTCACGAAGCCAGGACGCGCCCTGGTCATGACATTGCCGGCACGCCTTCATGTCGTCTTTGAGCGGGCTTTGCATATGGTGTGTCGAAAACTTGGTGGAACCATCGCGCTCGTAGGGCATGTGGCAATCGGGGCAAGACAAGCCGGCCTTCCAGTGGGTGCTGTTGTTGGTGAACAATTCGAACTCGGGATGCCGAATGTGCCCCAGCTTTATTCCGGTGATTTTGCTGGTCCATTCCAAATTGGCCGGATCGGACTTGATTGCTTTTTCTATGTCCTCGATGGTGATATTGCCCCATGAGGATTCGCCCCACGGATAGAATAATCCTACCGATTTCATCTCTTTGTCCTTTTGGATCACATAAGTGACGTGACATTGGCCGCAGACAACGCTGCGCTTGTCCTGTTTCGTGAAGCTCTTGGGGCCTTTACCCATCAACTTAAGGGTATCAAAAAAGGCGAACCTGGTGGGTCGGATTTGGATCGTCTCGGGGTCGTGGCAATCGACGCACGTGACGCCCATCTTCTGGTTCTTCTCCGGGATTTTTTCATGGACTTCGGCGAATGGTTTCTTGAAATAGTCGACACCCATCTCATCACGGAGCGCCGGCGCATAGGTGCTTTTGCATGACAAGCACACGCCACCTGCCTTTCGTCGCGACGCATCGACATCGAGTAGGTCTTTCATCATCATGGTGTGACCCCGGGGTTCGTTATACTCAACCCCGAAGCCGAATCCGTCAAACAACACCAGTTGGTATGGAAACTCACTTAAGCGGTCGACAGGGTCGCTCCCTTTGTACTTGCTCGACCCCTGACCGCCTTCGTCGTTGAGCAAGAAGCTCTCGTATTGGCGGGGATAGTGCTCATTCCAAGCGGCCGGAGCGGTTTCATTGGCGGTTATCGGAGTCCATTTATAGGCGGTCGACTGCTGCTTGGCGCACCCGGCTATGGCGACCGTGACCACGATAGCCAGCATCATTACTGCTATTGGCACATACCCTTTATGTTGTCGCATAGTCTCTCCATTCGTAATCAATTTTGCTTAACCGATAATCGATTCTCGCCGTGCGGAACATGGCGGTGACAGTCGACACAGCGTCTTCCATCCAAATTAATTTTCGACACCATGACTTTGTGGCAACGCGGGCAGTTATCGTTGACGATTCTTTTGGTGTCATCTGAAGCTTCCAGGACATCGGGCGGGCCGGTTATGTTTACATACATGTCGTGGAGGCCGAACCTGGTTTTATATATGAGTTTCGAGGACAACGATTCGGGCAGATGACAGCCGACGCATGTTTCTACCGCCAGTTGGTGCGAGGAGTGGAACCAGGAGTCGTAGTTGTCGTTCATGACATGACAACGGTGGCAGAACCACGTCGTCGAAGTGATTTCAACGCCGGCTATACCGATGACCACCGCGACCACAACAATGGCTATGATGCTAATGAACGGTTTTGTTTTGAACAACTTAGTCTTCACAGCGGCTCTTTCTCTAATCATCGGTGTTGGTGTAAGTGCGATTGCTTACTGAATTTAGTTTCCCTTCGTGGGGATGGTTGAAACAATGTTGCTGTGAAGAATTTATGAAATGTGTTTATGACCATTGTTGCGGCGATGCAATAAGCTGTTTCACGCGGGTGTTGTATCGTATCGCGTTTACTCGCAATACGTCAGGCACGAAACAAATATGGCGGTATGATATAAGGTAATACCAAGGGAGGTGCCTGTTCGTGGGAAAAGTAAAGATTGCCATTACCTTAGATGAGGGGTATGTCGAGCAGATTGACAGGCTTGTTAGTGAGCGTGTCTTTCAAAATCGCAGCCAGGCGGTTCAGGAAGCGGTATCCGACAAATTGCGGCGAGTCAAGCGCAGCCGACTTTCGACGGAATGCGCAAAACTTAACCCAACTTTTGAAAAGGCAATGGCCGAAGAAGGCTTGAATGAGGATATATGCGAATGGCCCGAATATTAAGAAAGGAGTTGGGTGACTCGACGGGTACGGATTTGATTATGGTGAGAATGCTGTAGGTTGAGAGTGGTTGACTGGCGCCGAGCCTGCTAAGTTCGTTCCGCAGCTTAACAGACTTTTTCATAACCCATGCAAAAAATGGGTAAGTAGCTATCAGTGTCACATGCTCGAATAGGGGAATGAGTATGGAAACTCCTAAATGGCGTTCATACGCTGAGCTTGCCTGGACCGAACCTATAATCACTCCGCCCGAGAATTACGTGGAAGAGACTGATTTGTTGGCGGAGTTAGTCAAGGGTCATTCAAAAATCGCTGTCAGGAAAGTGCTCCATTTAGGCTGCGGCGCGGGAGGCAACGATTACGTCTTTAAGAGGCATTTTGACGTAACGGGAGTCGACATTGCCGAGGGCATGCTAGAGATTGCCAAGCAACTCAACCCGGAGGTGACTTACCGCCATGGCGATATGCGAACAATAGAATTGGGAGAGAGCTTCGATGCGGTAGTCATCCCCGACTCCATAGGCCACCTGACGACTGTGGAGGACCTCCGAGCCGCAATCATGACTTCGCGCAACCACCTAAACCCCGGCGGGGTGCTTTTGATTACCGCTAATCTCGCAAACGATTTCACCGCGAACAATTTTGTCTATACCGGCTCCAGGGGCGATATCGAAATCACGGTTTTTGAAAACAATTACATCCCCGACCCCGCCGGAACAACTTACGAAGCTACCTTTGTCTACCTAATTCGCAACAAAGGTGAATTAGAAATTCATACCGACCATGGGAGCATAGGGCTTTTCAGGTTGGAGAAGTGGCTTAACCTTTTTAAAGAAGAAGGGCTTGATGTGGCGAAGATTCAGTTAGAGCGTTCATATGACCGATTCATTGCGGGCGAGGGTAAATATCTTCAGCACATATTTGTTTGTAACAAACTGTTGTGATGTCGCATTGTCTAGTGGTTCGATGGTCCAGACCGCTAAATGTGGCGGCCATGCTCAGGAGTCAAGCCGAAGGAGGCGCTATGAGAATCTTGAACACGATAGAGATTAAGAATACGCCGGAGAAGATAGGGTATTGGCTCGGGGACCCGAGCCGCGCAATGGAGTGGATGACTAGCGTTACAAAAACTGAAATCATCAAAGAAGTTCCCGGTATGGTCGGTACTACTTTTCGCGAATTCGTAGAAGAAGACGGACGCGGAACGGAACTGCGCGGCGTAATAACCGGCTTCGTACCGGAAAAGCGACTTGCCGTTCACCTGGAGGGTGATTTTAACTCCGTCGATGCCAGCTATACTCTGGAACAAAAAGGGGAAATCACTCAAGTGTCGCAGGACGCAGAGGTACACTTTAAGGGACTGTTGAGAGTAATCAGCATCGTCACCGGCCCAATTTTCAAGAGAAAGGTTACCAGACAGGCACAAAGCGAATTTGCCAAATTGAAGGAACTTTGTGAGCGAGATGTCGAATATATTCAATCATCTAATAATAGCTAGGGAGCAACAATGGCTTGGATAAATCTGATAATCGCGGGGCTGTTTGAGATTGGATGGCTCAAAAGCAAATCACCATGGGGACCGCTTATGCGGTTTGGACGGGGATTGGGGCAGCCGGGGCGTTCGTCACCGGGATACTCCTCTTCAAAGACCCGGCGACCCTCTTCAGGATAGTCTCGGTCACATTCATTGTCCTCGGAATCGCCGGGTTGAAGTTGTCGCATTCTTAATAGGTTGTTGAGTCGTCTTTGGGAGACTGCTTTAGTATAGAGGTTGCGCGCGGAAGGAGCTTTGATGAATACAGATGCTGTCCGGCAGTATGTCAATCTCTTCGCCGTTATTGTGACCATCGCGTTTAACGCCTTGGCGAACGTCCTCCCGCTCAACGGACTTAACACGGGTGAGATTTCCGACCGCTTTCAAGTCTATTTTGTGCCCGCAGGCTATGTCTTTTCGATATGGGGATTGATCTACCTTGGCTGGGTTGCGTTCGCCGTCTATCAGGTCTTACCCGCACAACGGGAGAACCCACGTTTGCGCCGCGTAGGTTATCTCTTTGCCTTGAGTTGCCTGGCAAACATGGCTTGGCTTTTTCTTTGGCATTATGAGTATTTCGCTTTGACTATTATGGCCATGTTTACGCTTTTGTTCCCTTTGATCGCCATCTATCTGCGCCTGCAAATCGGTCGCGTTCGAGTCGCGTCGGTTGAACACTGGTCGGTGAACATTACTTTCAGCATCTATCTGGGCTGGATTACCGTCGCTACAATAGCCAATGTTACCGCGGTCCTGGCTTATGTGGAGTGGAGCGGGTGGGGCATCGGGCCCGAAGCCTGGACTCTTATAATGCTCGCCGCCGGTGCCGGCATTGCGACGGCGGTTAGCCTCACCAGGGGCGATACAGCTTACATGCTCGTCATTATGTGGGCCTTTGCCGGTATCGCTGTCAAGCACTCGGGCGTTGCCCCGGTCTCAACAGGGGCGTGGGCGGCGACGCTCTTTGTCGGGCTAATGTCGATAGTCGGCGCTACTGTCACGAAGCGCCGCCGTCAAACGCTGAAGTTTGTGCGATAGCGGCTTGTTGGCAGTTTTGGAGGATGCGACGAGTGTCGCGCCTATATTTGGTGAATCAAACTGACTCCGCGAAATGCTAGTATGATATTATATGTTCAGATCTATTGTGAGCTGTTAACGAGGTGATTCATAGTGCGGGCGTATATTCTTAGTTGAGGAATCAGTAGAAGGTGGCTACGAGGCAAAAGCGTTAGAATATTCAATTTATACTGAAGCTGATTCACTGGAAGAGCTGAGGTCAGCCGTAAGAGACGCGGTTTAAGCCCATTTTGAAGAATACGACAGGCCCAAGCTCATCAGTGATGAATCTTAACTAGACATCCCCGTGTTATCATATTTTAGAAGCTGGTGTCCAGGAGGCAGAAATGGAAACAAAACTGAAAATGATTTATTGGAAGAGCGATAAGTTCTGGGTTGGCAAGCTACTTGAGCACCCTGAAATCATGACCCAAGGCGAAACTCTCGAAGAGCTAGAGGAAAACATGAGAGACGCATATAGGTTGATGGCGCTCGACGATGTTCCCGACGACCACGAGATCAAAGACATAGCTCTAAACGTATGAAAAGAAAAGCACTAATAAAAGAACTTACCTCTGCCGGGTGCATGCTTGTACGACATGGCGCCCGACATGATCTATACACAAATCCACGAACCGGCAAGAAACAACCGGTTCCAAGACACGCCGAAATAGACGAGAATCTCGCAAAACACATCATAAAAGAGTTAGCATAACAAATCGCCTCAGCGTCCAGTGATCCGCGCGCGCCATTTCTCTAGAAACCCCTTGCGTTCTCGGATTCCGTCCTGAATGTGCTGCCGCGATTTGAGTTGCCGGCAAATTTTATGGCAAAACCAACGATAATATAATATGATAGTAGTCAGTACATAGGCGTTTGATGCACAGAAGGGGGCTCCATGCGAGGCAAGCCGCGGCTGTTGTTGACAGTCATCATGGTTTCGCTGTTGGCTGTGCCTTCGACGGCATACGCTGATATGGGCCTTCCTATGATAGTTATCGCTTGGCCTGGGATGGGAGTCATGCTAATCCCGGTCGTCGCTCTCGAGGTATTTGTTTTGATGCGCACCTTTGGCACACCGGTGGGACGCACGGTTGAAGTCACAGCGACCAGCAACATCGTCTCGACTGTCGTAGGGATTCCTGTGACTTGGGGCATTCTCTTCGGTGTGCAGGCCGTCACCGGAGGCGGTATGGGCGGCCCGGGTGTCGAGACGCTCGCCGGCAAGGTCCTCGCGGTAACCTGGCAAGCTCCCTGGCTGTTGCCCTACGAGTCGCCTGCTTACTGGATGGTCCCGGTGGCGATGCTCGTGCTGCTGGTGCCGTTCTTCTTCGCGTCGTGGCTTATCGAGTACCAAGTCAGCAGGCGCATGATGCGCAGTTTGGCGGCGGGAGTCGTCAAAAACGCCGTGTTGCGGGCGAACCTCGCGAGCTATGCTTTGCTAGCCGTTGTTGTAGTCGGGGTGCTGGTAGTTAGAGTCTATCAGCACGTTTACTAGTTGGATGATTGTTGCGGATGCCGTATAGCGACGCTGGTTATTCGCAATGCGTAAACCTGTCTGAACTTGTTGTCCTAGTGGGAGAATCGGCAATGTTAGAAAAGAACTCGCCTGGTATAAGAAACACCGAATCGTCGCTGGGTGCGCCGGCCTATGTTGTAGCCCTGGATAGGGCGGTGGTGCTGCGCTCGGCGGCATATGGTGTTTTGCTCCTCTTTCTGTCGGCAGGGGTGTTGAGCGCGCTTGCCGGAAACGAAGGTTCCTTCGGGACGTCGGGTGGTGTGGTTACGCCCGTCCTGTATATCGCGGTTGCATTGGGCACTATCGCCGCGCATGAGCTTGTTCACGGTTTGTTTTTCCGCGTTTTCGGAGGCAGCCCGCGGTATGGCGCTGGGATGACGAACCTGATGCCGTACTTCTACGCAACGTCTCCGGGGCGCGCGTTCCCGGTACGCCATGATTATAATCGCTCTCGCGCCGCTGGTGGTTATCTCCATGCTCTTGCCTATCATCGCATTAGCAGCCCCGGCTTTGGTCGCGTACTGCGCCGTGGCCTTCATGGTCAACACGCCGGGTGCGGTCGGCGATATTGGGATGGCAAGCCGCCTCGCCACGTTTCTGAGGTTGAAGGATGTCAAGGTGGTCGACATGGTCGACAGCGCGGCCGTCTACACCAGCGATTTCGAGGCAGAGAAAATCGCCGAGGGACTTTCCGCGCGCGACCAACGACCTTCGGGCTTTGTCGTCCAGTGGATTGGTGCTTCGTCGGCAGTTATCGCAGCCGAGGTTCTCGTGTCAGTCATCGGCCCGCTGTTCACGGATAGCCTACTGATAGGCCCTAAGGAGTTCCCGCTCGTCCAGTTCAAGATCTCGGAACGGGGCTCAGAGTTTTATTTGGGCCTTGCGCCTGCGCTGCTGGCCGGGTTTTTGTTTGCGCTTGCTGCGCGGGTGTTTTCGCGACGTGGGTTGCGGGGAGGGGCGGCGTAGTTTGTTTGAATGCTTCTTGTTAGGTCGGTGATTGGTTGTGGGGGTTGTTTGGCGTAGGTTTCGTCTTTTGTTAAGATAATAGACGAAATTAAGCGAATATTCATTTTTCGGGGTGTCGGTTGGATATAATAATTATAAAAAAGCCTATAGTCTTAAGCGAACTGGTAGAGATCGCTAGGGAGCAGTTCGGTGATTTAGTAAAGGCAGTTGTTGATATAGATATGGAAATTATGGCTCTTGGCGGTGAGCTTCATGCAGACGAAGAAGCAGTTCTTGTGCAGCATGGCTCCAAGCAAAACAACTTATGGGGAATTAATTTATATCCTGAAGAACCAAGGGAAGAATGGGTTGAGTTTGATTCCTTTATTAATATAAGGCCGTCGCAAAGCAATCGATCAAGAGATGTCGAGAATCCAAAAACGAGAGAAAGAATTATCGCTATAGTAAATAAGCTGGTTATTTATGAGTAATCTTATTCATGTTGATTCAGCAAAGGGAAGATGGCAAATGTTATCGTTGGCTGAGCAAATGGGCAATATTGGCAGTGAAATAAACCGCGCTCTTAAATTTCAAGAGAAGAACACGGCGCGTTTTGAAAATGCAATAAACAGAGCACTGGAACTTTTTGATTTAACAATAGAAGACCCACGTTGGAGGCGTCGTTTAAAAGAAATAACACGGGTAAGAGAGGTATTCTGCAGTACTGTATTTAGTGACAATGAATACAGCACATCGCTTGATGACTTAAATCAATATTTTTATTTGTTTGCCTTAGCCGCTCGAAAACATAATTAGAAGTCAACCCAACCCCAAACACCACCACCCTACTTCAACCTAACCGCCCGATAAAGCTTATCAATCTCCGTCTCGGTTAAGTTGCGGCAGTCGCCGATGGGGATGTCGCCGAGGCTTATGTTGTCGATGGCTATGCGTTTGAGCATGACGACTTCGTATCCGACGGTCTGGAACATGCGGCGTATTTGGCGTTTTCGGCCTTCGTGGATGGTTATTTCGACTATCGATGTGTGCTGGGTGCGGTTGAGGATGGTGGCTTCAGCGGGGGCCGTTATGCCGTCCTCCAGCATGATGCCCTGGCGCAGTATTGTGAGGTCGCTGTCGGCGGGATGGCCCTCGACCTCGGCGACATAGCGCTTTTTTACTTTATAGCGGGGGTGGGTGAGCCTGAAGGCAAGCTCCCCGTCGTTGGTCAAGAGCAGGAGGCCTTCGGTATCTAAATCAAGTCTGCCTACAGGAAAAATCCGGTCGCTGATGCCGCCGAGAAGGTCGATGACCGTGGGGCGTCCGTAACCATCTGTCACACTCGTCAAGAAACCGGGGGGTTTGTTGAGCGCCAGGTAAATGCGCGTCTCTTTAATACTCAGCAATCTATTGTCGAGTTCGACCCGGTCGATAACGGGGTTGACCTTTGTGCCTAGTTCCGTTACGACCTCGCCGTTGACCTTCACCCTGCCGTCGGTGATATATTTTTCGCACATTCTGCGGGACCCCGCACCGGCGCGTGCCATGAATTTTTGTAAGCGCTCTTCCATCTGTGCCACCGCTTCTATAGTCTGCGAGTCAATCTTGATTATAGCCCAACCTAGCAAATAATCCCTGAGCTTTTATCGATGTTGCTAACATATTTTACGCTAAAATCCTCATAATACGAAATAGTCTAGGAGCGGCTCGTCAAGCGGCCCATAGAGCGGCTACAATATCACACGAGCTGAACCTTGAAAGCCTGGTCGCAAGAGTGCAGTACTTGCACGTGATATACGCCGAGACCTACGCCACCATCCGCATATACGGAGACGGACGGGATTTTGGCGATGGGAAGCACGCCACGGGCGACCATCACCCTAGTATGTATAACAGGGCATGCTCAAGCGCCGCACGCTAACGTACCGCGCCATCGGTTGAATGTTCAGGCGTTTATGAATATAATCTAAGAGCAAATAGATATCCAGGTGCCGCTTTTAGCGGAGAATAGGGAAGCCGGTGAGATTCCGGCACGGGCCCGCCACTGTAAACGGGGAGCCGACGCGATAACCACCGGAAAAAACGACCGGGAAGGCGCGAAACGGTGTCCATACGTGAGTCAGGAGACCTGCCTGGAGAGGAAAATCCTCCGTGGTCCGAGGTGAGTCGCTAACCCTTGGCCCGAGGCCGGGGTTCTATTTATTTTAACCCCGTATTTATAGAGGACCGTTAAGAAGGATGCCCGAAGACGACAACGAAGGGACCCATGGATAATATCGCAGGCCAAGTCATTCTGTTTTTGGGAGGCGCGCGCAGCGGCAAGAGCGCGCTCGCCGAGAATATCGCGTCGAGCTTTGACAAGGTGGCATATATCGCCACAGCCGAAGGCATAGACGACGAGATGATCGAGCGCATCGAACAGCACCGGAGCGTGAGGCCGAGCAACTGGGCCACTTACGAGGTCGACGGGGGGCTGTCCGAGACCTTCGAGAAGGCGGCCGACGGTGTCGAAGCGGTAATCATCGATTGCATGACGGTGTATATCGGGCGACGGATGCATAAAATAGCGAACGACCATGAGATTGTCGAGGAAATAGTCGAGGTCATAGAGGCGGCGAGCAGTTCGGGCAAGACGGTTCTTATCGTCTCGAACGAGGTGGGCATGGGCGTGGTGCCGGAGTATCCGGTGGGGCGCAGGTACCGTGACTTGCTCGGGATTATCAACCAGCGCATCGCCGCGCTCTCGGATAAGGTGATTTTGACGATAGCCGGCATCCCGGTAGACATCAAGGCGCTAGGGATAGCAGGCGCCGAATCCGCGGGCTTACAATAAGGTCCGTTGCACGGCTTAAGCCCTTCGCGGGGTTTCCAGTTTATGAAAGTGAATCGAGCATGAACGCGAAGACGATAATGTTTCAGGGGACCTCCTCAGACGCGGGAAAAAGCCTCTTGGTAGCGGCGCTCTGTCGCATACTCGTCGATAAAGGCGTCAAAGTGGCGCCGTTTAAAAGCCAGAACATGGCTTTAAACTCGTATCCCACCGTAGACGGCTACGAAATCGGGCGGGCGCAGGCGTTGCAGGCGATGGCGGCGCGAATCGAGCCGTCTGTCCACATGAATCCCATCCTTTTAAAGCCGACGGACAGTCAGCGCGCCCAAGTCATAGTCCGGGGCAAAGTCTATAAAAACCTTTCGGCGCGTGAATATCATGAAGAAAAGGCGGGGCTTTTGGGCCTGGTCGAGGAATCCTTAGGCTTATTACGCGCGCAATACGACGTCGTGGTAATCGAGGGCGCGGGCAGCCCGGCCGAGATTAACCTGAAAAAAGAGGACATCTCGAACATGAGAATCGCCAAGATGGCGGGCGCTCCGGTGATGCTGGTCGGAGACATCGACCGCGGCGGGGTCTTCGCCTCGCTCGTCGGCACGCTGGAACTCCTCGACGACGACGAGCGCGAGCTGGTAAAGGGTTTGATAATCAACAAATTTCGCGGCGACGTGACGTTGCTTGCGCCGGGAATCGATTTTATAGAAGAGAGAACGGGGGTCAGGGTACTCGGCACCGTCCCGTATATGCTCGACCTCAAGATAGACAGCGAGGATTCGCTCGCGCTCGATAAAGTAAATCGCGAATCCGCAAACGGGGCCGCCGTCGATATCGCGGTCATTCGACTGCCGCACATCGCGAACTTTACCGACCTCGACACCTTCGAGCACGAGCCGGGCGTCAACCTACGCTACGTCTTTCCGGGGGAGCCGATCGGCGAGACCGACCTCATCATCATACCGGGGTCGAAGAATACCGTCGATGACATGGCGGCACTCCACGAGACCGGCATGGTCGCCCGGATACGGGAGAGTAGGCTCGCCGGGACACCGGTCATCGGCATTTGCGGCGGCTACCAGATGCTCGGCGAGTTCATCGAGGACGAGTTCGGCATCGAGAGCGACCGCAAAGCTATCGAGGGCATCGGCCTCTTGAGTTGCGGCACCAGGATGTCGCGCGAGAAGGTCACCACGCAGGTCGAAGCCGAGCTTACTGTCGGTGGCAAGATGCTTAACGGCGCGACAGGTGGTAAAATAACAGGTTATGAGATACACATGGGCGTCACGGAGCGGCTCAACGGGGCCGCCGACGCCTTCAGGATAGTCAAAAGGGGAGCCGGAGCTGAAGATGTCAGCGACGGTTGCGTCTCGGATGACGGGCTGGTTCTAGGCACATATATACACGGCTTATTCGATAACGGGCGCTTCAGGAAGTCGGTGCTCGACTACTTGAAAGAGCGCAAGGGGCTGGCCAAAGACAGCCTCGGCATCGATTACCGGGTCTACCGGGATAAAGAGCTGGATAGGCTGGCCGGCGTCGTCGAGTCGAGCCTCGATATGGATTATATCTTTAGTTTGATTGGAGTTTAAGATGTTGTGGGTTCAAGTGGCCATCGCTTACGTGCTCGACCTCGCTATCGGCGACCCGAGGATGATACCTCATCCGGTCGTCTTGATAGGCCGCTTTATCGCTTATCTCGAAGGCCAAGTGCTGGCCCGCGAGCTTAGCGCGACTATGAAGCGGGCTGCGGGCGCGATGGTCGTCGCCGTGGTTGTAGCGTTAAGCGCGGGTATAACCTGGGCAATCGTATACTTTGCCTACGTGGCTCACTTCACATTGGGATTTATCGTCTCGATATGGCTGATATCGACGACCATTGCAACGCGCGGCCTGTTGGATAGCGCGAAGGATGTGGTGCGCGCACTCGATGGAAGTGATTTGAGCGAGGCGAAGCTGAAGGTCTCCAAGATAGTCGGGCGCGACACCAAGACTATGAAGCGCAAAGATGTCGTGCGCGCGACGATAGAGTCGGTCTCCGAAAACGCGGTCGACGGCGTCATAGCGCCGCTAATCTTTGCGATGATAGGTGGGGCGCCGCTCGCGATGGCCTACAAAGCGGTCAACACGCTCGACTCGATGCTCGGGTATAAGAACGAGCGGTACGAAGATTTCGGCTGGGCCGCGGCGCGCCTCGACGATGTCGTAAATTACATCCCGGCTCGCATATCGGTCTTGATTTTGTCGATTTCGGCGCTGTTGATACGCAGGGACGGGATAAAAGCCTTGACGGTAGCGGTGCGCGACGGGGGTAAACATGCCAGCGTCAACAGCGGCTACCCCGAAGCGGCGGTCGCCGGAGCGATGGGCGTGCGCCTCGGCGGGACCAACCGCTATGACGGTGTCGCGAGAAAGAGCGGTTACTTAGGCGACGCCAAAGGAGCGCTCACGCAAAAGAATATCAACGAGGTCGCCTGGCTCGTCTTTGTCGCTTCGGCGATAACCGTGCTTATCGTACGCGCGGTATATTTTTTCATTGGCGCGGACTTTAGCCAGCTCGTTAAATTGTTTAGCGGGTAAGGCTTTGAACGGGTGAAGGAGCTGATCATCAGGGTCAAAGTCCTGAGCTACGAGAGCAAAAGATACATACTTTATCATAGGTTTGCTCATAGGATTGTAATCGTGAACTTAGAAGCGAGAGATCGATGAAGCAGGAGAAAGAACTCGGTTTAATCCATATATACACCGGCGACGGGAAGGGCAAGACGACGGCTTCTGTCGGGCTTGCGGTGCGCGCTGTTGGGAGCGGTTTTCGCGTCTGCATCATCCAGTTTATGAAGGGCGAGAGCGAGGAATCCGGGGAGATAGCGACGCTTAAGGGCTTCGACTCGGTCTCGGTTTCACGCTTCGGAGGGAATTTGCTCCAAAAGGACCACCCGCCGGTCGAGAAGATACGGGCGGATATCTCGGCGGGCCTGCAGAAAGCCAGGGACGCGGTTGCGGGCGGGTCTTGCGAGATGCTCATTCTCGATGAGATAAATGTCGCATTGTCGACGGGTCTTGCCGATGTTGGCGAGGTTCTTGAGTTGGCGCGGCTCTGCAAGGGCAAAATAGAGCTGGTCATGACGGGGCGCAACGCTCCCCGCGACTTAATGGATATCGCCGATTATGTCACAGAGTTTAAGATGTTAAAGCATCCCTTTGAAAAAGGGATTTCCGCTCGCTGGGGGATTGAATATTAAATGGCTATTAAAGTTATGGTGCCGGGGAGCTGCGGCGAGCTGGTCCAGGGGACGATTGGCGACGTCGACTTTCACATCACATGCCCGATAGATATGTTTTCGGAGGCGACGGCGAAGGTCGAGCGTGCGGGACGGGTTGTTGTCGCGGACGGATTGGATAAGACAGCCGAGGCGGTTCGCCTGACGATTGAGCGGAGCGGTATCGCTGCCGGGATGAACATCGATATCGAAAGCGCGCTTCCGCACGGCAAGGGCATGGCGTCGAGCACCGCCGATATCGCGGCTGCCGTCACCGCAACACGTCTCGCCCTCGGTCAAGCGGTCTCAACCGAGGAGCTTGCGCAGATAGCGCTCTCAATCGAGCCCACCGACGGCATCTTTTTCGACGGCATTGTCATTTACGACCACCGGAAGGGTTTAAGGTTTGAGACGATAGGCGCCGCGCCGCCGCTCGACATACTCGTCCTGGAGCCTCCCGAAGAGGTGGACACGGTCGTTTTTAATAAGAACAAACAGTCGGCGGATTCGGCTGACGAACATATGATAGCCGAGGCATTGGATATGGCGGTCACCGCCATCAAATCCTGGGATATACGGCTCCTGGGAGAGGCGGCTTCGATGAGCGCTCTTCTCAATCAGACGCAGCTCATGAAGCCGGTCTTGCCTGACGTAATAGATATTTGCAGGCGAAAGGGCGGTGTCGGCGTCAACGTGGCGCACAGCGGGAGCGTGATGGGGATGCTGGCGGAGGCGGGCTATGGGCAGCGGTTGTTCGAGCGGGTCTCGCATTTGATACCGCGCGCCTGGAACGCTTACCTGGTAAGGCTCATCGATGGCGGCGTACGCTATGCCGATGACCGAGCCTTTATTGTGACCGCATAGAAGAGACAAGGGCGCGGTTTTCGCTAACCGCGACAATTGGATATCGGGACGAGATTGCGGGGAGCGACGAGACGGATAGGTTAAGCGAACACGGGGGCAACGTAAGACGGTTGGCGCAGCGGCTCGGCATCGATGTCGGCGAATTGGTCGATTTTAGCTCCAACATCAACCCATACGGGCCGCCCGAGAGCGTATTGGCGGCCGTAAGGCGCGCTGTCGAGCGCATTAGCGAGTACCCCGAGCAGGAGGCGGAGAGCTTCGTTGCGGCGGCGGCCGATGCCCTGCGGGTCGACCCGAAAAACATAGTCGCGAGCAACGGGAGCATAGAGCTGATATATCTTATCCCGCAGGCGTGGGATGTGAAGCGTGCTCTGCTGCTGGTGCCGAGCTTTACCGAATACGAGCTCGCGCTCAAAAAAACGGGTGCTCAGATAATCTACGAGAAAGCCCTCGATGGCGCGACGGCACTGGCGCGGCTCGAAGAGGCGTCGCGCGAGGCGGATATGGCGATTATCGGCAACCCCAACAACCCTTGCGGGTACGCGATTGGCAGAAGCGATTTGCTTAAGCTCATCGACGAGCGGCCGGGCTGTCTCTGGGTAATCGACGAGGCGTTTGTAGATTTTGTCGAGGCGCCGGAGCAGTCTTCGCTCGCAAAAGACGCCATAGCGCGCGAGAATGTGGTGGTGCTGAGGTCGCTCACGAAGATGTACAGTATTGCGGGCTTAAGGCTCGGCTATATGATAGCGTCGCCGGGCTTGGCGCGGAAGGTGAGCGCCGAAAAGCAACCCTGGAGCGTCAACAATATCGCCCTCGAAGCCGGTATCGCAGCGCTGGAGGCCGGTGACTTTGCGGCGTCGAGCGCAGCGTCGCTGGCAGCGGAAGCAAGTCGGCTTAACGCTGGAATCTCGGGTATCGCGGGGCTTAAGGCTTATAAACCATCGGCCAATTATATATTAGTTGAAATCGAGGAGAGCGCACGGTCGATGACATCGGCGGCGTTGCAGGTAGAGATGTTGCGGCGTGGGATAGCGATACGCGACTGCGGTTCATACACGGGATTGGATGAGCGCTATTTCAGGGTGGCTGTAAAACGCCCCGCCGATAACGATCGGTTGCTTGCGGCACTTAAGGATGCGCTTGCTATAGTTAAGCCACTAAGGGCTGATTGAGTAGTAGCAAGCAGTATGTTGTTTGGTCACAGGGTCGAAGCCCGGAGCTACGATAGGAAGAGCAAAATACAGGCTGATGTCCAAAATGCCGACATAAGCGCAAAATCAGGGCGAAGCACTCTGAAAAACGAAAGTAAGAACTCTATGGAAACGAAAGAACTTTTTAGAATAGTTATAGCGGGGACATCGAGCGGGGTCGGGAAGACGACCCTGGCGCTCGCGATTATGGCGTCGCTGACCGGGCGCGGCTTGGGTGTGCAGGGATTCAAGGTCGGCCCGGACTTTATCGACCCCGGCTACTACGAGATGGTCACAGGTCGACCCGGGCGCAATCTCGATATCTGGATGACCGGGCGGGAGACCGCGCGAGACTGCTTTGAAAAAGCGGCGCTTGTAGCGGACATCTCGATAGTCGAAGGTGTGATGGGTTTTTACGACGGCAAAGACGGGCTGGTCGAAGGGAGTACCGCCGATGTCGCCAAAACGATACAGGCCCCGGTGTTGCTGACGATAGACTGCGCCAAGATGGGCGGCAGCGCGGGCGCTATGGCGCTCGGCTTTCGCGCCTACGATGAAGCCGCCGGCATACAGGGGTTTCTTCTAAACAACGTCGGTAGTGACCGCCACGCGAACATGGTCAAAAACGCAGTGGAGGCTGCGACCGGGTTGCCGGTGGTCGGTGTCGCGCGCAGGGACGTGGGAGTCAAGCTCCCCGAGCGGCATCTCGGGCTTATAACGCAGGTCGAGATGGGGTCCGCCGACGACTATGTAGACACCCTGGTCGAGCTGGCGGAGAACTATATTAATTTGGAGTTGCTGTTGGAGATTGCCGGGTCCGCACCCTATCCGGTAGCTACGGCAAAGCCAAACTCGACGGCCAAAACCACGGGCAACATGAGAGCCGACGTGAGAATTGGCGTCGCTTATGACATGGCGTTCAGTTTTTATTACCACGACAACTTCGACATATTGCGCGAAGCCGGGGCCGAGCTGGTCTTTTTCAGCCTGCTAGAGGATAAGCGCTTACCGGAAGGCATCGACGGTCTCTATCTCGGAGGAGGGTATCCCGAGGTCCACGCCGCTGCGCTGGCGGCTAATCTCACGATGGCGGCCGACATAAAGCAGGCGGTCGAGGACGGTATGGCGGTCTATGCGGAGTGCGGCGGCCTGATTTATCTCGCGAATGAGGTAATCGATTTCGACGGGAACCGCTATCACATGAGCGGCGCGCTCCCCATATCCTGCAAGATGAAGAGCCGCGCCACCCTCGGCTACCGCGAGGTAGTAGCGGCAGCGGATTCTATAATCGCCGAAAAGGGCTCTCTCTTGAGGGGCCACGAGTTTCACTATTCGGAGATTACAGAATGCGCAAAGGTCTTAGGGCGTGCGTACGAAGTCGGCGGCACAGAGCACGAAGGTTTCGTATATAATAATATGTTAGCATCTTATATACATCTTCATTTCGCGGGATACCCGCGGGTCGTCGAGCGCTTTCTGGCGTCATGCCGGGCAAACTCGAGACGTATAGGCAGTATTTAGAGCGATATTACTTGAGTGTTACTTGAAATTTGGGAGCACGGGATAGAGTTCTGACAAGTTTAGTAGGGGTGATTGAATGAGCACTGGCTTTATCGTGCTGGGGCACGGGAGCAAGGTCGAGGAGACCAGGGAGATACTCGAAGGAATAGCGGCAACGCTCAGGAATCGGCTGCAATCGGAGTTCGTGCGTTATGCGGCGCTCCAATTTAACGAGCCCGACCTGCCGGAAGTTATTGAGTCGCTGGCCGATGAGGGCGTGACCGAATTGATAATCATGCCGCTCTTTATGGTCGACGGCAACCACATAAGACAGGATATTCCCGAGATTATAAGGGATGAGGAAGCGAAATATCCTTCGCTCAAGATAAAGGTGGCCGACCATATCGGGCCGGATGTTAGAATCGCTGATATCTTGATAGAGCGCGCTAACGAGCTGCTGGCAAGCGGTGCGGACAATGCCAACGGGAACGGCTTGAAAATCGGCGACCCCGCAAAAATCGAGCAGCAGAGCTTCCGTATAATCGAGGCCGTGGCGGATCTGAACGGCTTTTCGGATATGGAACAGGCAGTCGTTAAACGCATGATACACGCGAGCGGCGACCTTTCGCTCTCGGGTGTAGTGGCGATCTCGGACGGTGCCGTCAAGGCAGGGGTCGATGCGCTGAGAAGTTGCTGTCCGATAATAACAGATGTTCGCATGGTCGCGGTAGGCATCAGCGACCGCCGGACCTGCATACACGACAACAACGTTTTATGCAAAATAGACGATAAGGCTGTCGAGGACGATGCTAGGCGCGCCGGGAAGACCAGAAGCGCAATGGCGATGCGCTCGCTTTCGAACCATGCCGATGGCGCGGTCATCGCTATCGGAAACGCGCCTACAGCCCTCTTCGAGCTGCTCGATATCGCAAAAGAAGGCGTAGTGAAGCCGGCGCTCGTCGTCGGCACGCCGGTCGGATTCGTGGGGGCCGCCGAGTCGAAAGAGGCTCTGATGCGGGCCGGACTTAACTATATTACCGTGCGGGGAACGCGGGGCGGAAGTGCTTTGGCCGCCTCCGTTATCAACGCTTTATTGATGATTGCGTGCAATGAGGACTGTAAGTAGGGTCAGTGTCATAAACAAGAGGTTGAAGAAGGGCTATACGACGGGCACGTGCGCGGCGGCGGCTTCGGCTGCGGCCGCAAAGATGCTCTATGGCGGCGATGTTGTCTCGCGCATCGAGGTCGAGCTGCCCGGAGGCAGCCGCGTTGAGTTCGAAGTCGTCGACATCGAGAAAGCCGCGGACGAAGTCGTTTGTTGCATCGTCAAAGACGCCGGCGATGATCCGGATGTGACCGATGGGATGAAGATTTGCGCGCGGGTCGCTCGCGCACAAGCCGGGATAGCGATTAGCGGTGGGGAGGGCATCGGGACAGTGACCAAGCCCGGCCTGGCGGTCGGGGTCGGTGAGCCGGCGATAAATCCGGTCCCCCGGGCGATGATTATTGACAACGTGTCGCAGAACATCCCGGATGGAACCGGTGTAGAGGTCATGATTTTTGCGCCCGAGGGAACGACACGAGCCAAGAAGACCTTTAACGAACGGCTCGGCATAGTCGGTGGCATATCGATTTTAGGGACGACGGGAATCGTGAGGCCGATGTCGCTCGATAGCCTAAAGGCTTCGCTCACCCCGCAGGTGGACATCGCACTCGCGCTCGGGTACAAGACGATTGCGCTGGTACCGGGGAACATGGGCGCCAAGGCTGCGGAGTCGAGGCTGAAGTTCCCGGCCGACGCTATAGTGCAGATGAGCAATTTCGTCGGTTATATGCTCGATTATTGCGTCAAAGCCGGTGTTGAAAGGGTGGTTCTACTCGGGCATATCGGCAAGCTCGTCAAGGTGGCGGCGGGCCATTTCGATACACATAGCGGCAAGACCGACGACCCGGTCGAGATAATGAAAAAACTAATCCGGAACGAGACGAAAGATATCGCGCCGATGACATATATGATAAAGGTGAACACAGCCGAAGACGCGGCGTTAGGCCTCGCGAAGTTGGGATACAGCCGTTTGCTCGATAAAATAGCGCAGGCGGCCAGCGCGCAGGCGCGTGCCTATGTCGACGGCAACCTGGAGATTGGAACGGCGATAACGGTGCTCTCGGGAGAGATTGTCGCATCCGACAGCGCATCGAGAAAGATAGTAAAGGACGCGGCATGGTAACGGTAGTCGGTATCGGCCCGGGTCATCCCGACTATATTACACCCGCCGCCGTCAAAAGAATAAGCGCGGCTGAGGTCGTAATCGGAGCCAGGCGCGTGCTCGACGCCATCGATGTCGCGCAGAAGGAAGTCATAGAGATTACGGGCGATATTTCGGCGGCTATGGCGGCGATAGACGAGAACAAAGATCGCAACACCGTCGTCGTGGTCAGCGGCGACCCGGGTTTTTACAGCATGCTCAAGACCATTCGCAACCGGCTCCCCGAAATCGCGCTCGATGCGATTCCGGGCGTGAGCTCGATGCAAATGCTTTTCGGGCGAATCGGCGAGGAGTGGCAGGGCGTGGCGCTCGCGTCGGTCCACGGGCGCTCGCTGGATGCGCTTGACACCGTGATAAAAGGGCACAAGCGCTCCTGCATCTTGACGGATAATACACATAGCGCGCCGGCGATTGCGCGGTATCTTGTAGCGAAGGGCATAACGGGCCGGGTGGTAGCCGGGGCCAATCTCTCGTATGATGATGAGAGAATAGTCGATACCACGCTTGCGGAATTGGCAAAACTGGAAGGATTCGAGTCAAGCGTGCTATATATAGAGATAGACAGTTAAATCGTTGGGACGGCAAGCGCATACGTAGGCAGGCGGCCGCAGATAAATCGGAACGGAACGGATAGGGTGATTAGATTGGCTGACCGGGGAAGACTGTTCGGGGTAGGCATCGGGCCTGGTGATACCGAGTTGCTCACCATCAAGGCTGTAAACGTCCTTAAATCGGTCGATATCATATTCTCGCCGCGCTCGGCTCCCAAGCGGGAGAGTATCGCCAAGAAAATCGTGGAGCCGGTCTTAAACGGCGACACCGAGTTTAGGGAACTCATATTCCCGATGACCAAGGACAAGGCTGAGCTTGAGAAGCACTGGTCGGAGGCTGCGGACGAAGTTGCGAAAGCGCTGAGCGAGGGCAAGAACGGAGCCTTTATCACCCTCGGTGACCCGTTCTTTTACAGCACATACATCTACCTCTATAGGAAACTTAAAGAAGAACATCCAGAGATAGAGATAGTAACGCTGCCCGGCGTAAGCTCGCCATTTGCAGCTGCCGCTGCTGCGGGAATACCGATAGCGGTCGGAGATGAGAAGATCGCCATCGTGCCGCTCCCGGAGGTCATTGGTGAGATTTGGCACTACCTGGAGACATTCGATACGGTCATCATCTTAAAAGTAGGCGAGCGGCTGCGCGCCTTTGTCAAAGTGTTGACCGGTTTCGGTCTTGTGGACAACGCCGTGCTGGTTCAAAAAGCCTCGCATGACGCGGATGAGAAGGTCATCATGGGTTTGTCCAAGCTCGATGACGAAGCGCTCGACAACGCCGGGTATCTGTCGACCGTCATCGTCAAGCGCGACGTGGAATTTGCACAAACGTAGCTCAGTCCCTTAGGGCTGACTTTCCAGTTGGATGTTGGTCTATGCGTTGTTTATCAGGGATGAAGGCCTGAACTAAGGAGGCGAGAGCTACACGCACTGGTTTGTTAGGCGAGCAAACGCATCTGTAACTCGAAAATTTCTGCGTCTTTATTGGAATAAAGGTAATATAGATTGTGATGGTATATTTTGTCGGCGCGGGTCCGGGCGACCCCGACCTTATAACGGTAAAAGGAAAAAGCTTGCTTGAGCGGGCGGATATCGTCGTTTACGCGGGCTCGCTCATCAACGAGCGGCTTCTTAAATCGTGCAAGGACGGCTGTGAACTCCACGACAGCGCGGCGCTCAATCTGGATGAAGTAACCGCCATTTACGCGGCGGCCAAAGGCACCGGAAAGACCGTGGTTCGCCTCCATTCCGGCGAACCCAGCATTTACGGAGCTATAAAAGAGCAGATAGATTGGCTGGTCGCCAACGAGATAGATTATGCGATTGTGCCGGGTGTCAGTTCGTTCGCGGCAGCGGCAGCGGCGCTCAGCGCGGAGTTGACGTTGCCGGGTATATCGCAAACGGTCGTCATCACCAGGATGGAGGGGCGCACGCCGGTGCCGGTTGGTCAGGAAATCCATGCCTTAGCGGAGCACAAGCCGACGATGTGCATATTTTTAAGCGTTCAAATGATAGATTCACTAGTGGGCGAGCTTAAGCAGGGATACCCGATAGAGACGCCCGTCGCGGTGGTCGAGAAAGCGTCTTGGCCGGATGAGCGCGTCATAAAAGGTACGCTGGCCGACATTGCCTCGAAAGTGAGCGAAGCGGGTATAACCAAGACCGCGATGATAATCGTCGGAGGCGTTTTGGATGGCGCGTACGAGCGCTCGAAGCTCTACGACCCGGCGTTCAGTCACGAGTATCGCATAGGCAAAGGTTAGATAGGGCAGAGCAGATTAATAAGGGCAGGCCATGATATATATGGAGGCGACCTAAAGTGAAAATCGCCGTTTTAGCCGTTACGGAGAACGGCCTGATAATCGCAGACCGGATGAAAGAACAATTCGACGACGAGTTGGAGATATTTGCCCAGCCGGCGACAGGTCGCGATAATCCGTGGCTCTTAGACCTGGTGAGTGAGATATTCTCAGACTTCGACGGCTTGGTCTTTATCTCGGCGGTCGGCATAGCGGTGCGAGCGATAGCTCCGCACCTCAGGGATAAGACCGTCGACCCGGCTATCGTAGTTGTCGATGAGGCCGGCGCATTTTCGGTGAGTCTGGTTTCGGGGCACATCGGCGGGGCGAACGACCTCGCTATAAAAGTATCCGACGCGGTAGGCGCGATTCCGGTCATAACGACGGCGACGGATATCCATGGAAAACCGGCGCTCGACTTGTTTATGAAAGAGCTGGGCCTTAAGACCGACGATATGTCGCGTCTGACACGTGTTTCATCGGGCATTCTGAGGGGCGAGTCGGCGTGTATTTTCGCCGATATCGGCCTGGGGCGCTGGGGAGACCGGGTGAGGGCGGTGTATAGTGTTCGCCCGCTCGACCAGTTGAAACGGTACGGGAGCGCTTACGAGCACGTGGTCATTGTCGTGGACGAGGAGGTACCGCAGGTGCGGCCCGGAACCTTGATACTAAAAATCCGGCGCGTATATGCCGGTATCGGTTCGCGAAAAGGCGTAACATTGGACGAGGTGCGCGATGCGATTCGGAGCGCTCTGGGCAGCCAGGGCTTACATCTCCACAACTTGAAAGGCATCGCGAGTATAGACATTAAGAACGAGGAAAAAGCGTTCTATGAGGCGGCGGAGCACTTCGGCGTCGAAGTAAAGCTATATCCGGCAGACAAGCTCGACGCTGTCGCCGTCAATAGATCTGATTTTGTAAAAGAGAAAGTGGGTGCGGACGGCGTATGCGAACCAGCAGCGATTCTAGTCTCGGAGGGCGGAACCCTGATACTACCGAAGACTGTGCACGGAAAAGTAACGGTCGCACTGGCCGAGCAGGGATAATAGTAGTCGGCATCGGCCCGGGCGACGAAGCCGATATGACGATAGGTGCGCGCGACGCGCTCAGGGAATGCGACGTCATCGTTGGATACAAGAGTTACGTAAAGACAATCGAGAAGTATGCGGAGGGCAAAGAGGTCCACCAGTTTGCAATGCGCAAAGAGATAGAGCGGTGCAATAAAGCCATCGAGCTTGCGCAGGCAGGAAAGACGGTCGCCCTTATCAGCAGTGGGGACCCCGGCATCTACGGTATGGCCGGCCTCGTTCTCGAGCTGGCCGCTGATACCGCCATAGATATCGATATACTGCCGGGCGTAAGCGCGGTAAACGCCGCCGCATCCGCGCTCGGAGCGCCGCTTATGCACGACTTCGCGGTCATCAGCCTGAGCGATTTGTTGACTCCATGGGAGAAGATTGAAAAGCGCCTGCGTGCGGCCGCGTCAGCCGATTTCGTAACGGCGATATATAACCCCAAAAGCATCAAGCGAAACTGGCAGATTAAGACCGCCCAGGATATATTCATGCAGCACAGGGACGCGAAAACCCCGGTCGGTGTTTATATTAAATCGAACGGTGCGCAGAGTTGCCACATCAGCGATATCTCAATGTTTCTGGACTTACCGATAGACATGAACACCACCATCATCATCGGAAACAGCCAGACCTATGTCTCGGACGGGCACATTATAACCCCGAGGGGTTACCGGGTGTGATCCTGCTCCTTGGGGGCACAACCGAGGCCCGCCTGCTGCTGGAAAAACTCACCGAAGAGCGCATCCCCGTCATTTTCAGCACCGCCTACGAGTTCGCCGGCGAGTTTATCGACTCGCTTGCGGTTGAGAACCCCCTTGTAAAGCATATCGCCGGTAAGCTCGACGCAGATGCGATGGTCGTGCTCATCGACAGCGAGAAGGTTGCGCTGCTCGTCGACGCGACCCACCCTTTTGCAACGGGCGTTTCCGAGAACGCGCGGGCGGCTTGCGAGGTTGCGGGTGTTCCGTATTTGAGGGTTGATCGAGCGCTCGCGGGTAAGGCGAATTATGAGAATATCGAGTACGCCAGGTCGATGGAGGAAGCGGCGCGTATCGCAGCAGGGCTGGCACAGGGGCAATCGCAAGTGCAATCGCAGGGGCCGGGCGCGACGATATTTATAGCGACCGGCAGCAACCAGGCCGGCTTGTTTGCCGAGCGTATCGATATCTCGAAGCACCGCGTATACATCCGTGTTTTGCCCGGCGACGAGTCGGTCGCCAAGTGTCTAGAAGCGGGCTTTGCGCCCGAGCAGGTCATAACGGGTGTCGGCCCGTTCAGCGTAGAGGAGAACGAGCGGCTGTGGAGGAGCCTCGGCGTCACGGTCGTCGTCACCAAAGAGAGCGGGCGCGAAGGCGGATTTCCAGAGAAAGTCGAAGCGGCGAAGCGGCTGGGTATTACGTTGGTGGTTGTCGAGCGCCCAGGTATTGTGCGTGAAGATGACAGTAGGGCTGATAAGGTCCTGGACTTTGGGGCCGATGAGGGTGTTGCCGGTAGTGATGCGGGTAGCGAATCTTGCGGTGAGGACGGTCTTAGTGCGGATGACGGGGGCGTGGCTGGTGCGGTTGAGGTTTCAGGTGTCGATGAAGCGATGGCTGCCATAAAACGCGTTATCTGTAACGCGTGAGAGCTGTGCCGTTTTTCAGCCCGATGTTTTCTTTGCACGCAGGAGGTCATCGGTTCGAGCCCGTTATCCTCCACCAAGCCTTGGTGTTGATGCCAGGGCTTTTTCAATAAAGCTGCTAAATATTCTAAGTTCAAATCCTATCCGGGGAGTACCTTTTTATCTTCAATGCCCGATTTGCGCTTTCCGTACGGCTCGTCGAGGCTATTTTAGCTCAACCAAAGACCTTGATTAGCCAATAAACACGTTGGGTAAAACTACCGACTGTAAGCGAAGAAGTTTTCGTTGAGGGGAGATAAAAAATGAGGCGCCAATCGATATGTAGTCGGCTAACAAGTTTATCGATATGTCTATTGCTTCTGCTGGTATTCACACTACCCGTAGAAGCCATGCCGGCATTCGAAGACGATTTTAATGGTGTTGTAATCGATGCAACAAAATGGAATACAAGTATTGCTACTTCTGGTAATCGATGGTGTTCAAGTACAGTAGCGGACCACGTAAGTAATCCAGGGCAGTGGTTAGATGTCTCTGTGCAGCCTCACTATGGTTTTACACAAGCACCACCTTATGGTTCAGTAATAGTAAGTGGCGGTGAGGCAAGTTTTAGTTCGGGGCTAAATAGGTCCTTCCCTTATGTGTGGAGAGGACCACCCAGCAAGCAGTCGCCATTCCCAGAAACGGGCGATTTTGTTCTTGAAGTCAGGATGAAGTTTAATTCGGTCCAACCGCATGGCACCGGTATTGCGGCTGTTGCTTGGGGCAACACAGAGCCAACTGGAAACAACCCACCAGTTCCGTTTGGTGGACACGTTTTTAGTATTTGGGCTGATACTGGCATTGGTCCTTTCATCGCTTTTCTCGGCACACCACTAATCTCTCAAGCCGAAAACCCCTTAACGTATCATACTTATAGATTAGAGTATGTTGATGGAAAGTACTCAGCATTTGTCGATGGGGTACTTCGGGCAGGCCCAACGGCTAACGGTCTCAGACCCAACACGATATGGATGGGCAACCCCGTGTTTACCCATTGGGGCATTATGGACTGGTGTGATTTTAATATTGACCACATTTTCATAACTACGCCACAAATTCAAGTACCGGTCGATATCAAACCGCAGTCTTGCCCGAATCCAGTTAATATCAAAAGCAAAGGGGTATTGCCAGCAGCCATTATTGGTACAGCCGACTTCGATGTGACAAAGGTTGACCCAGCCTCAATTAGGCTTGAGGGCATAGCCCCTATCAGGTGGAGCTTTGAGGATATTGCAACGCCGTTTGAGCCTTTTGTGGGAAAGAGCAAATCTTATGACTGTACAATCTGTGGCGCCGATGGATTTCTTGATCTCAATTTAAAGTTTGATGCGCAACAAGTATCAGCTGTGCTTGGTGAGGTTTCAGATAGGGATATTAAGGTGCTTAAACTGACCGGTAAATTAAAAGATGAGTTTGGTAGCACTCCCATAGCAGGAGAAGATGTAGTAGTTATTATCAATAAATAACCCGGCCAATCACACCCCAACAAACAAAAGCTTCCCAGCCAGCGCAAAGAGTGCAGATATTGAGGGCTGCAAAAACGAGGATGATGTATTGGCGGCAATTGAGCGAGCCGTAGCACTAAAAAGCATAAGGGGAAGTCTAATGGTCAAAGCTAACCCGAAACCCCTGCTATAATCAAGCTTTTGTTGGCAGAAGGCGATAGCTAAACTACCTTATATAATGGGTCTTTCGTACCGGGTAATTTCTTTTCATTAGCAGGCTCTTTAATAGTGCTCGTGTATTGTGTCCAGGCTTGGGTTTGGCTTGAGAGGATATCTTCAACACGCCAACCTCCACACTAAGAATAAAAGCCCTGACAGGACGATCGATTTTCTATTTCAAAGATCTTATGATTACATAGTTCGAACCTGATACCGGGAGCACGTTGCGTGAGCCCGAGAATATTTCACAAAACCGCCTTGTGGGGCGGTTTTGTGTTTTCCGGGTATCATTATGACGTAATACTATGGTTCAGATAAGCATCAACGAGGGTACCAATCGTTTATACAAGGTCGCCGAGGTTTGCTAGAAAGACCTATTGCCAATCCGGCCAGTTTAAATGCGCTGGCAAGCATATCTGTTAACTAGGTATTAAAAGCTATTTGAAAGAACATATTTAGCTAATTGACATTTACCTTCAATATAGTTAGAATACTGACAAGTAAATAAGGGTTAGGACTATCAGCGGAAGCGCAGGTAATCGGCTATTGCACTTAGTCGCTGCCGTAATACAACAAACTCAAAACCAAGAAGGATTCGGGAAAGCACTTAAGCGCCATAACACAAAGAACGCTTGGCGTCATCTATTTGATAATAAATGGGCACTG
>JASEGT010000020.1:0-9498 GCA_030018005.1 Actinomycetota bacterium
CCGCTTCGCACACACCCGCTGGCCCGGCTTGTGCCGGCGTTGCTGGAAGCGATCCGAACCGACTTCGCCGTGCCGGCGGCGGTGCGGCTGCGGCTAAAGCGGCCGCGGAGGAAGCCGGAGCGTCTAAATAGGATCAAACCTGGAAGCGCGGGCACGGGCCGCGCTTTTTTCTTTGAGGTTGTATGAATATCGTAGTAGGATTGGGAAACCCCGGAACGGAATATGAGTCGACACGCCATAATGCAGGTTTTATGGTCGTCGAGCGCTTGGCGCAAGCCTGCGGCATCGTTCTGGACAAAAAAACCCGGTTGGTGCGGTGGGGCGAGGGCTATGTCGCAGGCATACCGGTAACAATAGCCGAGCCGCGCACTTTTATGAACAATAGCGGGCTGGCGGTGAAGGAGCTTCTCAAGGCAGCCGACGCGGACCCGGAGAAGCTCATCGTCGTCTACGATGACCTCGACCTAGAGCCGGGCCAGATACGCGTTCGACCGAACGGCGGGAGCGGCGGGCACAAAGGGATAATCTCTATCGTAAACCAAATCGGCTCCGACGTGTTTGTGCGAGTGCGGGTCGGTATCGGAAGGCCGCCGGGTCGCCAAGACCCGGCACGCTATGTTCTGAGCCCTTTTAGTAAGCGTGAGCGCGAAGATATGGATGTCACGATCGAGCGCGCGGCGGATGCGGTCGCATATCTGCTTTCGGAAGGCGTCACGAAAGCTATGAACGAGTTTAATCGCCGCATCGACCAAGACGACTAGTATGATTGCAGTCCCTTTTGAGAAAATCACCTCTTGCCGGAGCTGGCAAGTCACGCTCAAATCCTGCTATAGTATAGTTTGCGGTCAATCACGGCGATAGACCGCATAGAGAATAAAATAGGTGTGCGTTTTTAATCGAACCAACAGGGCCTGGGCAGCTTGTCGAGGCCTATATGGCATGCGAAAAATGTGGGGATGTATGTGGAAATAAGCAATCTGGTTGAATATATCTCGAGCGACGAGCGTTATAAGAGTATTATCAGGGCGTTAAAGAGCGGCTCCGAAGCGGATGTGTCGATTAGCGCGAGCGCACGGGCTTTTCTGCTCGCGGCTATTCGCTCAGACCTGCGCTCATCGATGCTGATACTAACCGCGAGCGCGGAGCGCGCCGTCCGTCTGGCCTCGGATTTGCGGGCGTTCTCGGTCGACGCAGATGTCTTCCCGGATCCCGAGACGATGCTCTATGACGTGCTCTCACCCGGCGCGGCATCCGCAGGTAAGCGACTCGCGGTTCTCGATAGCATGGCTGCGGGCGTGCCGAAGGTGTGGGTAAGCTCCATCCAGACGGCGATGGGCGTACTGCCGCCCGTCACAGAATCACTCCATCATCCGGTCGAGGTGCGCGTCGGTGAGACGATAGATATCTATAGCTTGGCTGAGCAGCTGGTATCGATGGGCTACTTGCGAACGATGCGCGTCGAGGGCCAAGGTCAATTTAGCGTGCGTGGCGGCATCATCGATGTCTTCCCCTCGCAGGCGAGCATACCGGTCCGTATCGAGCTCTTCGGCGACGATGTCGAGTCGATACGGACATTCAGCCCGACGACGCAGCGCTCGACCGGCAATATAAAGAGCATCATCATCTACGGAAGCCGTCATCTATCTCTTAGCGAGGGCAACATCGAACGGGCGCTCCGACGGCTTCCAGAGGGGTACCGGATGGAGCATGAAGACGAGATCGCCGCGTTGCGGGAGTCTCGCCACTTCGATGGAATCGAGAAATACCTGCCGTTTCTCTATGAAGAGACGGCTTCATTGATAGATTATCTGCCGGAGCATTGTATAATCGTCCTCGATGAACCCGAGGAGACGGAGCAAGCGGGCGAGCGGTACTACGAGCAACAGCAATCCTATATCGAGCACCTGGTGGAGCACCATGCCGCGACGGGCTCCGCCGATACGTACTTCATGCGGCCGGCGGTGCTCCTCGAGAAGGGCGCGCCGAGCCTGCGGTTGTTCTCGATCGACCAATCGCCAAACGAGGTCATACGTTTTGCGGCCTCGGCGATTCAGCCGCTCTCCGGCGGTATCGACTCGCTCGAGAAAATGCTCAAAGATTATATTGGCGCCGGAGTGGCGGTCGTAGTGGTCCTGCATGACGAGGGACAACGCGCGCGCTTGGTCGAGATATTCTCTGAGCGGGGGATCGCCTACTCGCGGGATTCGCTCGTCTTGCCCGGTGTCTGTCTCGCGCTCGGAAATCTTTCCGGCGGCTTCGAGAGCCGCGACCTCAAGCTCGCGATAGTATCCTTTGCCGATATTTTCGGGAGGCAGAGCGCCGCGACTAAAGTCAGCAGCGCGACGCCGGGCCGGGCCATCGCAAGCGTGTCCGAACTCAACCCGGGCGACTTTGTCGTCCACAGCAACCACGGAATAGCGGTCTATGCGGGGCTCAAGCGTCGCGAAGTGGCCGGTATTGTCCGCGACTATGCGCTCCTCGAGTACGCTGGGACCGACAAGCTTTTCGTCCCCACCGAACAGCTAGACCGGATAACACGCTTTATCGGCACAGCCGGCGAGGAGCCGACTATCTCGCGGCTCGGCAGCGCCGAGTGGCTCAAAGCGAAGCGAAAAGTCAAAGCATCGGTCAAAAAGGTCGCCTATGACTTGCTATCGCTCTACGCTGAGCGCTCTAAGGCCAGGGGCCATGCATACTCGGCGGATACGGCCTGGCAAAACGAGATGGAGGACGACTTCGTTCACGTCGAGACGCCCGACCAACTGACCGCGATAGACGATGTCAAGCGCGACATGGAAGCCTCAAAGCCTATGGATAGGCTGATATGTGGCGACGTCGGCTATGGTAAGACCGAAGTGGCGGTGCGCTCCGCGTTCAAGGCGGTTGTCGACGGTAAGCAGGTCCTCGTTCTTGTGCCGACGACGATTCTGGCGCAGCAGCACTACACCACATTTAAAGAGCGGCTCTCGGCCTACCCGGTCAATGTCGATATGGTAAGCCGCTTCAGGTCGCGCAACGAGCAGAAGGAGACTATAAAGCGTTTTAGCGAGGGCGAAGTAGACATTCTGATAGGAACGCATCGGCTGCTCCAAGCCGATATTAAACCATTCGACCTGGGGCTTGTAATAATCGACGAAGAACAGCGTTTCGGGGTTAACGACAAAGAGAAAATCCGCAACTTCAAAAAGAGCGTCGATGTTCTCACGCTGAGCGCCACGCCGATACCGCGCACTATGCAGATGTCGCTGGCGGGCGTGCGCGATATGTCGGTGATAGAGACGCCCCCCGAAGATCGCCGCCCGATCATTACCCATGTAGGTCGTTATGATGAGGAGATGTTGCTCCAGGCCATCCGTCGTGAGCTTGGTAGGGGTGGGCAGGTTTATTATGTGCACAATCGCGTAGAGACGATTACTAGTGTCGCGGTTCGCCTGACCTCGCTTGTACCCGAGGCGCGCGTCGCCGTCGCGCATGGGCAAATGAGCGAGCACCAACTAGAAAAGATAATGGTAGCGTTTCTAAAAGGTGAGTACGACGTGCTGGTCAGCACGACCATTATCGAGTCGGGAATCGATATCCCGAACGTAAACACGCTCATAGTCGACCGTGCCGAGCATCTGGGGTTGGCCCAGCTCTACCAACTAAGGGGAAGGGTCGGCCGGAGTGAGCGGCGCGCCTACGCTTACTTTTTCTTTACGCCAAACCGGCTCTTAACCGGACAGGCTTTCGAGCGGCTCAAGACGATAAGCGAGTTTACCGAGCTAGGTTCCGGCGTCAAGATAGCCATGCGCGATCTCGAGATCAGGGGAGCGGGCAGTCTCCTCGGGGTCGAGCAGAGCGGGCATATGTCGGCGGTAGGTTTTGAGCTCTACTGCCAGATGTTGCGCGAGGCCATCGAGGAGATAGAGGGAAAACCGGTAGCGGAACCCGCCGAGATAAAGATCGACTTGCCGGTCGACGCGTACCTGCCGGAACCGTATATCGCTGAGGAGAACCTACGGATCGAGGCATACAAGAAGATAATTCTTGCCCGGTCGCCCGAAGACCTCGACGAAGTCGCTCAGGAATTAGCGGATCGCTTCGGTCCGGTTCCGGAGCCGGTCGCTGCCTTGCTGGGTATTGCGCGCCTACGCTTATTGGCGAATGTTCTCGGCATAAAAGAGGTCAGCCAGCAATATGGCAAAGTTAGAGTGTTTCCCATCCGATTGCCTAAGCACCAAGAGGTTGTGTTATCGGTGTCGTATAGAAATCTGTTATTCAAGCCCGAACGCGAATACTTCCAGGTAGTGAAGGTGGAAGCGTCAAACATAATTCCCTTCATGTTGTCTTTATTTAATGATATAATGAGTGCGCTCTCTTCAAGAGACGATGTAAGCACGAAAGCGAGGTAATTTAATGAAAGTCTTGAGGTACGGCGTGGCAATCGCGCTTATTGCGGTGGTTGCTCTATCCGTAGCCGGCTGCTCCAAAGAGCCCCTGGCTGCAAAAGTAAATGGTAAGAAGATCACATTAGCCGAGGTGGATGTAAGGCTGACGCAAATGGCTGGGCAGCAGGCCGAGATGTTCCAAGGAGAGCAGGGCGAACAGGCGAAAGCGCAATTCCGGAACCAAGTCTTGGACCAAATGATCGAAATGGAATTGCTAATGGCGGAAGTCAACAAACGTGGCATTAAGGTGACCGACAAAGAGATAGACGTAAAACTAAAAGAGTTGATGAAAGATTACGGTCTCAAGGATCAAGCAGAACTCGATGCGGCTCTGAAGCAACAAAACATGACGTTTGTACAGTTTAAGAAAGAATTAGCGGACCGTATCCAAATAGAGAAGCTTGGCGACCAGGTGACCAAGAATGTCAAGGCGTCGAGCAAAGAGGTCAAAGAGTATTACGAGAAGAACAAGGCGAGTTTCGCAGTAAAAGACCAGGTACAAGTAGCCCACATTCTCGTCCAGGACGAGGAAAAAGCCAGGAAGATACTTTCAGACGTCCGAGCGGGCGCTGATTTCTCTAAACTGGCCAAGGAGCACAGTATCGACCCCGGAAGCAAAGACAAAGGCGGCGAGATGCCGATGACCGACAAAGACCAGTTTGTCCCCGAGTTTGCGGAGGCATCCTGGAAGCTTGAACCCGGGCAAATAAGTGACCTCGTAAAGACGACCTACGGTTTTCACATCATCAAGATGATCGCCAAGAAGGACGGCGGCGAGAAAGCATTCGATGATATCAAAGCCGAAGTCGAAGAGCAGATGCTCAGCGCTGAGAAGCAAGAAGTTTTTGGAAAGTGGCTCGAAGAGCTAAAGACAAAGGCAAAAATTGAAAGATACCTGGACGCCAATCCACCGCAGGTAGCGCCGGGTGCAGCCCCGGGAGCGGTTCCGGGAGCGGTTCCACCCGCCGATCAGGGAGCGCCTCAAAATACGGTGCCCCAGACAGGCAAATAGAGATAAGAAATCAAGGCCCGCATTTGCGGGCCTTTTTTGTGCGACGGGCAGTCGCACCCGGATTGCCGCAGATGGTTTCAGGAAAAGGCCTAATATATGGTCTGCGCCTGCGAATTGCCTTGAGCGCGCCCGCAGGGGGCGCTATGTGTCCTGCCGGGTATACTTCGACCGGCCTTTCATGGTATCTTTCTCTCTGTGGAGGTGGACTCTGTGCCTGGTGATTACGGATGTGAGGACCTTATAGAGCTGATGGCGACACTTCGCGGCCAGAAAGGGTGTCCGTGGGATAAAGAGCAGACCCATGAGACACTCCGGCGCTATCTTATCGAAGAGGCCTATGAGACCGTCGAAGCAATCGACAATAATGACCACCAGCACTTAATGGAGGAACTCGGCGACCTCTTGCTCCAAATAGTCTTTCACGCCCAAATCGCCTCGGAGGCGGGGCAATTTACAATGAGCGACGTTGCCGAAGGCATCGTCACCAAGCTTACGCGGCGTCATCCGCACATCTTCGGCGAAGCGCAAGTTTCTTCCGCCCGCGAAGTGGTAATAAACTGGGAGAAAATCAAGCGCGAAGAGAAAGAACGAGATCGAGTGCTGGCGGGTGTTCCCAAATCGCTCCCGGCACTACTCTATGCTTTCCAGATGCAGGGCAAAGCCGCCAAGGTAGGTTTTGACTGGGAAAACATCGATGGAGCGCTCGAGAAGGTCGTCGAGGAAGCCGGAGAGCTTGCAAGGGCTAGAGCGGGCGACGGCAGTATTGAGCAGGAGGTCGGTGATTTGCTCTTCGCCGTAGTTAACATAGCGCGCCATCTTGAGGTCGAACCGGAACTGGCGCTTAGGAAAACCTGCGAGAAGTTCGAGAGCAGATTCCGCCACATCGAGGACAAAGCGACCTCGCTAGGGCAAAATCTTGCCGACATGACCCTGGAAGAGAAGGATAAGCTGTGGGATGAGGCGAAAGAGCAAGAGAAACCGCAGACCTTTGGCAGCTCATAGTCGATAGTTCAGGCGACGGCGTTTTAGTAAAGGAAGTTACGCGTCTTATCGTGTGAGATATGAACTTCGAGATATGAATCTCTTACTATTTCTTATTAAAAACAGGAGGCGAAATGAGCACGATTGATCAGGTTGTCGGTAGGGAGATTTTGGATTCGCGGGGCAATCCGACCGTAGAGGTCGAGGTCATCCTCGAAAGCGGGTATCTTGGACGGGCGGCGGTTCCCTCCGGGGCATCCACCGGGGTATATGAGGCGCTGGAGTTGCGCGATGCCGACCCCGGACGTTATCTCGGGAAAGGGGTTCAAACAGCGGTCGACAATATCAACGAGATCATAGCGCCCGAGATTATAGGTTTTGACAGCCTGGACCAGAGGTTCATCGATATGACCATGCTCCGGCTTGATGGTACGGACAACAAGAGCCGCCTCGGCGCCAACGCCATTCTCGGCGTATCCCTAGCGGCGGCGAACGCGGCGGCGAACTATCTCGGACTGCCGCTCTATCGCTATATCGGCGGGGTCAACGCCCATGTTCTGCCGGTTCCGATGATGAACATATTAAACGGCGGCGCGCACGCCGATAACAACGTCGATTTTCAGGAGTTCATGGTCATGCCGGTCGGTGCTGCCTCTTTTAAGGAAGGCTTGCGCATGGGCGCCGAGGTATTTCATAGCTTGCGTAAAGTTCTGAAAGCCAAGAAGCTCAATACAGCCGTCGGCGACGAGGGCGGCTTCGCGCCCGATCTCTCATCGAACGAGGACGCGATAAGAATGATCATCATTGCGATTGAAGAGGCCGGCTATATACCGGGCAAGGAAATATTTATCGCGCTCGACCCGGCCGCCAGCGAATTCTATAAGGACGGGAATTACGTGCTGGAGGGTGAAGGCCGTACCCTTTCGTCCTCGGAAATGGTAGCCTACTACGCCCAACTGAGTGAGAAATACCCGATCATCTCAATCGAAGACGGTATGTCGCAAGACGACTGGGATGGCTGGAAAGAGCTGACTGAACTCATCGGAGAAAAAGTGCAAATCGTCGGCGACGACCTTTTTGTAACCAACGTAAAGAGGCTTAAGACGGGAATAGAAACGGCGACCGCCAACTCGATTCTGGTCAAACTAAACCAAATCGGCAGCCTTACCGAGACGCTTGACACAATCGAGATGGCACAAACAGCCGGTTATAGCGCGGTCATCTCACATCGTTCGGGCGAGACCGAAGACACGACCATCGCCCACTTGGCCGTTGCGCTAAACGCGGGCCAAATTAAGACCGGCGCGCCCTCGAGAAGCGACCGCGTCGCCAAATACAACGAATTGCTCCGTATCGAAGAGGAGCTGGGCACGGCTGCGGTTTATCGAGGGATGGAAGCGTTCTACAACATAAGCCGCTAACCATAAGGTTTAGCGGTTGACACACGGCATTAACAGTATTGGCACGAGTTTTTTGGAGGCGATGTGAGACACGCAAAGATAGTATGCACGATAGGACCGGCGAGCCGGGATGAAGCGGTCATGAGAAGGCTGCTCGATGCCGGCATGGATGTCGTGCGCATCAACATGGCGCACGGAACGCATGACGACCATGCCCTCACCATTAAAATTGCACGGTCCATGGAAGAGGCGACCGGTCGGCCTATCCCGGTTCTTATGGACCTCGCGGGTCCAAAACTCAGGGTCGGCGAGGTCGACGGTGATGAAGTAGAGCTTATCGACGGCGATGAGTTTGTCGTCACCACGCGTGATATTCTGGGAACCAAAGACGCCGTGTCCATCAACTACCACGACCTACCCAGGGACGTGCGGCCGGGCGACACCATCTTGATAGACGAAGGCTTAATAACGCTGGAAGTGCTTGGCGTGGAGGGCGAAGATGTGCGCACTCGAATCATCGAAGGCGGTCCGCTAAATTCGCGCCGGGGGGTTCACCTCCCGGGCGTCAAAGTCAGCCTCTCGCCGCTCTCCGAGAAGGACCGCGCTGATTTAAAGTTCGGGCTTGAGCACGGGGTAGACTGGGTCGGCCTGTCATTCGTCAGGAACGCGGAGGATGTCAAGTTGCTGCTGAGCCTGATAGTGGAGGCATCTTCCAGCGCTAAGGTAATCGCAAAGATTGAAAAGACCGAGGCGGTCGAGGCCTTCGACGATATTTTAGAGGCTTCGCACGGCATAATGATAGCGCGGGGTGATCTCGGTATCGAGATGCCGACCGAGAAGGTCCCGTTTGTGCAGAAGATGATTATCGACAAGTGCATAAAGGCGGCCAAGCCGGTCATCACCGCGACGCAGATGCTCGATTCGATGATACGCAACCCGCGCCCCACGCGCGCCGAAGTAAGCGATGTCGCCAACGCGGTTTTGGATGGGAGCGACGCCCTGATGCTCTCCGGGGAGACCGCGATGGGCAGATTCCCGATTGAGAGCGTCGAGATGATGGAGCGGAGCATCATCGAAGCTGAGAAGGTTCTTACCTATTGTGTCGATCGCGGCGGCGGAACCAAAGGCCAACCTATCGGTATGACCGCGGCGATTAGCCGGGCTACGTGCGAAATCGCATCGTCGCTCGAGGCCAAAGCTATTATCACCTCTACGCAGTCGGGTGAGACCGCCAGGCAGGTGGCGAAACACCGCCCACACCAGCCGATTGTGGCGGTGAGCCCGAGCCCGGAAGTCGTTCGCCAGCTCCGACTGTCATGGGGCGTCATCCCGCTGGTTGCAAGCCCGAGCATTCATCTCGACAACATGTTCGACATCGCCGTCGACATCCCGCTCAGGGTCGGTTTAATAGACAGCGGCGACCTTGTGGTAATCACCGCCGGCGTGCTGGTTAATGTTCCGGGAACGACCAACCTGATAAAGGTGCATCGCGTTTGAGTCTACTGGTTCGGCGCCTTGAACTCAACGTTCTGCGGTTAAGAAGGACTTTCTTTTTACCACAAGCGATTGTAATATCATAGTTAAGAGAGCTAGTCATGCGGTGCCCGGGAGCTCCATCAATATTCGCAGCATTCGAAAGAGCAAGAGAGATAGCGGTGAGCACAGAGCAGAAGCGTAA
>JASEGT010000020.1:9508-32749 GCA_030018005.1 Actinomycetota bacterium
AGGTCATCCGGGTGGGCCGGGCGGGTGCTCAAGATGCCCTACCAATATTCGTAGCAATAGACATAGCAAGTGAGATAGCGGTGCACACACAGCAAAGAGGCAAGAACAAACAACAGACGGCGATGAAGTCCCGTAAGCCTGCGCAGCTTAAGGCAGCGCAAGGCGTTAAAGTTATGCAAACCAAGGGCCAGCGCAAGCCAAGCAGTGTTAGGGTGATACGCCCGAAACGGCGGACTCGGCCCAATGTCGGGCGCATCATTTTACTCGGAATATCGATTGCCTTCATAGTGTGGGCGGTCTATCCGATAACATACCGCATGGAGCACGGGCGTGAGCTGGAGCGCCTTGAAGCCCAGCTGGCACAGATCAAGACTGAAAACAACCGGCTCAAGGAAGAACTCAAAGAGTTGGACTCAGACGATTATGTCGAGCAGCGTGCCAGGAGACTCGGGTTATCAAGAGCAGATGAGGAGATTATCGTAGTAGTGCCCGAAAAGGCGGAGCAATCGCTCAAGGCGAATCCGGATGACGCTACAAAGAATGGGGAAAATAAAGGCTTCTCTTCTATTTGGAAGCGTTTAACCGATTGGCTTACGGGTGCTGTCTAGGCAAACTCAATATTGAACAAGCAGGTTGTTCGATGATAAAACCCGCTTCAACATCTAAGAAGTGTCCTCCTGGGCGCTTTTTATTGTTTAATAGAGGATGTAAACATGAAAGAGAAGATAACCGAGGACGATAGAATAATCATTGAGAGGCAAATCAAGCGCAAGCCCCGCCAACTTCGGCGTGTGACTTCGCGCTGTGACTGCGGCTGTCCCCAAGTAGTCGAAACCGAACCGTTCTTGAGCGACGGGACGCCCTTTCCGACCCTTTATTGGCTTACTTGTCCGGCGAAAGTCAAGGCCGTAGCTCGACTTGAAGATAGCGGCTGGGCGACCCGGCTTATCGATATGCTCTCCCGCGATACGGTGCTAAAGAAATTTCTCATCCAAGCCCAACAGGAGTATGGAGAGGCTCGCAAGCGCGGTGGGCGCGATACGGTCCATCCAGTTTATTCTAAGGGCATCGGCGGCGTACGAGATCTCGAGGCCATCAAATGCCTTCACGCGCACTACGCGCACTACTTGGTGTCCGGGTCCAACCCCATCGGCAAGCTGGTAGCGGAGAATCTTGGAGCTTTGGCGTGCGATACACGCTGTGATGGCAAATGAAAGCGGCTGTCATCGATATCGGCACAAATACGGTGCGGCTTCTCGTCGCTGAGCAGAGCACAGATGGCAAGTGGTTGGATGTCGTGCGTGAAGTCGAGATAGCGCGACTCGGCGAAGGGGTCGAGCGCAGCCGGGAGATAAACCCGCAGGCGATGGCGCGTACTGTCGCCATTCTCGAGGGCTACCGGGATTTGATAGTCGAGCATGGCGCGCGTAAAGTGCGCGTGGTGTCGACGAGCGCGATGCGCGACGCCGGCAACGCAGCTGATTTTATCGCCATGGTCGAGCGCCGGCTCGGGCTGCGAATCGAGGTCATCTCGGGAGCCGAAGAAGGCAGGTTTACCTTCGGGGGCGCCGCGTCGGCGACGCTGGTTCCGCCCGGGAGCCTGACCCTCGTCGTCGATGTGGGCGGCGGGAGTACCGAGTATATTTGGGGGGTCGATGGCAGCGTTTTAGAGGCAGTCAGCATAGATATCGGAGCGGTTAGACTGTCAGAGCTCTTTTTCAATTCCGACCCGCCGGCCGCAACCGAGCTCGCGGCGGCGCGCGCTATGATAGGGGAACGGACAGAGGAGGTTTTCGAGCGCATTGTGGCGGCAGAGCCGACCGCTCTGGTGGCCGTAGCCGGAACCGCCACCCAACTCGCCGCTGTTCTATATAGCGTTGAGCCTTACGATCCGGCTAAAATCCACGGCTCGAGAATCACACGTGGTGAGCTGCACGATTTAGTCGCAAAACTCGCGTCGCTCGACCTTGACGCCCGCAAGGCGCTCACCGGTATGCGCCCCAAACGCGCCGACGTCATAATCGCCGGAGCCCTTATTCTGGACGAAACGCTTGAGAGGCTCGGTTTTGAGGAGATGGTCATTAGTGAGCACGATATCCTGGATGGGCTGGTGCGCGCGCTTGGCGACGGGCTTATTTCATAGGAGATTAGGCGGCCCGAGAACAACCCGGTCAATACATTTTGCGATATATCGAAAATCAATCCATATTTAACTAGGATTTAGTCGGCAAGATTTATATAATCGAAGAGATGCCCGAGTGGCGGAATAGGCAGACGCAGCGGACTTAAAATCCGCCGACCTTTAGGTTGTGCCGGTTCGACTCCGGCCTCGGGCACCATACTTTCAACAGCCGGCGGTTAGCCGGCTTTCGCTTTGACCGGTCAAGTCGATCTTGGCGATAGCCCAACACAAAGCACTTTAACGCAATCCCCAGGCAAAGGCTCCCTTTGACCTACCTACTTCAACCCCAAATACTTCTTGAAAAAGACATAGAACGCGCGAGAAATCCGTATAGCCAACAGGGCGACGCTTATCGCGATAAATGCAGCCGCTATCCTGGCCAGCGAGTAAGACCAAAACGGTAATATCCTAAGCGCTATTAGGGCTGATGATGTGCCGTAGGCGATAAGCCCTACCGACGCCATCAGCAAGTCGAGGTAGCGGTTACGATTTACATATGCGAAAATAGTAACAGCCCCGGTTAGATATGCGATTACTGCGATCAACGCGTGGTCCATCTATATCAACACCCCAACAAAAATCTACCCACAACAACCAGAGATAAATCAGCAAGGACGTCCTGCAAAGATTATGCAAGCCGTTATCGGGCAAGTTTTAATCTGGTCATTCTTATGGAAACTACTAAGTAGCGACAGAATTTAGACAATGAGAAAATCGGCGTCCATACCGTACTATGAGAAGTTGGGGATGATGAGCAAGGATACCGAGACTTTGAAAGAACTTGAGAGGGAGCTTAAGCGGTACAAGAAACTCTTCGCCGAAGCTTTCGATGCCATAATCGTCTTCGGGCTCGACGGTTCCATCGTCGACTCGAACAGCTACGCGAGCGAGCTTACCGGTTATTCGAGAGACGAACTCCTGCAAATGGACGCGTTTGAACTGCGGCCGCAGTCTGAGCGGGTAAAAGTAAAGAAGATTCTCGATAAGCTCAATAAAACAGGCTATATCCGCAATTTCCGCGAAACCCACTTCAAGAAAAAGGACGGGACGTTGATTCCCGTCGAAATCAACGCGAAAGTCATCAAAGTAAACCGCCGCGCCTTGATATTGAGTATCGCTCGTGACATTACCGAACGCCTGAAAACAGAGGAAGAGCTGCGCGAAGGAAGAGACAACCTCGAAATGCTCAACGAGGTCGCTCTTGAAATCACCTCACGTCTAGACTTCCGGGAAATAATTACGCGCGTAGTAGAACATGCGGTCAAAAGCATGGGTGGAAACGCGGGCGCGATAGGCTTCTACGATGAGCGCGACGAAACGTTAAGCTTTCCTTACGTCTATAATATGCCGCGAAATCTGGAGAAAGCCATATTGCGGAGGGGTGACGGGCTTTCCGGGCGCGTCATCGAAACCAGAGAGCCGGTCATCATAGAGGATTATCCAAACCATGAGTTGGCGGTGAAGGAGTTCGTAGAAGCCGGCGTGAAAGCGGCAGCGCTGGTTGCCTTAGAATCGAAGGAGACGGTTTTGGGAGTGCTCGGCGTCTTTGCCGTTGAGCCGGAGTCGAGATTGCATCGGGAAGGATTGGGCTTGCTGGTAGGCATAGGGCGTCAAGCCGCGGCGGCGGTCGAGAACTCGCGCCTTTTCGAGCAGGCAAAGGACTCCGAGGCGCGCCTGCGAGACCAAAATCGCAACCTTCAGATACTTGCCAGAACGGCGCTGGAGATAACGTCCGGGCTCAAGCTCGATAGGTTTCTCCCGCTCATAGTAAGGCGCGCCGTGCAGTTGTCCAATGCCGATGCCGGCGCCGTCGGATTTTACGATGAAAAATCGGATACCCTTACATATAGTCATACATATCGTTTCCCGGGCGCCTTGTCCCGGGCGGTTATACACTCAGGGGTCGGCGTGACCGGGGACGTCATCAAAACGAAACGGCCGTCTCTGGTCAACGAATGCCTGCCAAACGCGGCCTCGTCCGTGGAGTTTGCAGATTGCGGGGTAAAGTCCTTGATTGTCGTCCCGCTGCTCGTAGACGAACGGCTGATAGGCTCGCTCATGGTCGGTAATCTCAGTGAGGCGCGCAAATTCAGCGGCAACGACTTGACGGTAGTCGAATCGGTCGGGCGTCAAGCCGCAATAGCGCTTGAGAACTCGCGGCTTTTCGCGGAGACCGAGGAGCGCGCCAGGCGCAGCGAGGCCGCAAACGAGGTAAGCCGAATAATCAGCTCTACCCTTGAGCTATCCGAAGTCCTTCATCTAGTCATCAATGAGACCAGCAAAGCAATCGGCATCGAGGCCGGAGGCATATTCTTGTACCAACCCGATGAGGGCAAGTTCTACGGGAAGATGGGCTATGGTCCGGTCGGCGAGCAAATCCATGACATAGTAGAGGACGCCGGCAAGCTTCGCTTTGCCGCCGAGGCGATAAAGACAAGAGAGTATGTTTTGATCAAGGAGGCCAACATCGACCCGCGAGTTCCCTATAATTATGTGCAGATGTTCGGGATGCGCTCGGTTCTGGTCTTGCCACTGATCGTAAAAGACAAGGTGAGTGGCGTTATTATATTAAGTCATACCGACGAGGAGCATCAATTCGATGAAGACCAGATAGCGTTTGCCGGGTCTATCGCATTGCAGGCGGCTATCGCTATCGAAAACGCTCGTCTATTTGAAAAAAGTCGCCAATCGGTCAAGGAGGCGGGCCTGCTTCTCGAAGCCAGCGAAACGCTCACCTCCGCGCTCAATCTCAATGATGTGCTCCAGCGGCTCGGCATAGTGGCTACCGAGTTGACCGGATTGAAACGCGGCAGCATTCAGTTTTACGATCCCGAAAGCGAGCGCGTAGAATTTGTCGCGAGCATTGGCCAGCCTAACTTCGCAGTCGGAACACGGGTCTCACTAGCGGAGATGGGCAATATGCTAGCCTCGATGTATGTCGAGATGAGGACCGTCGTCATCGATGATCTGCAATCCGAGACTCCACTCGGGGAAGTCGCCGTGGACTTGGATATGATGTCGCTTCTCGGCGTACCTATTGTACAGCGCGATGAGATAATCGGCGGCCTTTTTCTCGATAACCCGGGCTCTACCCCTGCCTTTACATCAACGCAAATCAGGTTGGCTGAAGCGATAGCGAGAGAGGCGGCGCTGGCCATATCGAACGCGCGTCTCTACGAGAAGATACGGGATGCCTACGAGCGCGAGAGATACGTAGCCGATGTCTTACAGCGTAGTTTCTTGCCGGGGAGCTTGCCTCAGATACCCAACACCGAGTTAGCGGTCTTCTATGCGTCGGCGAGCGAGGCTGCTAAAATCGGCGGCGATTTCTACGATTTCATTGATATCTCGGACAGTCTAATCGGCCTGGTCATCGGCGATGTCAGCGGTCAGGGCATTGAAGCGGCATCTACGACCGCGTTGGCTAAATATACAATGCGCTCGTTCGCCTACCAGACAAAACATGCCTCAGGTGCTGTCGAGATGGCTAACCGGGTGATATCGCGAGACATCGAGACAGGCACTTTTATCACCCTTGTCTACGCGGTCTACGATTGGCACAGCGGTCGCTTGTTGATTTCCAACGCCGGACATCCTCATCCCATACATTATTCAGGAACGCTTCGCAGGGCTCGTCAGATAGAGAACTTCAACGCGGCGTTTGGCGTTTTACCGGATTTGGCCTATACGGAGACGGTCGAAAGGTTGGGCGAGGACGACCTCCTCGTCTTCTACACCGACGGGGTAATTGAGGCCCGGCAAGGCTCGGAGTTCTACGGTGTAGAGCGTCTGATGCGGGCTATCGAGGTTCACGCGGAACTCTCCGCCGAAGAGCTGGTCGGACGTGTGATAGAAGAGGTCACGCTCTTTGCGCGCGGCCGTCTCACCGACGACATCGCGCTGAACATTCTCAGAAGGAAGTCCGCCAAGTAAAATACCTGGTATTTTGAGCTAGTTCACCGTAAAATTATATCTCGAGGATTATTATTAGGACTAAACCCTCGAAATATTGAGCGCGCTCATGCCCGTTTGTCTTTTACGCGTCTGTTGTTCCCAGGGGGCCGTTTCTGTTTCTACCTAGTTGCGCATTGTGAGGTATGTTGATGCACGACAATAATATAAAGCGGTTGTTGAACGATATAAAGAGCGGCCAGATCGATGTCGATGAGGCCTACGCCAAGCTAAGGGATTTACCCTTCACGGAGCTGGGGTTCGCTAAAATCGACAACCACCGTGCGCTGCGAAAGGGATTCCCTGAGGTCATATACTGCGAAGGAAAGACTGCGGAACAGGTAAGGGTTATCGCCGCCGGCATCCTTGAACGGGGAAGCGCTCTTTTGGCGACACGAGCCGAGCGTGACGCATACGATGCCGTCAACAGCATCTGTTCTGATGCCGTCTACTATGAAGCGGCCCGGGTCATCACGGTCGACCGTCGCCCCCAAGAAGCACCCGTCGGCTTCGTGGCGGTTCTGAGCGCCGGTACGGCGGACGTTCCCGTTGCCGAAGAAGCCGTGATTACCGCGGAGATGCTCGGCGCGCGCGTCGAGCGGGTCTTCGATGTGGGTGTGGCGGGCCTGCATCGTCTGCTCGCCTTCCATGAGATGCTTGTTTCCGCCAAGGTCATTGTGGTCGTTGCCGGCATGGATGGCGCACTGCCGAGCGTCGTCGGCGGCCTCGTATCCTGTCCGGTAATCGCGGTTCCCACCAGCATCGGTTACGGCGCGCATTTCGGCGGCCTCGCGCCGCTTCTTACGATGCTCAACTCATGCGCTACCGGTGTGGCGGTCGTCAATATCGACAACGGCTTCGGCGCAGGGTATATGGCGGCGCTTATAAACCGAATCGGCGAAGACGAAAGATAGCAAGATGAAGACACTGCCCCAAAAGCACGAGCATCTCAAGGATTTGCTTCGCGAGATGGAAAGCGTCCTCGTTGCGTTCTCCGGGGGTGTCGACAGCACACTCCTTCTCAGGGTGGCGCACGGGCTTTTAGGCGAAGATGTCCTGGCGGTGACCGGGGTTTCGGCAACGCTCCCACCCGGCGAGCAGCAGCGGGCGGCGGAGCTCGCCGCCGTCATTGGAGTCGACCACCTTTTCGTCGAGGCAGGTGAGCTGGAACACCCGGATTTTGTAGCAAACCCTCCTGAGCGCTGCTATCACTGCAAGAAAGCGCGGTTTGCCAAGTTCTTAGAGATTCAAGTCGAGCGCAATCTAGCCTCGGTTGTCGATGGCGCCAATGCGGACGATGAGAGCGACTGGCGCCCGGGACACAAAGCCGGCGCGGAGCTGGGCGTGCGAAGCCCGCTGAGAGAAGCCGGCTTTACGAAGGCCGATATACGGTCACTCGCGGCCGAGTTGGGCCTTGTCAATTGGGATGCTCCAAGCTCACCATGCCTCGCTACGCGCATCCCATATGGACAGCCTATTACCGAAGACAAGCTCCGCCAGATCGGAGAGGCGGAGAAGTTTCTCGCCTCGCTAGGCCTTGGTGAGCTGCGCGTTCGCCACCATGGAGAGCTGGCACGGATAGAGCTTGGCAAGAGAAAAATGCCCGTCGTGCTCTCCTCTGCGACCGAGATACACAAGCGCCTCACCCATATCGGCTTCAGGTTCGTCTCTCTCGACCTTAAGGCGTTTAAGAGCGGCAACATGAATACCGGTCTCGAAGAGGACTCCCCCAACAGGTAAGCGGTGTAGGCTCGTGTCGCATGTCGAATCTCCTGAAACCCCGAATTCGCAGCGTTATCCATGGACAATAGGCCCCTCTATCTTGGAAAAGCTTGACATCGTTCACACACGGTGGTACGGTCGCTCTATAGCAAGGCGCACCAAAATTATCGGAATTATAAAGAAAGTTAAACCGGGAGTAAGATGAAGTTTTCAGCCAAGAGCGAGTATGCGCTTAGGGCGTTGGTAGATATGACGAATTATTTTGGTCAAGGACCCATTGGTGTGCGAGAAATCGCGGCGCGCCAAGGCATTCCCGAGCGGTTTTTAGAGCAACAGGTGACGGTATTACGCAAAGCCGGCCTGGTAAGAAGCCAGCGAGGCGCCCAAGGCGGGGTTTCGCTGGCGCGTGATCCGGAGAGCATCACGGTTTTTGAAGTGATAGAGGCCTTAGAGGGGTCTCCGTCTGAAATCAGCTGCGCCGGAAGCTATTCGACCGACTGCGCGAGAAACGCGCAGTGCGCGATACAAGATCTCTGGTGCCAAGTCGGCCGCGCGGTCGAGCATGTCCTCAAAGGGACGACGCTGAGGCAGCTGGCCATGAGCCAGATTCACTATGACCAGGCACTTAAGCCTATGTACTATATCTAAAACATTAGGGGGAGAGACATGGCGCAAATATACAATGATCTATCGGAGACAGTCGGCCGAACACCGCTGGTCAGGCTCAACCGGGTCACCGACGGAGCGGACGCGGTAGTCGCCGCGAAGATAGAGTCATTCAACCCGGCCGGAAGCGTAAAAGATCGCATCGGTGTCAACATGATCGACTTCGCGGAGCGCGAAGGAAAGTTGCGGCCCGGGCAGACCATCGTGACCCACGCCAGCGGCAGCACACGGGCGAAAGGTTCGACCATAATCGAGCCGACCAGCGGAAACACCGGAATAGCACTTGCTTTCGTCGCGGCAGCTCGCGGGTATAAAGTCATTCTTACCATGCCGGATACGATGAGTGTCGAGCGTCGTAACCTTCTCAAAGCGTACGGAGCGGAGCTTATCCTAACCTCCGGAGCGGAAGGTATGAAGGGGGCGATTGCGAAAGCGGAAGATATAGGCCGCGAAAATCCTGAATTCTATATGCCGCAGCAATTCGAGAACCTGGCCAACCCCGATATCCATCGCCGGACGACGGCTGAGGAGATATGGCGCGATACCGATGGCGCAATCGATATTCTGGTTGCCGGCGTCGGGACCGGCGGGACTATTACCGGCATCTCCGAAGTAATAAAGGAGCGCAAACCCGACTTTAAGGCTATCGCGGTCGAGCCGACCGATTCACCGGTGCTCTCGGGTGGACAACCGGGCCCGCATAAGATTCAAGGAATCGGGGCCGGCTTTGTGCCGCCGGTTCTCAATCAAGAGATAATAGACGAGATTGTTCAGGTAACGAATGATCAAGCGTTTGAATATACTCGCAGACTGGCCCGCGAGGAGGGTATACTGGCGGGCATCTCAAGCGGTGCCGCGACCTGCGCCGCAGTACAGGTAGCCCAGCGGCGAGAGAACAGGGGCAAGCTGATCGTAGTCCTTCTGCCCGATACCGGTGAGCGGTATTTGAGCAATCCGGTCTTCGCCGATTTCGAATAATTCGCCAACGCATAAGGGGTGCTTAAAGTGTTTAAGGCTCTAAGGGAAGAGATAAAAACGATATTTGAAAAAGACCCGGCCGCAAAGAGTGTACTTGAGGTCATCTTCTGTTACCCGGGATTTCATGCTATCTTAATGCATCGATTCGCGCACTTGCTCTACGAAAAGCGCGTACCGCTTATACCGCGCATCATATCGCAGTTGAGCAGATTTCTAACCGGTATCGAAATCCATCCGGGGGCGCAAATCGGCCGGCGCTTCTTTATCGACCACGGCATGGGCGTTGTTATCGGGGAGACCACCGAAATCGGGGATGATGTCCTTATATATCAAGACTCGACGCTCGGCGGTACCGGTAAAGAGAAGGGCAAGCGTCACCCGACGCTTGGCAACGGTGTGGTTGTCGGCGCGGGCGCTAAGGTTCTTGGAGCCATCACCATCGGCGATGACGTAAAAGTCGGAGCCGGTTCAGTGGTAGTGCGCTCGGTGCCGGCAAACACCACCGTAGTCGGCATACCGGGGCGCGTCGTTATGAGCCATGGCAAGCACTTGAGTGCCGAAGAAGTTCTCGAGCACGGGCATCTGCCCGATCCGGAAGCACAAGCCATCAAATGTTTGGGGGACAAGATACGCGAACTTGAACAAAAAATCGATGCGCTATCGAAGGGGCAGCAGATACCGGAGTTGCAGGTGGTCTCCGGCGAGCCCGGGGATGCATCGTGCCGTGTCGACCTGGGCGCGACGCAAGAAGAAGCATAAGGAGTGTCCTTTGCAGCGGGGTTTACCGGCATATCGAGGAGCGGGCGAGAATTATGGTTACCCGATTCACCCGAGCTTGACGCAATCGACGCAAGCTCCAGAATCCGGCAACCAAAATATCGATATTAACGGTTATTTGTAGGTCTAGGTTTTATCAACGAGGAGGCAGCGGACTTGGAGAAATCGATTTATATGGATTACGCGGCTACAACGCCGATGAGACGAGAGGTTCTCGACGCGATGATGCCGTATTTGACCGATGAGTTCGGCAACCCGTCTTCGCTCTATACATTAGGGCGAAGGACCAGGGGCGTCATCGAGGAAGCCCGCGAGCGCATCGCGGCATTTCTCGGAGCTGACCCGAGGGAGATAGTCTTTACGAGCGGCGGGACCGAGGCCGACAATTTTGCCGTCAAGGGGACGGTCTACGCGAATGAGAAGAAGGGTAATCATATCATAACCACCCCAATCGAGCATCATGCGATATTAGCACCATGCCACTATCTCGAAAAGCGCGGTTTCGATGTCACATACCTGCCGGTCGACGAGTATGGTCTGGTCGATGCGGCCGACGTCGCAAAAGCGATCACTGAAGAAACAGTGCTCGTCTCGGTCATGCACGCGAATAACGAAATCGGCACAATAGAGCCGATAGAGGAGATATCAAAGGTGACCCGCGACAAAAAGGTCTTGTTCCACACCGACGCGGTGCAGACCTTCGGCCACATCCCGACCAAGGTCGATGTGCTAGGCGTCGATTTGCTGTCGATGTCCGCGCACAAGCTATACGGCCCCAAGGGAGTAGGCGCGCTCTATGTTCGCAAGGGGACGAAGATGGTGCCGGTTATGCACGGCGGCAGCCAGGAGCACAACCGCCGCGGCGGGACGCACAATGTCGCGGGCATCGTCGGTTTCGCCAAAGCGGTTGAGCTGGCCGAGAAAGAGATGGACGCGGAGGCCAAACGCCTCATCGAATTACGCGATTACCTCATCGCCGGTATCGTCGAGCGGGTCGAAGATGTCCGTGTTAACGGTCATCCGTCAAAGCGCCTGCCGAATAATGCGAGCGTATGCTTGAACGGGGCGGAAGGCGAGGCCATTCTGTTGAGCCTGGACATGGAGAATATCAGCAGCTCGAGCGGCTCGGCATGTACCTCCGGCACTCTCGACCCATCACACGTCCTTCTGGCCATAGGTGTTCCGGCAGAGGTGGCGCATAGCTCGCTCAGGCTGACGTTCGGCAGCACGACGACCAAAGCGGAGATAGATTACGTCTTAGAGGTCTTGCCGCCTATTATAACAAGGTTGCGCGCCATGTCGCCGCTCGACGCATCCTGGGGTAAGAAGTGTTAAGAAGGTGCTTATCGGGCTGTTTAACGGTTGGCTAGCCAGGTAGTTGCATTGAACGTATTGCGGAGGGAAAGGATAGAAGATGTACACCGAGAAAGTAATGGAGCATTTCAGGAATCCTCGAAATGTCGGCGAGGTCGAGAACCCGGATGGCGTCGGCGAGGTCGGCAATCCGACTTGCGGGGACATGATGCGTATTACCATCAAAGTCAAAGATGACAAAATAGATGACATTAAGTTCAAAACGCTTGGCTGCGGTGCGGCGATCGCGACCAGCAGCATGGTCACCGAACTTGCCCAAGGGATGTCGCTCGAGGACGCCGAGAAGATATCGAGGCAGGATATCGCGGATGCGCTCGATGGCTTGCCGCCACAGAAGATGCATTGCTCGGTGCTCGCGGCTGACGGCCTGCGCGAGGCGATAACCGATTATCGCTCCAAGCATCCTGCTGAAGAAGGTTAAGGGGTTTACCCCGGCATGGTCGAGGCAAAGAAGCGCGTAGTCTGCGCGATGAGCGGCGGTGTGGACAGCTCTGTCGCCGCCGCCTTGCTCGTTGAGGCCGGCTATGAGGTGATAGGCATCACGATGAATATCTGGCCGTCGGCGAAGACCGCTAAAGCGGCCGAGCGCTTCGGTGGTTGCTGCTCGCTCGCGGACACGGACGACGCTAAAAATGTTGCTCACAAGCTCGGCATACCCCATTATACATTTGATTTTCGCGAGGTCTTCAAAGAGGCTGTCATCGAGGACTTCGTATCCGAATACCAGCGGGGCAGAACACCCAACCCTTGCATACGCTGTAACCAATTCGTAAAGTTCAAAGCGCTTTTTAATAAAGCGCTCGCCGTCGGCGCCGATTTCATCGCGACCGGACATTATGCGCGAATCGAGTTCGACGAGCGCACCGGGAGGTTCGTTCTGAAGAAAGGGCGCGATAAACGGAAAGACCAGACCTATGTGCTTTATTCTCTAACGCAGGAGCAGCTGGCACACACGCTCTTTCCCTTGGGATCGCTGACGAAAGAGGAGACCCGCGAAAAAGCCGAGTCGCTCGGACTCTCCGTAGCGCAGAAAGAAGAGAGCCAGGAAATCTGCTTTGTGCCCGACAACGACTACGCGCGTTTTGTCGGCGAGTATGTGCCGGGGGCCGAGAAACCGGGACCTATTTACCATAAGGATGGGACTGTTCTGGGTGCCCATAAAGGGATAATACATTATACCATCGGCCAGCGAAGAGGATTGGGGATATCCTGGCCAGAGCCGCTCTATGTCATCTCTATCGGCGAAGAGGAAGGCGCTTTAATCGTCGGCACGAAGGGAGATCTTAACCGGAGGGCGCTTGTGGCAAGCGATGTCAACTATATCTCAGTTGCGGCATTGGCCGCGCCGTCTCGGGTTGAGGCAAAAATCCGCTATAAATCCCCCGAAGTGCCCGCGATGCTTGTTCCACTCGACGACACCCGGGTCAGAGTCGAGTTCGACGAGCCGCAATCGGCTATCACACCCGGTCAAGCCGTCGTCTTCTACGATGGGGATATTGTGGTCGGCGGCGGTACCATAGAAGAAGCCCTCTAGCCGCCGGGATGCCCGCTAAAAGTAATCATCCGCCATGGTTCCTATTACTCGGCGCTGCGCAGCGTTGCATACGGGTTTACAGCCGAACCCCCGCCTCTGTGGATTTCGAAATGCAGGTGGGGTGCGCTCGCGCTGGCGTTACCAGAGCTGCCGACCGAGCCGATAACTTGGCCCGCCGTAACCCTCGCTTCCGAGCTGATCCCCGCGCTGATGCTGTTGAGGTGCGCATAATAGTAGGTATTGCCGTCGTCGCCATCGAGATAAATTGTAATCCCGCCGAGCCCCCTGTCATAAGGTGTCGCTCTATTGATAGTACCCGAGACGCATGCGACGACCGGCGTGCCCTTTGATGACATGATATCGGTGCCTTTGTGCCGACGGCCGCCCGAGCGCCCCGCGCCCCAGCTATCCACATAGGAGTTCGGGCCGGCTACCGGGAAGACGAAGCCGGCTCGCGACTGACCGCGTGATACATGTGTTCGAGAAGCGCCGTCAGAGCGAGCCATTGCAAAACGAACGCTACCTATGCCGCCGGACTCATTGTTTAATTGCGCCAACTTTTTGTTCTTAATCGAATACTGCTGGTAAAGCTCTTTCCTAAGCGATTCGGCCGTCGCCAGCTGCCTCGCATACTTCGTTCTAGAAGCCGCGAGTTCCCGGCCCTGCTTATCGAGACTGGCCCGGAGTTCTTTAGACTTGTTTATTAAATCGTAGTCGCAGTAAAGAATGTATGATAACAACCTAGCCCTGGAGATGAAGTCTGTAAAATCATCCGAGAATGCGAGAACAGATAGGAAGCTGGAGGGTCCTGCCTTATACATATAGACAACACGCTTGTCGAGGTTCTTTCTTAGGGTCTCGATTCTGGCTTTCGTCTTGTTGACTGCGGCCTCGTTCTTTCGAATCTTGTCATCGATGACCTTAACTTCGGAGAGCGATTGCTGGTAAAACAAGGTAGCCTTTTCGAGTGAGACCTGGTTGTTTGCTATCTCTTCTTGTATTCGCTTTATATCTTCTTGCTTGTCTACTGCGCCTGCGCCGGCGGCCATCGGAACGCCCAACAGTACCAGCACGACCACTAGTATCGGCAAGATCAACACCGTCTTTTTACCACCCAAATAGAGCACTTCCTTCCAAGTAGCAACGGTTAAGGGCCGAGAAAGACGCGCGCATAAACACCTAACACGCCAACAAACAATCGAGTGGTATGCTCGATGTCTAATAGCGGTTCAGATCAGGATGCTGTGGAATAAAGGAAATGTTCAATACTGAAACGCGATGCAAGAACTTGTGTTGTGTTTAGAGTAGGGATTAAGTAGCTGCGTGTCCGAAATCATCAAGAACGATATATTTCGTCGCTAGGCCTATAAACGTTTGGTTTTCATTTCAAAGAAACTCTCGTGTATCACTCCCTCTTGTCTCTGCCTAAGTGTTTTATTCTCCTTCAAGAGTCCGCTATTGTCCATGCCAAAAACTGGAAAATCGCGTCTAGCGACTTAGTGTAGCTAGAGTAATCGCAGGTAAGGTAGTTCGGCGTCGGCCTATAAAAAGTTGCAAGAATTCTAAGTGCAAGCCGGTTACTGCTGCGCATATTCGGAGAACATCTTTCGGGTGAAGAAGCCACGTAGTAGGAGACCGGTTCGTATATGCCTTCTTTGGGGAAGCGCGTTACGAACGTCGTATATGCGCATTAGGGATACCCGGTATGCTATATATATAACTAAGTTATACAGGCAGTATGTGATTATACTCATCCATAATTGTAGAATATCCCTTGCTTTTGGGTGATGACTCTGCTATTCTTGAGATAACATAGGTCCCGGATGTGCAATGGCGCCCCTCCAGTTGCTCATCCGGGTTCTTTTTTACCCCCAAGCAGTATCTCTTATCGAAAACCATAGCCGTCAGAAGCTTGATATCTAATCATATCCATGCTCCTGCCGATACTAATGGAAAAGTTTAAGGGGGTATGGTCGAGATGGTGATTCCCAAACGAAAAGAAGAGGATCTAGCCAGCCTGACGATCGCTACAAATTATGAGCATATATCACGTGCGCGTGAGTTTGTTCTCAATCTTGCGCGGGCTGCGGCCATAGGTGATGAAGCCATAGACGATATCGTTCTTGCGACGGTTGAAGCTGTGACCAACGCGATTCGGCACGCAAACTCAGCCTATGTCATGGTTGAAGTCAGCCGTAGCAGTGACTCCATAGTGGTGAGGGTTATCGATGATGGTCGTGGCTTCGATACCTGCCCCGATACCTGCGAGTTCCCGTGTCTGGAGGATTTGGGCGGGCGGGGCATACCGCTTATGCACCACCTCATGGACGACCTTTCCATCAACTCCGAGCCGGGCAAAGGGACTGAAGTCGTCCTCTTAAAGAAGCTCAAGGGTGCCGAAAGTGGTTTACAGCGGAAGTTGCGGATGGTAAGCGGTTAACCCTATTCTTGTCCGCATGGTTTAGCCGGTACCCTAAAGCGCGTTATTTAGAATTGTGTAGCCCCTGTAAAGTTGAATTCCCGTATTTTGAGCGCCGGCACGTAAATCGTCCCCAGAAATGCATCTTTCATCTGCCGCTCATTAGATACTTGCTCCACCCTGGAGAGGGCTTCCAGGATGCTCTGCGTAAAGCGGAGGTTTTTTATGCCGCTTCTTATCTCGCCGTTCTCTATGAGGAAGGTCCCGTCTCTAGTCATGCCGGTAAGCGTCGTCTTAATCGGGTCCTCCAGATTAGTGTAGTGAAAACGGGTCACAAGTATGGCGCGCTCTGAGCCGTTAACCATGTCATTCAAGGATGAGTTCCCGGCGCCAACAATCAGGTTGAGTGGAAGCGGACCGTGGATATTCGGGGCCGGCAGGCCGTGCCCGGTCGACTCTACACCTTCTTTTGCCGCCGTATACGTATCATAGCAGACGCCCTTGGCGACGCCATTTTCAATGAAGGATACCTTTTGCTTGGGGACACCTTCAAAATCGAACGGCAGGCCTATGGTGTGGTCGTCGAACGCGTCGTCCCAAATCGAAATTAAGGGACTGACTATCTCTTGTCCGAGACGCTCTTTCATGAAGCTTCGGCCTTCCTGGAGCGAAAGGGCGCCAAAGCCCGCAAAGGCCATGAACGAGACCATGTCGGCTACCGCGTCAGGCTCGAGTATGACTGTGTAAGGCCCCGGTTCGATATCTATAGGGTCAATGCTTATACGCGCCTTCTCAGCCGCTTCCGAGGCGATCTTCTCAACATCGATATCGTCGACATCGACGGCTATCGCGCTGCCGTAGCCGGAACTCGTCTCGGCCATCATGACCGTCTTCAGCGATGCGTCGCTCACGACCGTTGTCGCCAGCACCCCTAGCGTATTAGCGATGCCGATGATGTTGTAACCGGTCGAAAAGGCCCCCGCCGCCGTAAGCTCGCCGGCTTCGGCGATGCGGATTAGCTGTTCGACCTGTCTGGCCCGCCGCTCGGGCGAGCAATCTACCGTCGACAATGCGACTAGGTCTCGCTTGCGCGTAGCTTTGGGGGAGGGGAGGGAGGTGAACCGGTCGTCCGGCGGCCGATGAGCGGCCATCTCGGTCGCCCTGTCGACCATCGCTTTGACCGAATCGGCGTCGAGACGGTTGGTCGACGCATACCCGAGGCGTTGTCCCACCGCCGCCCGTATCGATAACCCCATATTCGTCTCGGAGACGTTTTGATGGATATGGTTGTTGGAGAAACGGGTGAGGGCGGTCTCCTTGGCACTTGCCAAGACCTCGAGCTGGTCCGCGCTCGAGTGTTCCACAGCGATGCGCATTACTTCTTCGATTCGCTTTACGTCTATCATCGACCCACACCCACTTTCACGTTGCGGAATCTCGCCGGAGCGGCCCCGTGGGCGACGTGAGCTACTTGCATGGGCTCTCCCTTGCCGCAATTAGCGAGACCCCAGACCCGCCATTCGTCTTGACCGGCAATCGCATCGCACGAGTTCCAGAACTCGGGCGTAAGCCCGGTGTAGTTGGGATTTTTAATTACCGCGCCAAGCTTGCCGTTCTTTATCTCCCAACCTATCTCGGTGGCGAATTGAAAATTAAGGCGCTTGTCGTCAATGCTCCAGCTGCGGTTTGTCGATAGGTACACCCCGTCTTTTACACCGTCTATCATCTCCGCGAGCGATGAGTTGCCCGGGAGCAAGTTTATATTGGTCATTCTTATAAGTGGCAGCCTGCCCCAGCCGTCCGCACGCATGCAGCCGTTGCTGGTCTGCTCGAGGATGGGCGCTGTCTCGCGCGACGTCAGATAGCCTTTGAACATCCCGTCTTTTACGATATCGAATCGCTGCGCCGGGATACCTTCGTCGTCGTAGGCAAAAGTGCCGAGTGCTCCGGGTATCGTCGCGTCGGCGTTGATATTTACGATGGGGGAGCCGTATCTTAGCTTGTCGAGCTTATCCAGGGTCAGAAAGCTCGTGCCGGCAAAGCTCGCTTCCATCCCGAGAACCCGGTCGAGCTCCACCGGGTGCCCGCAGGACTCATGGACCTGGAGAGCGAGCTGGCTCCCATCGAGTATAATAGTCATCTCGCCGCTCGGACATTCTTTCGCTGTGAGCAGTTGGACCGCTTCTTCAGCGATTTGTGCGGCGTGCTCACCCAGCATAAGGCTTTCGATAAACTCGTAGCCCGCAGTTGCCGAATCCCCACCGTGCGAATTCGGATAGGAGCGCTCCTGGATATCGTTTCCCGAAATCGCTATTGCGTGAATCCCGGCGCCGCACTCGGTCATCTCTTGTTCGATATAGCTTCCTTCGAGGCTCGCAAAGATCTTCTTATGTCGCGCCATCTCCATAGACGCGCTGGCGATAGAGACCCCCGGTGTCTTCCGGATAACCTCCTCGGCTCGGCTCAATACTGCCAGTTTGTCTTGGAGCGCGACGTCAAACGGGTCTTTTTGAACAGGTGACGTAAACGAGTCCGTTATAATGGGGGCGGGGGCAAGAGTTACGTTCTTGTGCTTGATGAGAGCGCTGGCCTTGGCGGTCTCTACTGCGAGGCGGGCGATTCGCTCTATCTCGCCGCGCTCAACCAAAAAGCTGCCCGCGAATCCCCAGGCACCATCAGCGATGACCCGGATGCCGAAACCGTAGTTGGTGGAGGCCCCGAGTTCTTCGACGCGCCCGTTTTTGATGATAATCGCTTCGTTCTGTCGCTCGATAATCCGAATATCCGCATATGTCGCGCCGTATGCTTTGGCGACATCGAGGGCGAGAAAAGCCAACTCCTTCATTCATCCTCCTAGTTGCTGATATATGAATTCCCTAAAAGGCCTTCTCTTAAGCCCTTTTATTATCTATCGAAGCATTTACTCGAGCAAAATAAGAGAACGCTAGACTTGCTAGCGTTTCTTAGGAATAGATAATACCACAATTATGAGATTTGTTTAAGTTGCGCTGATGGCTTAAGGTGTTTCGACGGCAGCGGGAATGCTGCTCAAGATGCGACGCGCTCCGGCATGGTCGCGGCGGTCATTCATCTTGCTGACTTTGACGAAATCGTTGCGTTTAGGTGCGTGGATATAGTAGCCTTCGCCGAGGTATATACCGACGTGATGGATGGGTCTCCCGAAGAAGACCAAGTCGCCCGAGTGGAGGTCGTCATATCCGACCCCTATGCCGAGTTTCGCCTGCGCGCGGCTGTAGTGGGGGAGATCGACCCCGAACTTCCGGTAGACGACGAGGACCAGTCCCGAGCAGTCGAGTCCGATACTCGGTGTCTCGCCGCCCCACACATAAGGTATACCAAGGTATTGGAGCGCTTCGTATGCGACCGTACCCGGCTCAAGTGATATTTTGTCGGTAGCCCGCTTCGAAACAAGCTTGTTTACGACGTTTACTTGTTCACGCCGGCGCTCGGCTTCTTTGCTCTCGATTATCTGCCTTGTCTGCGCGTCTATGCTAGCCAGGAGCTCTGCTTCTTCTTGGATCTTAACTTCAATAGCTGTTTTTCTCTGTTCCAGCTGGACGGTGATCTCTTTTTGCTGTGCGAACAAATCATCTAGAGACCTCTTGGTCTCCTCGACCTTGGCGTGCTGCTCTTCTACGCCGCGAAGTAGCTCGGCGTCTTGTTCGCTGATTCTAAGCAGGAAACTGAGGCGTGTTAACAAATCTTTGAAGCTGGCTTTGTTGACGAGGGCGTCAATCGGCTCCACGTTGCCGTGACGGTAAATCTCCACGATACGTTCATTGAGGATTTTGCGTTGCGCCTCTAGCTCGGCTTCATACCAGCGCAACCTTTCATTAGCGTCGTTCAAGCTGGTCTGAATAGCGGCTAGCTTAGCGCTTTCCGCGAAAAAGTCTGTATTTAGACTCTCTAGTTCGTCACCTAAGAGGTCGAGCTCTTGAGTTATTCTCTCTGCTTGCGTCTGTCTGACGACTATTTCCGCTTCGGCGAGCGCGCGCTCCAGCTCGGCGGTGGCTGTCGTGTCGCTGCTTATCTGATTCGATGTCTCGGTTGTAGGGTTGGTAGTTTGTGGTGTGGGTTCTTGACTTGGATCCGGTACTGCAAATACTGGTCCTATTTGGATAAACAGCATCAAGACTGCGAGAGTTAAATATACAGCCTTATGGCGATACAATGATTCCTCCTAAAGAACTTACTAAATCGTATTCTAGCATATCAAGCATGCGATTACCAGTAATCTATAAAACCATTACACCAACCTAGTATAGTATGGCTCTATCGCTTTTGCAATCGCGAAACCAATGTGCTATCATTATTAGTGCCGCAAGGCTATAACGGCGCGGGGTGGAGCAGTCCGGTAGCTCGTCGGGCTCATAACCCGAAGGTCACAGGTTCAAATCCTGTCCCCGCTACCAGCGAGTTCTTAAGCGAACTCAACCAGAAGAGGAGATCGAAAAGGTCGGCACGAACGACTTCTTCGATCTCCTCTTTCTTTATGGGCAAAAGTAAGGCCTTGTCTTCCCAGCTAATTAACAACAAAGCTGCTTGTATAATCTTGCCTGTTGCCGGCTTCATCTATTGCCGTGATTTTGCATTTGTATGTACCGGCAGAGACGTATACATTAGTACGGCCCCTGCCGTTCCAGTAGGCTGTGCCGCCGCTAGGCGGTGTGAAGACGTTGCTTATGAGTGGTCTTACAAGAGAGCCGCTGTTAGAGCAGATGGCAACCGTTACATAGGCGTTCTCCGATGGCGTATAAGAAACGCCCAGCAAAGCGCCTCCGCCTGGTTGGAACGGGTCAGGCGCGAGACTGTCAAGCGTAATCGTCGGCTTCGTTGTATCGATTGTAACCGACCCGGTTGTAGTCGGGGCAACGTTACCAGCGGTATCCGTCGCATTGAGCTGTATCGCATACTGCTTATCCGGAACAAGCGCGCCTGGCACCGTGCCGTCCTTGCCGTTCCAGGTCACCGAGTGTGAGCCGGCGGTCCGCGTTGCGTCGAATACGGTCTTGATCGTAGCGGCCCCGTCTAATATCTGTATCTTCAGCCTCGATGTCTCCGTAAGCTTATATCGAATTGTCATTGTTGAACGTCCTGTCGGCTTGAACGGGTCGGGGGATATGTCACGGAGCGTGATTGCCGGAGTCTCGCGGTCGACTGTCACGATGCCGGAGACCGGTGCCGATATCCAATGAGCGGCATCCACTGCTGATATTCTGTAAGTGTAAGCGCCGTCCACAACGTAGTTGTTAAAGCGGTCTGTTCCGTCCCAGGACACGGTATTGGTTCCGGCGCTCTGCGCCGCTCGACTGGCTATCATTTTTACCAGCGCATTTGAACTGTTGTAAATGCCGATTGTCACAGAGCTATCCTCTGATAAGTCGTATGAGACGCTGCAAGCCGTGCTGGTATCCGGAATCTCGGCGGTTGCTGTCAGATTGCTTATTGCCGGTTTACTCGTATCTATATAGATCGTGCCTTGCTGCATATCGCTACCTGAAGTGCTGGTCGCGTTGATCTCATAAGTGTACCAGCCCTCTGCCGTAATCGTCGCATTCGGGGCGGCACTTACTCTGCCGTTCCAAGCGGTCACTTTAGCGCCGGCGGTCTGGGTGGCATCGACCAGCGTACGGACGAGCGTGCTGCCGGCATCGTAGATACTGACATTAACGCGGGATACCTCCGAGATATTATATCTAATAATCGACGATGCGGTGCCGGTTGCACGCAGCAGCTGAGGAGTCGCGCTGACGTTCGAAATCGAAGGCGCCGCAAATGCCCATGAAAGCCATAAGGCCAACACGCCTAGGATTGTCACTATTAGCAAAATATGCCGGTATCTAAGGAATATTCTCATTCTCATGTACCTCCATCGATTGAGACTGTAATGCGGTCATATACCAGGCTATATCGACATATTGCGAGCGCATCTTCAGGTTTCCCAGGATATTCTTGGAGCTTGGTGCGTCGATGGAGGCTATTGAGAGTATTGAGTTCGTATGCCCTGCCAAGAACCGGCTCAAAATAAAAAACGGCGAAATGGGTTCGCCGTTTTTTGTGGCAACGGTGGTTCTAATGCGGAAATAGAGGAGAAGCCAAGGTACCCCGACTTCGTTAACAATTGGTACAAACTTTTTCGAACCGCTCCCGTGCCCCCAGTACGTAACATATATTACCAAGATATTCACCAAAAAACAATATAATTTGACATAAAAGAGAGAGAACATTCTTGAACGCTCGCTTTTATCACGACTGATAGTAGTAATTGCTGCAGTCTGTAACGCTTCGTCGTTACGAGAACCAAAGCCTTCGAATCCACCTCTTGCGGTTTTAATAGCATGCCGATATGAGATACGAGCGCAGGATTTTAAGTCTTGAGCATTCTGCAACCAACAAGGTGGTAATAATAGCATGCCGTTAAGTCAAGAGGCGCTGAGAAAGGTTTTCGGTTCGTTTAGCTACCGGGAAAATCCGAAGAAGAGAGGCGCGGTCATAATCGACCCCGCGTGGGTGAGGGCGCATATCGTCTCGATTTCGACGCCGTTCGGCCGCTTCCCGTGCCACAGCCGTATCTCACATCAAATGGAGTCTTTCGTATGCGAGGCGTGCGAAGAAAAGCTGGTGACCGATATCGGAGGGATATGGGTAGCTCGCCATATCTTGTGGGATCCGCGCCGGCCAATCTCGGGCCACGCCTACGGATGCGACATCGACATCAACGTCGACGATGGTCGGGATGGGCCGGGAGGCAGGCTCAATTACGGCGGGAATTCTCACCAACCTGCGGGCCTACTCGAGCTTGCGAAAAAATGGGGTTTTGAATGGGGCGGTGACTGGAGACGCAACAAAGACGGCATGCATTTTTCGTGCATCCGCGTGATTGCCAAACCCGACGCCGTTATCAAACCATAGGATTTCCCGACTGCTGGGTCGGGAAGTGCGAGCCGAGCGTACTTATCTCCATCAGGTTGACGATGAGCTGCACTTCGTCCGCGCTCATGCCCGAATGTTTTGCAATCTGCGCTGAACTCCAGCCCTTTCTGCTCAGTTCGTAGACTTCTTTGTGTTTTAAGGAGTGACTCTTCGGGGGAGGGGTCACTGTCTGATCACCGGTTTCCTGTAGGACAAGCGGTTGCAACTCTTCACCGTATTCATAGTAATACTGGAGTTGCCTCAAGCGGTCGTCGGCGGATTCTATCATCTCATTGAGCCTGGTGGCCGCGTTGTCCATATCGGACATAGCACGAGTAACCGATACTTGCAGCTCTTTTATCATAAAACTCAACGAGTTCTCAAGCGAGCGCATCTCTTCATGTTGTTTTTGTGCTTTGTCGACAGACGATAGTTTACGCAAAGCTATCCATGCTGCGACAGGCAACACAATAAGCGCTACGAGAAGTATGATGACGATTGGCAAGAAGCTCGAATCCACTGCTACCTCTAAATTGTTATATCTATCATGTGCTCTGGTTCGTCTTTCGGTCCGTTCTTGCTACTATTGTCTTTCTCAACAGTGCCGTCTGCCCTCGACTGGTTTTCTTTCCGTCCCTGTTCTTTTTCAGAATCTTTCTGTTTGTGCTCTATTTTTACCTCATCGGCACGGGTCGAAGAGCGAAC
>JASEGT010000021.1 GCA_030018005.1 Actinomycetota bacterium
CGCGGTGGTAAAAGGCGAAAGCATCAAAGATACTGCACTAACGCTCGAAGCGATGGCGGCGGATATCGTCATCATCAGGCATGCGGCGTCGGGTTCGGCGGCTTTGTTGGCGAAGTACATGGGATGCAGTGTCATCAACGCGGGCGACGGTCAGCACGAGCACCCGACACAGGCGCTCCTCGACCTCTTTACGATAAGGCAGGAGTTCGGGACGTTGCGCGGCCTCAAAGTCGCCATCGTCGGCGACATCCTCCACAGCAGGGTGGCGCGCTCCAACATCCTGGCGCTTAAGAAGATGGGCTCCGAGGTTATAGTGGTGGGCCCGCCGACCCTCATCCCGAAGGAGATAGAGTCGCTCGGGGTTCGATATTCATACGATATCGACTCGGTGCTGCCTGAGATAGATGTCCTGTACGTTTTGAGGATTCAAATGGAGAGGCAGGGCGAGTCGTTCTTCCCGTCACTACGCGAGTACGCGAAGCTCTACGGTATAAACAAGAAACGCTTGCAGATGACCAAGCCCGACCTCGTTCTGATGCATCCGGGGCCCATAAACCGGGGCGTCGAGCTTGCACCCGAAGTCGCGGATGTGTCGCAGTCGCTCATCACCGAGCAGGTCAAGAACGGGGTAGCGGTGCGCATGGCGGTCCTCTACATGTTGTTAGGCGGTGCTGAAGTTGAGTAATTACCTGATAGTCGGCGGGAGGGTCATAGACCCCGCGAATAATGTAGATGAGATAGCCGACGTTTTGATTGAACGCGGCAAGATAGCGGCGATCGGAAGCGACTTAAGCGGCAGCGCGCCGGACGGTGTCGAGAGAATCGATGCTACGGGCAAGGTCGTGGCGCCGGGCCTGGTCGATATGCACGTGCACCTGCGCGAGCCCGGCCGGGCCGACGAGGAGACGGTCGAAAGCGGCCTGCGGGCGGCTGTCCGGGGCGGTTTTACGAGCGTGGCTTGCATGCCCAACACCGACCCCGTCTGCGATTCGGCGTCGGTCGTCGAGTACATATTGCAGCGGGTCGAAGAGGTTGGTTTCGGCAACGCGTTTCCCATCGCCGCTGTCACGCACGGCCTCGAAGGCGAGAAGCTCTCCGAGATGGGGGAGCTCGTGGGGGCCGGCGCGGTCGCGTTTTCGGACGACGGCAAATGTGTGGTCAACGGCCAGCTGATGAGGCGGGCACTCGAATATGCGAAGACGTGGGATAAGACGATAATATCGCATGCCGAGGACAGTTTTCTCGCCCACGGCGGGCAGATGCACGAGGGTTACTGGTCGACGGTTCTGGGATTGAAGGGGATACCCGCAGCCGCCGAAGAGGTCGTTGTGGCGCGCGATATCATCCTCGCCGAGCTTACGGGGGGCAGGTTGCATATCGCGCATCTCAGCACCGCCGGGAGCCTTGAGCTGGTGAAGTTGGCGAAGGAGCGGGGGATACGGGTGACCTGCGAGGTCACGCCGCACCACCTGATTCTCACCGACGAAAAGGTGCGGGACTATGATACCAATTTCAAGGTCAATCCGCCGCTTCGCTCAAAAGAGCACCTCGAGGCGGTGCGCCAAGGCTTAAGAGACGGTGTTATCGATGCTATCGCGAGCGACCATGCGCCGCACGCGCGCCACGAGAAGGAGATGGAGTTTGACTATGCGCCATTCGGGCTCATCGGGCTAGAGACGACGCTTGCACTTATATTAACGGAGATTGTAGACAAGGGCGTTATTGGCTTGTCGGAAGCTATAGCGCTTATGAGCATAAACCCGGCCCGCATCCTCGGTATCGACAGGGGAACGCTCTCTGTCGGGGCGGCCGCCGATGTAATCATATTAGACACTAACGCTCAGAATGAGGTAGAGCCGTTAAGGTTTGAATCTAAGAGCAACAACACCCCGTACGCGGGCTGGTCACTAAAGGGCGTGGTGGGGGATGTGTTTTGCGCGGGCAAACCGGTGATATGTAACAGTAGATTTGTGGTTTAGGGTACATGTTTGCCGGCAACTCAAAGCATACGACCGGAAAGATAAAGGAGTACGATGGGCATCTTAAAGAAGAAAAAGGCGATTCTGGCGCTGGAAGACGGCACCGCATACCATGGCTATGCTTTTGGGGCGGTTGGTGAGAAGACCGGCGAGGTCGTCTTTAATACCAGCATGACAGGATATCAGGAGATATTGACCGACCCCTCATACGCCGGGCAAATCGTGACCATGACCTACCCGCTTATCGGTAACTACGGTATCAATGACGAGGATAACGAGTCGCGCAGGCCATTCGTCGAGGGATTTGTCGTGCGCGAAGCGTCCAGCATGTACAGTAATTGGAGGGCCCAGACCTCGCTCCAGGATTTTCTCACGGAGTACGCCATCGTGGGGATAGAAGGAGTCGACACGAGGGCGTTGACGAAGCATATCAGGAGCGCCGGCGCGATGCGCGGTGTTATCTCGGTCGGCGATAAGAGCGTTGCGGATGTAATTGAGAAAGCGAAAAACGCACCATCGATGGTCGGAGCCGACCTGGTCAAGGAAGTCACGGTCGATGAACCTTACTCCTGGGGTGATGGTGGCGGAGCGTATAAGATAGTCGCTTTCGATTATGGGATGAAGACCAATATCGTCAGACAGCTCGCAGAGGCGGGTTGTGATATACGGGTGGTACCGGCGGCAACCTCCGCCGAAGAGGTGCTGGCGATGGACCCCGACGGGATATTCTTATCAAATGGTCCTGGAGACCCGGCGGCGGTGACCTATGCGGTCGATACGATTCGGGAGCTTATCGGCAAAAAACCACTCTTTGGTATCTGCCTTGGCCACCAGCTGCTTTCGCTCGCGCTGGGAGGCAAGACGTATAAACTCAAGTTCGGCCACCGCGGCGGCAACCAACCGGTCAAGAATCTGCTCAATGGTCATGTCGAGATAACGAGCCAGAATCACGGATTCGCGGTCGATCCGGCGTCGCTGAGCATCGAGGAGAAAGCCTGGCAGGTTGGACAGACTATACCTGAGGGAGGTTGGTCCGGGACGAGTGATTTCGGGCCTGTCGAGATAACCCACATCAACTTGAGCGACGGCACCGTCGAGGGTCTACGCTGCCTGGACGTACCAGCCTATTCTGTACAATATCACCCAGAGGCGGCTCCGGGACCACATGACGCTGAGTATCTGTTCGAACAGTTTATAGAGATGATGGGCGCGAAGTAGCCGCAACATCTCCTATTGAAGGTCTTAGATTTTGCGGATAGTTGAGTCAGGAACAACCAGGAAGAAGAGGTTATGCCAAGAAGAGACGACATCAAGAAAATCCTAATAATAGGTTCGGGGCCGATCATCATCGGCCAAGCGTGCGAGTTTGATTACTCGGGAACCCAGGCGTGTAAAGTGCTGGAAGAAGACGGGTATGAGGTGGTTTTGGTCAACAGCAACCCGGCCACCATCATGACCGATCCTGAATTCGCCGACCGGACCTATATCGAACCTATTACGCCCGAGATAGTCGAGCGTATTATCGCCAAAGAGAGGCCGCAGGCGCTCTTGCCGACGCTCGGCGGGCAGACCGGCCTGAATACCGCCGTTGCTCTGGCCGAAAGCGGAGTTCTTGAGAAGTATAATGTCGAGCTTATCGGCGCTAAATTACCCGCTATCAGAATGGCGGAGGACAGGAGCGCGTTTAAGGCTGCGATGGTAAAACTCGGCTTCGAGGTGCCCAGAAGCGGGTTCGCGTACAACCTCAACGACGCGCTCGCTCTGGCCGAAGAACTCGGCTTCCCACTGGTCATCCGGCCAAGCTTCACACTCGGCGGCACCGGCGGCGGCATAGCATTCAACCAGGAAGAATATATAAATATCGTCTCCAACGGACTAATGCTCAGCCCCGTGTCCGAGCTTCTCGTCGAAGAATCGGTCATCGGCTGGAAGGAATACGAGTTGGAGGTCATGCGTGACCTCAACGATAACGTAGTCATAATTTGTACAATCGAAAACCTCGACCCGATGGGCGTCCATACCGGCGACAGCATAACAGTAGCGCCGGCGCAGACGCTCACCGATGTGGAGTACCAAAAACTGCGCGATGCGTCGATAGATATCATTCGCGAGATAGGCGTGGAGACCGGCGGTTCCAACATCCAATTCGCCATTGAGCCCGAAACCGGGCGTATCGTAATTGTCGAGATGAACCCGCGGGTTAGCCGCAGCTCGGCGCTGGCTTCCAAGGCGACCGGCTTTCCCATCGCAAAGATAGCGGCTAAGCTCGCTGTCGGATATACACTGGATGAGATAGCCAATGATATCACCAAGGAAACCCCGGCGTCGTTCGAGCCGACCATCGATTACGTGGTCACTAAGATACCGCGCTGGGCGTTTGAGAAGTTCCCCGAGACCGACCAGGCGTTGACGACGAAGATGAAATCGGTCGGTGAAGCCATGGCCATCGGGCGCACCTTCAAGGAGTCGCTTCAGAAAGCTATCCGTTCGCTCGAAATAGACCGCTACGGTCTGGGTGGCGACGGCAAAGACGAGATATCGCCGGATGATTTGAACACCAAGCTCGCCGTGCCCAATCAAGATCGCCTCTTCTATATAAAATACGCCCTGGAAACGGGGATGAGCATCGATAAGATACACGACCTCACAAAAATCGACCCGTGGTTTATCGACCAGATTCGTCAGATAGCCGAAGCCGAGGACGAAATCGCCGGCTACAAACTCGAAGATATCCCTGACGAGCTGCTTTATGAGGCGAAGCGTTACGGCTTCTCCGACCGCCAGCTTGCATATCTTACCGGCTCCGCCGAACTCGAGGTGCGCGAGCGTCGCAAAAAAGCGGGAATCGTCGCGACCTTCAAGACGGTCGACACCTGCGGCGCCGAGTTCGAGGCTTATACGCCATACTATTACTCTACTTATGAGAGCGAGTGCGAGGTTCGCGAATCGGATAGACCTAAGATAATGATTTTGGGAAGCGGTCCCAACCGAATCGGGCAGGGAATCGAGTTCGACTATTGTTGCGTCCATGCCGCCTTCGCGCTAAAAGAAGAGGGTTTCGAGACCATCATGGTCAACTGTAACCCCGAGACCGTCTCTACAGACTACGACACTTCGGACCGGCTATACTTCGAGCCGCTTACCTACGAAGATGTCATGAATATAGTGGAAAAAGAGAAACCGCAAGGCGTCATAGTCCAGTTCGGAGGGCAGACTCCCCTAAAGCTGGCGAAGGCGCTCGGTGCGGCGGGTGTTCCCATAATAGGCACCTCGCCCGATAGCATCGACCTGGCCGAGGACCGCAAGCGCTTCGACGTTCTTTTACGAAAGCACAATATCAATCAGCCGCCAAACGGGACGGCTACCTCTTACTCAGAAGCGCTCGATGTAGCGCGGCAAATCGGCTTCCCGGTGCTGGTGCGGCCGTCTTACGTGCTGGGCGGGCGCGCGATGGAAATCGTTTATTCCGAGGATAGTCTCGAGGCATATGTCGAAAAAGCGGTCAAGGCCTCACCAGACCACCCCATCCTAATCGACAAGTTTTTGGAAGGCGCCATCGAGGTCGACGTCGACGCCCTCTGTGATGGTGACGACGTCCTGGTCGGCGGAATCATGGAGCACATCGAGGAGGCGGGGGTACATTCAGGCGACAGCGCCTGTGTTATACCGCCATATACCTTGGGCGAGGAGATCATAGGCCAAATAAAGGAATACACCGTGCTGTTGGCGAAAGAACTACGGGTGCGAGGCCTTCTTAACATACAGTATGCGGTCCAAGGTGAGACGGTCTATGTCCTCGAGGTAAATCCGCGTGCTTCGCGAACAGTACCTTTTGTCAGCAAATCAATCGGAGTTCCGCTCGCCAAGGTCGCCGCGAAAGTCATGGCCGGCAAAACTCTGCGCGAGCTGGGTTATCTGGAGATAGCGCCGATTGAGCACGTATCGATCAAAGAGGCAGTCCTACCGTTCGGCAGATTCCCGGAGGTAGACACGGTTCTCGGCCCGGAGATGAAGTCGACCGGCGAGGTCATGGGCATCGATAAATCATTCGGGATAGCGTTCGCTAAGGCGCAGCTTAGCGCCGGCTTGAACCTGCCGAAGGAAGGCAGTGTCTTCATCAGCGTGCGAAACAGCGATAAGCGCTCGATTATATTCCTGGCTAAAAAGCTCCATGACATGGGCTTTAAGATATACGCGACCAAGGGGACGGCGACTATGTTGAGCCGAAACGGCATCAGCGCCGAGGCGGCGAAGAAGGTTCAAGAGGGACGACCCAATGTCGTCGACCTTATCAAGAACCGCACAGTCGATTTAGTCATCAACACACCTTGGGGCAAAGGCACGCGCAAGGACGGATACGAGATCAGGACCAACGCGGCGGTATACGGGATTCCCTGCATAACGACTCTGGCGGCGGCTTCGGCGGTGGTGCAGGGCATCGAAGCGCTCATCAGCGGCGAGTTGGACGTCAAGGCTATCCAAGATTACCATAAAGATATGGCCCGCAGTGGCCAAGTAAAGACCGCTAATGTGGAGTCGACCATCGAGTAGTGGCGCTGGGCTGTAGGGAAGGCTGAGTACTAATACAAAATTTTTCTCTTGCAGAGTTCCTAAGATCATTATTGGAGTTAGTGGAATTAGAGAATGCTTCAAATCAAAGCGGACATCATCGGAAAAGAAGAGGTAATGCCGGGTGTATTCAACCTTATAATTGTCTCGCCCGAGATTTCACGGAACGCTCGGCCGGGACAGTTCGTGCACGTTCTATGCCCGTCTGGTGACGGTTTTATGCTACGCAGGCCTTTCAGTATCCATCGTGTAGTGCCGGGGCGCGCATTCGAAATCCTTTTCCAGGTTGTAGGCAAGGGAACCGAAGCGCTCTCAAGGGTCAAGATACATGACACGCTCGATATCATCGGCCCGCTGGGAACAGGTTTCAAATATTCCGAGGATATTAAGTCTGCGCTGCTTATAGCCGGCGGCCTAGGCGCCGCTCCGTTGCTTTTTCTAGCTGAAGAGCTCGTTGAGAGGCAGGTGCTCTTCTATCCTATGCTCGGGTATAAGACCAAGACGCAGATGTTGCGCTATATTGATTTTAAACGGCTAGGCAAGAAGACCTATGCGGCTACGGAAGACGGGAGTTTCGGTCACGAGGGAACCGTCGTCGACCTATTAAACCGCACGGTACACAATATTCGTCCTGAAATTATCTACGCATGCGGGCCTGTTGGTATGCTCAAAAAAATATCTGAGACCGCGGATGAATTCGGCATCGAGTGCCAGGTGTCGCTTGAGACGAAGATGGCATGTGGTATCGGCGTCTGCTTGGGGTGCGCTTGTGTCACCAGGCAGGGATATAAGATGGCCTGCAAAGACGGTCCGGTTTTCGATACTCGTGACATCCTTTGGGGTGCGGAGGATTATGAAAAAGGACGCGCTAGCGGGTGTGGCTGCGATAACGAAGCGCCCCCCGAGACGGATTCAGCCGGGTAAAGTAGGCAATAAAACAGGCAACACAGGTCGAGCAACGGTGATTTCTTCGCAATGGAGACAATGAATGAGCGTAAACTTAAGCGTTAATCTTTCAGGAATTAAAATGAAAAACCCGGTCATGCCGGCTTCCGGTACGTTTGGGGCGGGGCGCGAGTATAGCGAACTCATGGATATCAACCGGCTCGGTGCATTGGTCGCCAAGACCGTTACATTAAAGCCGCGGGACGGGAATATTCCGCCACGGCTTTGTGAGGTCTCATCGGGTATGCTCAACTCGATTGGCCTGCAAAACGAGGGAATAGACCACTTCTTGAAGCACGACTTCCCGTTTATGAAGGAGTTTGACGTTCCCGTCATCATCAATATAGCGGGAAACAGCTTGGAGGAGTACGCGCAGCTTTGCAGGGAGATCGACCGCGTCGAGGGCGTAAGCGGTATCGAACTTAATATCTCTTGTCCTAACATAAAGGCGGGTGGAATCGCGTTTGGTGCCTCATCGAAGCTGGCGGAGCAGGTCACCGCAGCAGCCAGATATAACACACAGCTTCCCCTAATCGTTAAGTTGACGCCAAACGTTTACAATATATCCAAAATAGCCCGGGCGGTTACCAGCGCGGGCGCCGATGCCATCTCACTAATAAACACGATGGTCGGCATGTCCATCGATACCAACACCTTCAAGCCCAATCTCGGCAATATTACCGGCGGACTCAGCGGGCCGGCGATAAAACCGATTGCGGTTCGCATGGTCTGGGAGGTCGCACAGAGTGTCAAGATACCGATTATCGGTATTGGCGGCATCTCGAACGCGCTAGACGCTGTGGAATTTTTCCTAGCAGGCGCGACAGCGGTAGCGGTAGGAACCGCAAACTTCATAAATCCTCTGACTATGACCGATATCATCAGCGGGCTCGAGGCGTATCTCGTCGATAAAGGTTTTACCGATATCGGCCAGATAATCGGAAAGGTTAAAACGTAGCGGCAGGTCTAGCGACCGCCGCAACGGTATCAACCGATACCGACGGCTGTAAATCTTTCACCTTACGAGCGGCCGTGAGAGCACGATGCCGAAGAGTTATCCGCAAACGACCAAGGAGAGCTTGCGATACATGTATAAGCCGGAAGAACGTTTGATAGTCGCGCTCGACGTTCCGACTCAAAAGGACGTTGAGCAAGCCTGTGCGGAGATTGGCGGAAACGCTGTTTTTTACAAAGTAGGCCTACAGCTGTTTCTAGCCGAAGGAGCTGGTGTTTTAAGCCATCTAAAGGGGAAGGGACTAAAGGTCTTTCTCGACCTCAAACTCCATGATATTCCACACCAGGTAGCCGGAGCGTGCCGTGAAATCGCGCGGACGGGCGTGGACATGACCACGGTCCACACGATGGGCGGCGTCGAAATGATGCGGGCGGCGGCAAATGCTATGCGGGAATCCGCGCTTGAATTCGGGGTCAAACCGCCGGTTCTCTTAGGTGTGACCGTCCTGACCAGTTTAAATCAATCTCAAGCTGGGGAAATAGGAATCGCCGTGAAGATTTCGGAACATGTCGTGCGGTTGGCGACTCTGGCAAGAGAGACCGGCCTTGACGGTGTTGTGGCATCGCCGCTGGAAGTCGAGGCGATAAGAGCAGCCGCGGGAGACGATTTTGTAATCGTGACACCGGGCATCAGGTCTTCCGCGGATATCGCTGGCGATCAGCAGCGAGTCATGAGTGCGGCAGACGCGATCACGGCAGGGTCGACATACCTAGTGGTGGGAAGGCCTATAATGAAATCGGACGACCCCGGACGGGCGGCAGCGGCGGTTACCGCCGAAATAGAACGAGCACTGAACGCAAAAACGTAATCCGGATATTGAACTTGCGGCACAATTGTTTGACAACCAGGGCTGGAAGTACCATACTCACACGTAACGCAGGGTGTTGTACCGCCTCCTGATAGGTACGGCCCTCAAAATGTCTGAACAAATCGCCTGAATTATAAATTTAAGTCTTGCCTAAGACAAGGGCTTATTGATAGCATGGTTTCCGTCAGGGAGTTAACGAACGTGAATTTATGTTTTTGCTGGTAAAAAAGAAGGGAAAATATAATTTCGTAGAGAATTACGTAAAAGTCCAGGTCAGGGGAGCCTGTTCAAACCGACAAGTCGTCGACCTGCAGGCTTCGGCCGAAAATTCAACATGTTTGGAAGGGAGGGAGGTACAGTCGTTAGTTGCTAGCTTGATTGACAAGGGGTATCTAGAGTAATTTACGAACCACTTCAATCTACATGGCAACAATCGAAGCTCAATTCAGTCGTGTGACAACGCACTGTGCCGGATGGTCCCAGTAATAGCCTACGTGATGCAACACGGGAGCATGTGTTGAGCGTCAACTAGCTAGCCACAGTTTTAGTTCGCAGTCAATAATTTAACTACCTAGCATAAGGAGGAGTTATGCCGTTACCGAAGTTAACCGAGGAGCAGAGGCAAGACGCTCTCAAGAAAGCCGCTGAAGCCAGACAAAAAAGGGCTGAGCTCAGGAAGCAGCTGAAAAACGGAGATGTAAACGTTAAGGATATCATCTCGAAGACGGATGACCCGATTGTCTCGAGGATGAAGGTCAGCAGCTTGCTTGAGTCATTGCCAGGAATCGGCAAGGCCAGGGCTCAAAAGATTATGCAAGAGGCTGGAATCAGCCCGACCAGAAGAATTCAGGGTCTCGGCAGCAAGCAAAAAGAGATTCTTATTAGCTCGGTCGGTAAATAAACGGATGCACACGGTGGATACAGAACGAAAGGTTTTCGTCATCTCTGGTCCATCAGGAGTCGGAAAGGGGACCTTGACCCAAGAACTTCTTAGGCGGGTCCCCTTGATTACTCATTCGATTTCAGCGACGACGAGAAAGCCGCGGCCGGGCGAGGAGAATGGACGCGATTATTTTTTTCTCTCGGAAGATGAGTTCAAAAGGCATATCGAGAGCGGTGATTTCATCGAGTGGGCGCTTGTCCATGAAAACTATTACGGGACTCTGAAGTCGGTAATCGAGCGGGTGCTCGCAGGCGGCCGGGACGTGATACTCGAAATCGATGTGCAGGGCGCTTTGCAGGTTCGAGATGCGATGCCTGAAGCGGTTCTCATCTTCATACAGCCGCCCTCCATGGATGAACTCGCCGGCCGCCTCGAACTCAGAAATACGGAGACTGAAGAGGAATTGAACAGGCGACTGAAGAACGCCGAAGGCGAGATGGTTCTTGCTAATAAATACGATTATGTGGTAATAAATGATGAGATAGATAGAGCCGTTACAGAGTTAGAAGAGATTGTGCGGGAAGCAAAGCACAAGAAGTTAGGAGATATATAGTGAGCAGAGTTCCGATAGACAAGCTGTTAGGAAAAGTCGACAGCAGATTTACTCTGGTTATCGAGGCAGCCAAGAGAGCGAGACAAATTAACGATTATTTCAACGCCGTAAAGCGCCACGATATGATTCGCGTGCGGCCGCCGCAAATAGATGCGATGTCTAGCAAGCCGTTGACCATCGCGTTTCAGGAGATTGCCGAAGATAAAGTAACTTACGAGCGTACGGTCGAAGGTATTAAATAATATCCAGGCCGCCGATGCGCAATTCCTCCACGAGAACGAGCGACCAGCCGATGAGGCCCGGGTCGACCCGGTCTAGTCCGGTAGCGACATGATTTCCGAGATGGATGAGGGCGGTTTCACCGGCCGTCCAGTTTTGAGAGATATCCAACCACACTTCGATGATGTCCTCGGAGAACATCGCCTTCTTAGAGGTGAGTATATCGAGCTTGTCTATCAGGTGGAAGAGTTCATTGCCTAACTCGAGCAAGCTGTAAGTCCAGCGAACAGCGACTAGTCTCGGAACATAGTTCGAGATCGCTCGCTCGATGAAACAATACCTGTCCTTAAACCATTGGTCCGTGTGAATCCTGTTTTCCGCCGTCATTACCTCGTAGTTGTCGACGGCTTCTTCGCCATCTAGTAGGACGCTGTTTATCTCTCTAGCCTGGTTTCCAAAGATATCCGCGTGGAATTTAAGGCTTTGCGCGAGCTCCCAAATCGTAATGACTCGTTGCGCTACGCTGGGCATTTTATCTGTAATGTTGAATTGTTCGATCTGCTTGAGTAGCGAGAGCGTGAGGTCGTGCATGGATGCTAAATGCACGGCAGCCCGCACGGCAAATACTTTATTGATATTCGCCAGCTCGAGCTTTTCGACTATTACCGTGCTTAGACTCCCATGGTAGTCATAATTATTAGAACGATCGATGATTGAATATACTGTACTCATACATGTTCTATCGGCAATACTTCTACGATGCTTAGAATATTGGTGCGGCAAATAGCTCACATATTTAGAAAATAGCAGCTAAAGCTGGTATAATAAGGTTATTAGGGTAGCGAGCGAATAAATACATCATATGTGTAATTTACATATTACGTGAAATAGTATGCGCGCTGCGGACGATTGTCGACACGGAGTGAGATGATGGAGACGATTTTGCAGGATAAGAGAATAGTCCTTGGCGTAACGGGCGGGATAGCCGCTTATAAGGCGGCCGATTTGGCCAGCAAGCTCACGCAGGCCGGTGCAGTCGTCAAGACCATAATGAGCAAGAATGCCACGCATTTCGTAGGCCCGTTAACATTTAAAGCGCTGACAGGGCAGCCGGTCGTTACCGACCTATTTGCCTCCGGCTCGCATGGTTTTATTGAGCATGTCTCGCTCGCGTACGAGGCCGACCTGGTGGTCGTGGCGCCCGCAACCGCGAACATTCTGGCCAAAGCCGCGCATGGAATCGCTGATGACGCGCTCTCTACAACACTGTTGGCCGCAGAGGGGCCTATTGTGATGGTGCCGGCGATGAACAACCATATGTGGGATAACCCGGCTACGCAAGCTAATCTGCTGACCCTTCAGGAGCGTGGCGTAAACATACTCGCGCCGGAGGTGGGGAGGCTGGCTTGCGGGAGCGAGGAGGCTATGGGGCGCTTTCCCAAAACCGAGACCGTGCTCGAGTACCTCAAAGACCTTTTCAACGCGGCCGACATTCTTGCCGGTAAAACAATAATAGTAACGGCGGGCGGCACTCATGAGCCGATTGACGCAGTTCGCTTTATAGGCAACCGCTCATCCGGCAAAATGGGATATGCCATAGCCGGGCGGGCAAAAGCCTGCGGTGCTGAGGTTATTTTAATCAGCGGCCCGACCGGTCTCCGCGCGCCGGCAGGAGTGCGACTCATCGAGGTCGAGACGGCGCTTGAGATGCGCCGGGCCGTCATCGACAATCTTCCGGGTTCGGCTGCGCTCATCATGGCCGCCGCCGTAGCCGACTTTAGGGTAGCGGGCAAGGTTAACGGGAAGATTAAGAAAGAGAGGATGGATGATGGTATCGCTTTAGAGCTAAACCCCGATATCCTCCAGGAAGTGGCGGGGCATAAAGACCGCGGCCTTATCATCGGCTTTGCCGCCGAGTCAGAGAACATCATCGCCCACGCGATTTTGAAGTTGGAGAAGAAGAAGCTGGACCTCATCGTCGCCAACGACATCGGGCGCTCAGACGCCGGTTTCGGCAGCGATTATAACCTAGCGGTCCTCATAGACCACGACGGTCCGCAGGGTGAGCTTGCGATGTATCGCAAGTCCGATTTGGCTTCGGAGATAATTAATTGGCTGGCGCGAGCCCTCGGCAATAACCTTTGTTCTTGACTTTTTCACGCGTTCTCTGTTAATCTGCTGCTATAGGACTGAATGATTTGTACCTTAAAAAGCCGCTTGGGCGGCGACATATTTAGCTCTTATCCAGAGAGGTGGAGGGACTGGCCCTATGAAGCCTCGGCAACCTGGAAACAAGCGGGTTATACCCAATCGTTTCTAAGGTGCCAATTCCGGCGGAATCTAAAGGTAGTATCTTTTGATTAAAAGGTTACTGAAAGATGAGAGAAGGTTTAAAAAGACTATAAACCCTCGCGCTTTCAGGCCGAGGGTATTTTTGTGTAAGAAATGTTTTAAATGCTCACAGAGCAAGGGTAGGCGAAGAGTGGCTTGAGCGCGGTCGAATTGAGAGAGCCGTTCAGAAACACTAATCGCTTAAGTAAAGGGAGGTAGCAAAGTGTCAAAGAAACGCTATTTAATCACATCGGAGTCGGTGACAGAGGGTCATCCCGATAAAATCGCCGACCAGATCTCCGATGCGATTCTCGATGCCATCTACACCGATGACCCGATGGCGCGAGTCGCGGTGGAAACACTGGTCACGACCGGGCTCGTCGTCGTCGCAGGAGAAGTTACGACGTGCACCTATGTCGACATCCCGAGCATCGTCAGGCAGACGATAAAGGGAGTGGGCTATACGAGAGCTAAGTTCGGTTTTGACTGCGATACCTGCGGTATTATAACGAGCATCGACCCCCAGTCGCCCGATATCGCCCAGGGTGTCGACTGCGCATACGAGAACCGGGCGCTCGGCGTCGACGAGGAACTCGACCGGCAGGGAGCCGGCGACCAGGGGATGATGTTTGGCTACGCTTGCGACGAGACGCCGGAGCTGATGCCGCTTCCGATACTGCTGGCCCATAAATTGGCTGCACGGTTGTCCGAAGTAAGAAAAGACGCGACGTTACCGTTTCTGCGCCCGGACGGGAAGACGCAGGTAACGGTCGTCTATGAAGACGGGAAGCCGGTTGCGGTCGATACGATCGTCATATCGACGCAGCATGCGCCGGGCATCGATATAGAAAGCGACCTTCGTCCAGCGCTAATAGAGCACGTGATTAAACCAATCGTTCCCGCTAATTTCATCGATTATGATAAAGTGAAAATATTGGTCAACCCGACCGGTAGGTTTGAGATAGGCGGCCCGCAGGGCGATACCGGTTTGACGGGGCGAAAGATAATCGTCGACACCTACGGTGGTCTTGGACGTCATGGCGGCGGGGCGTTCTCAGGAAAAGACCCGACCAAGGTCGACCGTTCAGCGGCGTATGCGGCGCGTTATGTAGCTAAGAATATCGTAGCCGCCGGCCTCGCCGAGCGCTGTGAAGTGCAGCTGGCCTATGCCATCGGAGTGTCGCGCCCGGTATCCATCATGGTGGAGACCTTCGGTACCGAGCAGGTACCGGTCGAGAAAATTGAGGAACTCGTAGAGAAGCATTTCGACTTGCGCCCGGCCGCTATCATTCGCGACCTCGACTTGCGCAGGCCGATATTTAAGAAGACCGCGGCATACGGCCATTTCGGTCGAGACGATGCCGATTTTACCTGGGAGAAGACGGACAAGGCCGCGGCGTTGCGCGCCGCCGCCGGTTTGACGGCTCTCAAATCCGATGCGGTGACATTGAGTTAAGAGATATAAAGGGGAGTCTAAGAAAATGGCCGGGCATTTACGCCCGGCTTTTTTCGTATCGCATGAGCCGGCGGGCATGAGGCCATCTAGCGCCGCCGCCGGCGTCTCCAAAAGCGACGTACCGGCGTCGCGATGTGCTCCATCGACCCTTGATTTGCTATAATATCCAAAGGACAACCGACCCTAAGGAGCATCACTCTTGCCTCAAAAGCCGCTCATCGCTAATATCGTCGTCGACCTGCCGGTAAAGGCGGTCGACCGTATTTTTGACTATGAGGTTCCCTTCGCGCTTTCGGCTCGAATCACGGTCGGCTCGCTCGTCGTCGTTCCTTTCGGGCCGACCAAGCAGGTTGGATATGTGTTTAGCCTGTCCAGTGATTCCGAGATCGAAAAACTCGCGAAAGTAGAGGCGGTCCTCGAAGAGCATCCCGCCTTCGACGAGCACATGGTCGAGTTGTGCGCGTGGCTTGCCGACTATTATCTGTCGATGAAGAGTGAGGCGATAAAGCTGGCCCTACCGCCCGGCCAGAGCAGGAAGATAATCCAATCGGCAAAGATCGTGGCCCGGCTCCAGGCCGAGCCGACACAACGTCAAAGCGAGGTCTATCAGGTTTTGGAGAACCTCGGCGGCGATTCGCCGGTCGAGGCCATAAAAAAAGTCTGCGGCGCGAGCGCTGTGCCGGTCATCAAAAAATTAGAGCAGGCGGGTCTCATCGAGCGCTACTATCGACTAGACAAACAAAAAGTGAAAACCGCGACCGAGCGCTATGCGGTCGCGACTACGCTTACGGAGACTCCCGAAGAAATCCTGGATAGTCTCGCGCGCGCTCCGAAGCAGCGTAAATTGATGGAAATCCTGTTGGCGCAAGACGCTACCGCAGTTTCAAAACTTCTTGCCGAGGCACAGGCACCGCACGCATCATTGAAAGCGCTTATGGAGAGGGGTTTGGCTCGAATCGAGGAGCGTGCGGTAAATCGCGACCCCGAACACCATTTTTCGGAACAAGACAGCGAGGTCGAGCTTACCGACGAGCAGCAATCGGCGCTATTAGCAATCGCAACCTCGCTGGAGGGAGGCGCTCACGACGTTTTCTTACTGCAGGGTGTGACCGGTAGCGGCAAGACCGAGGTCTATTTGCGCGCCATCAAGCGCGCGTTAGACGCAGGTAAGGGAGCTATCGCGCTGGTGCCCGAAATAGCACTCACGGCCCAGGCGGTCGCGCGCTTCAAAGCGAGGTTTGGCGAGACTGTGGCAGTGCTCCATAGCGGTCTCGGCGCCGGCGAGCGATTTGACCAGTGGCGCGGCATTCAAGAGGGTCGCTATAGAGTCGTCGTAGGCGCTCGCTCGGCTCTCTTTGCGCCGGTGTACGATATCGGCATAATCATCGTCGACGAAGAGCACGAGGCCAGCTACAAGCAGGGACGAAGCCCCAGATATCACGCGCGCGACGTTGCGATAAAGCGAGGCGAACTCGAAAATGCCGTCGTCGTCCTCGGGAGCGCCACGCCATCACTAGAGAGCAAGTATCACTCGGAGGTCGGCCTATATGAGCCGCTTTTCCTGCGCTCTAGGGTCGAGCAGAGAGAATTCCCCGGCATCGAGGTCGTCGATATGAGGGAGGAGCCATTTGAGAAACCTAAATCCTCGCTCGGCCGCCTCCTTAAGCAACGGCTCGCCCAGACGCTAGAAGCCGGCGAGAAAGCCATCCTCTTCATCAACCGCCGTGGATTCTCAAACTTTGTCATTTGCGAGGAATGCGGTTTTGTCCCGAAATGCCGAAATTGCGCCGTCTCGCTGACTTTCCATTCCATAAACAACAGTCTCCGGTGCCACCACTGCAATTACGCCACGCGTGCCCTGCAAGCGTGCCCTAAATGCAAAGGCCACAGAATCGCTTTCCCGGGCTCGGGAACGCAACGTATCGAAACCGAACTCGCCGACCTCCATCCCGATGTGCCGGTAATCAGGATGGACGCCGATACGACCTCGCGCAAAGGTGCCCACCAGAAGCGCCTAGCCCATTTCCAACAGGAGAAATCGGCGATACTTCTGGGAACTCAAATGATAGCGAAGGGCCTCGATTTTCCGGAGATAACCCTGGTGGGCATAGTCAACGCCGACACGTCGATACATCTTCCCGATTTTCGCGCCGCCGAGCACACTTTGCAGATATTGATGCAGGTATCGGGTCGCGCGGGTAGGGGCGAGCTCCCCGGGCGGGTTGTCATTCAAACCCATGTCCCGGAGAGCTACCCGCTGCGGGCGGTCCTAGACGCCGACTATGAGGGCTTTTATAAAACAGAGCTGGAGTTCCGGCGCGAACTTAACTACCCGCCGTTCTCCGGCGTAATCAGAATGGTCATCTCCGGGAATAACCCCGAAATAGTCGTAGGCCTTACGAAACGCGCCGCTAAAATCATCGACACCGCCGACCTGGGGGATGCGGCCACATTGATAGGTCCTTCACCGGCGCCGCTTCTGAAGGTTAAACAAGAGTACCGCTGGCACATCTTGCTCAAAGTCTTCGATGACTCGAAGGTCAAAACGTTCCTAGCTGATAATTTTCATCGATTTGTGCCAGATAAATATAAAAATGAGGTAAGCTTAACTATAGATGTCGATCCCGTGTGGGTGCTATAGAATTTGATAATCTAAAACCAGGATTAGGAAATCTCGAACGCAGGAGGAGCGAGCAGTGGCCATTTTACCGATAAGGGTCTATCCCGACCCGGCCTTGAAGGAGAAGACGCACGCAGTCGACTCCATCGATGATGAGTTGAGGAAGCTGATCAAGAATATGATAGATACGATGTATGCGGCACCGGGAGTCGGGCTGGCGGCAAACCAAATCGGTGTTTTGAAACGGGTCGTGGTCGTCGACGTCGATGAAGACCTGATGGTTTTGATAAACCCCGAAATCACCTGGTACAGCGAGGAGCAGGAAGAGAACGAAGAGGGCTGTCTCAGCGTCTACCCGGACAAGATATCCGTCAACGTTTCCCGATCCTTAAGGATTATAGTAAAGGCCGTCAATGAGCATGGCGAGGACGTCGAGTTCGAAGCGGAAGGGCTTCTCGCGCGCGCACTCCAGCACGAGCTGGACCACATAAACGGCATGGTGATATTGGATAGAACGAGTTCTGAAGAGAGACAAAACGCCCTGAGAGGGCTGACTAAGCAGATGGGGATGGGATAAGTGCGGCTGTTTTTCATGGGTACACCCGAGCTTGCGGTGCCGGTACTCAAGAGAATAATGGAGTCTTCGCACGAGATAACTCTGGTAGTCACCCAGCCCGACAAACCATCCGGGCGCAATCGCCGCTTAACGCCGCCGCCGGTCAAAGTCGTCGCTCAAGCGGAAAACATGCCGATTGCACAGCCGCTTACTTTAAAGGATGAAGAGTTCAGAGAGACCATTGTCGGCTTGGATGTCGACGTCGGCGTAGTCTTCGCCTACGGGAAGCTTATCCCGCAGTGGCTGCTCGATGCTCCGAAGCACGGCATCATAAACATCCATCCCTCGTTGCTTCCGAGGTGGCGCGGGGCCGCGCCGATACAGCGGCCGATAATGGAGGGCGACAAAGTCACCGGCGTGACTATCATGCAGATGGTCATGGAGTTGGACGCGGGCGATATCCTCCTTCAGCAGCAGTTGCCGATAGAGCCCGACGATACGGCGGGGACCCTCTCGCAAAAACTGGCCGATATCGCGGCTGAGCTTGTCGTAGAGGCTCTCGATAAAATGAAGGATGGTACTGTCGTTCGCGTGTCCCAGGATGAAGCCGGCGTGACTTACGCCCGGAAAATCACCGACGAAGATGCGGCAATAGTCTGGCAGCGCCCGGCACAGAGCATCTTAGACCAGGTGAGGGGGCTCAACCCGAAACCCGGAGCCCACACGATAGCCCAGGACAAGCTGCTTAAGGTGTGGCGGGTCTCGCCCGCGCTCGAAATAGAAAACGGGGAACCCGGCACCATAGTCCATATCGACCCCAACAAAGGACCCTTCGTAGCGACAAAGACCGCGCCCCTCCTGCTCGAAGAGGTACAACCCGCTAATAAAAAGAAGATGAGCGGGGCGGAATTCGTTCGCGGTTCTCGCTTGCAAGTCGGCGACAGGTTAGGCTAGGTATTATGTCAAAAGCACCGAGAGAAATCGCGCTCGAAGTAATCAATCGCGTCCATAAAACCGGCAGCTATGCCAACTTGCTCCTGCCCAAGAGACTTCAAGAGAGCGATCTCGACGTAAGGGACCGTGCTTTTGTCACCGAGCTTACATACGGCACGCTCAGGGCTAAGGGGACGCTCGATTGGGTCGTCAAGAAGTTCTCCTCGCAGAAAATCGACAAGATTCCCGACCTGGTTCTTGACCTGCTGCGGATGTCGATTTACCAAATAATATATATGGACGTGCCCGACCACGCCGCCGTAAACGAAGCGGTCGACATCGCTAAGAAGAACTTCCACCCCGGTATTTCCAAGTTCGTAAACGGGCTCCTGCGCTCGGTCTCCCGGGAAAAAGAAGATCTTCCCTGGCCCGACCGCGATGCCGACCCGGTAAAATATATCGCGCTCAAGTATTTCCACCCGATGTGGATGGTCAAGTCGTGGATAGAAGAATTCGGTGTTGCGGATACAGAAGCTCTCTGCGCCGCCAACAACCGCGCGCCTAAACTGATGATACGGGTCAACACATTGAAGACAGACCCGGAGACTTTGGCGCAAGCCTTTACCGACGCCGGTTGGACGGTCGAGGCCGGCTCTTACCTGCGCGAGGCGCTCTCCGTGCGCGGAGGGGGCGACATAACGCGGCTTAGCCGGTTCAAAGAGGGTCAGTTCTATGTCCAGGACGAAAGCTCCATGATAATCGCGCACGTAGTCGACCCTCAACCGGGCGAGACCGTGTTGGATGCGGCCGCGGCACCCGGAGGCAAGACGACCCACATGGCAGAGCTGATGAAGAATAAAGGCCAAATCATCTCGGTAGACTCAAACGTAAATCGGGTCAATCTGATGAAGCAGAACTTCAGCCGGATGGGAGCGTCAATCGCGTTGCCGATACAGGCCGACGCCAAAAAAATAAATAAGGTCATCAAGAAGCCGGTCGACCGCGCCCTGCTCGACGCACCCTGCTCCGGCTTGGGTGTTCTCGCGCGCCGGCCGGATTCGCGGTGGAACAAGACGCAAGACCAGGTTGCCGAGCTGATGTCCCTCCAGACCGATATGCTCGACGCTGTCGCGGGCGCTGTGAGGCCCGGAGGGGTACTTGTCTATTCGGTTTGCACGTTGACCAGGCAAGAGACCAGGCTGGTCGTAGAGCGGCTCTTGCGGATCAGAGATGATTTCTATGTCGACGATATCGCGGCGTATTTACCGGAGCGCCTGCGAGCCGACGTCAAAGACGACATGATTCAACTGCTTCCGCACAAACACGGTGTCGACGGGTTGTTTATCGCTCGGCTTCGCCGGAGGGAGCAGGGGGGCGGGCGCAACCCTCAAAACCTGTAACCACACTAGCCATAAAGCCGATAATATACTAATATAAGCAGGTGCGCGCGAATAACCGGTCGTATTTCCGGGATAGACCTGAACGCCGGGCATCAGACGCAGCGTGTTTGCAAACATCTGATATTGACTTGAGGTAGGGAATGGATAAAAAGGTACTTATAGCCCCGTCGATTCTTTCGGCTGATTTCTCGAGGCTCGGCGAGCAGGTTGCGCTTGTCGCGCAGGGTGGAGCAGACCTTCTTCATGTCGATGTGATGGACGGGCATTTCGTGCCGAACATAACCATCGGGCCGCTAGTCGTTGAAGCGCTCAGAAAGACGACCGACCTGCCGCTCGATGTACACCTGATGATTGAAAACCCCGAGCGCTACATCGACCGCTTTATCGAAGCGGGTGCGTCGTGGCTCTCGTTTCACGCTGAGGCAACACATCATTCACACCGCGTGATTCAGCAGATAAAAGAGTACGGGTATGTAAAGGCGGGCATCTCTATAAACCCCGCGACGCCGGTGACCTACCTCCAACACATCCTTGAGGACCTCGATTTCGTCCTGGTGATGTCGGTAAACCCCGGTTTCGGCGGTCAGAAGTTTATCCCGAGCGCACTCGAGAAGATAGAGGTTGTTCGTCATATGATAGATTCTCGAGGACTCGATGTTATGATTCAGGTCGATGGGGGGATATCCGCAGCCAATGCAGACAAAGTCGTTCTCAAAGGAGCGGAAATCTTAGTCGCCGGCTCCGCGGTCTTCGATTCGGAAGATATACCAGAGGCGGTAAGGGGTATACGGAAGGCCGCAACGCTCTAGCTTGCAATATCCGTTGACCATTTGATACAATCATTAAAATTACATAGTACCTTCGGGGCAGGGTGAAATTCCCGATCGGCGGTTAGAGCCCGCGAGCTGCTTGTGTTTAACAGCGAGTCATTCGCAGAATATCACAAAAAGCTGAGCCGGTGAGATTCCGGAGCCGACAGTTAAAGTCTGGATGGGAGAAGGTTAAGAGTCAAGTATACGTATAGCGTATACTTAGATAATGCGCCCCGCCTCTTCCTGGGTGCATTTTTGTTTGTCCGCCCAACGGCGACTAATCGCTATTACCAGCGGATATGTTTGCCGGGTCGGAGGATGAAAAAAGGTCAATATACGGTTGAGGGTTTAATGTAGCCGACATAACGTTAGCTGGAATAGAGCAGGTATGTTTGTGAGCCGAAAATCGAGGTCATGAAAAGCATAGAAATATCGAGCTATGAAGTCTATATGGATAGGGCGATAGCGCTTGCCGAGAAAGGCCGGGGGGAGACCAGCCCCAACCCGATGGTAGGAGCGCTTATCATAAAGGACGACCGCGTGATAGCGGAGGGTTATCACGAGCGTGCGGGCGAGCCTCATGCCGAGATAAACGCACTGAAGAACGCAGTCGAAGATGTGACCGGGGCGACGATGGTCGTCTCGCTCGAACCGTGTAATCATTTTGGCAGGACACCGCCGTGCACCGAGGCGATTATCGAGGCGGGGATAGGAAAAGTCGTCGTCGGCATGGTTGACCCGAATCCAAAGTGCGCGGGCGGCGGCATCAAGCGCTTACGCGATGCCGGAATCGAGGTAGAATACGGGCTGCTAGCCGATAAGTTAGCCAAGCAAAACGAGGCATTCATCAAATATATTACGACCGGCAGGCCCTTTGTGGTGCTAAAAACCGCCATCTCCCTTGACGGGAAAATCTCGGAGGCGCCCGGCATGACCACGGCGATTACCGGCTTCGACACAAAACAGAAGGTACACGAGCTAAGAAGCGAGCACGATGCCATCATGGCCGGGATAGGAACGGTCATAGCCGATGACCCGATGCTGACTACGCGTTTGGAAGGCGTAAAGGCCAAGAATCCGATTCGCGTAATCGTAGACTCGAAAGCCAGAACACCACTAAGTAGCAGAATCGTAAAGAGCGCGCGCGAGGTTCGCACTATCGTCGCCGCCGGCTCACGCGCCGCACCCGCAAATATCGAGGACCTGAAAGCGCGCGGCATAGAGGTGCTCAAGCTCGGCCGATGGGACGGCGCCGTAGACGTAGAGCTGCTCCTGGAAGAACTGGGGCGCCTCGAGATATCGAGCGTGCTCGTCGAGGGCGGAAGCAGCTTAATCGCATCCTTAGTAAAGGCGGGCATGGTCGATAAGTATATAGTCTTTGTCGCGCCGAAGCTGCTCGGTGAGAACGGTGTCGATTTCGTCGGCGGAAAGCTCGAATCGGCCCGCATGCTAAGGATCACGGCTACAGAGCGTTTTGGAGACGATATTTTAATTGAGGCGTACCCCGCGGACAGTTAGAAGGTTCAATACTGGGGTTATTTTGTCGCATAGAGGCTTCCCTGGCGGAAGCGGCAGAGAGAAAGCAGGGCTAAGAATGTTTACCGGCATAATCGAGGAGCTAGGGACGATTCGTTCGATAAGGCGCGGAGCCGATCAATTCGTGCTCGATATTAAAGCGCCGCAACTCGTAACAGGCGTTGAAATAGGTGATTCGGTTGCCGTAAACGGAATCTGCTTAACGGTCACGACGAAGACGCGGGACGGTTTTGCGGTCGATGTCATGCCGGAAACCGTAACGAAGACAAACCTCGACAACATCAAATCGGGTGAGACAGTCAACCTCGAGCGCGCCATGACGATGTCGAGCCGCCTCGGCGGCCATATGGTATCGGGCCATGTTGACGGGGTTGGCGCTATCACGTCGAAGTCGAAAGCGGAAAACGCGCTTCTTATCAGGATTTCGGCACCGGAGGCGGTTACGCGCTATCTTATCGGGCGCGGCTCAATCGCCGTCGACGGCATAAGTTTGACCGTCATGGATTACGGCGATGAATACGTCGTAGTTTCGATAATCCCGCATACGGCGTCGGTGACGACTTTAGGATTCAAAAGACCGGGCGATATCGTCAATCTCGAGGCCGACCTTATCGGCAAGTACATAGAAAAATTCATGAGCGGCCAACAAAAAAAGACGCCGGGCCTAACGCTCGACACACTGCGCGAGCACGGGTTCGCGTAACGAAGAATAATCGCGCTCTCCGAGGGAGATTATTACTAGAAGAACCGCTAAGACTCATAACCGATGAGGCAGGCGAGAGCAGGCACCTCAATAAAGAAAGGTGAGCAAGATGTTGAACACAATCGACGAAGCGTTAGGCGATCTGAGAGAGGGAAAAATCATAATAGTCGTCGACGATGAGGACAGGGAAAACGAAGGCGACTTCATCATGGCTGCGGAGAAGGTCACACCGGAGACCATCAACTTTATGGCGACAAACGGGCGCGGTCTCATCTGTATGCCCTGCACGCCGGAGCGCCTTGACGAGCTGGGGATTCCGGCTATGGTATTTAATAACACATCCGAGCAAGGAACTGCGTTTACCGTATCCATCGGTGCTAAGGGCAAGATAAGCACCGGCATCTCCGCCCGTGACCGCGCTGTTACCATCCAAACAGTTGTCGATGCGGACAGCAAGCCCGGAGACATATCGATGCCCGGACATATCTTTCCGCTAAGGGCCAGACGCGGGGGCGTTCTGGCGCGCGCCGGCCATACCGAGGCGGCGGTCGACCTTGCGCGTCTCGCGGGTCTGTATCCCGCCGGCGTCATTTGCGAAATAATGAACGAGGACGGCACGATGGCGAGGCTACCCCAACTCCAAGAGGTCGCCGAGAAGTTCGGTCTCAAAATCATCAGCGTTGCGGACCTTATCAAATACCGGCGCCGCATGGAGAAGCTTGTCGAGCGTATCGCCGAGGTCACGCTCCCGACCAGCTTCGGCTCGTTCAAGGCGGTCGGCTATCGCTGCAAGCTCGATGGCAAGGAATACTTTGCGCTGGTCAAGGGTGAGGTTGAGGGCAAGGATAACGTGTTGGTCAGGGTTCACTCCGAATGCCTTACCGGCGACATCTTCCATTCCCTCCGCTGCGATTGCGGGGACCAGCTCGAGGCGGCGCTCAGCATGATAGAGCGAGAGGGTCAAGGAGTTCTTCTCTACATATTGGGACACGAGGGCAGAGGAATCGGCCTTTTGAACAAGCTTCGTGCTTACGAGCTGCAGGAAGCCGGGCGCGATACCGTCCAAGCAAACAATGACCTGGGTTTCCCGGCCGATCTTCGCGACTACGGTATGGGTGCGCAAATCCTTGCGGACCTCGGTTTGACCTCAATCCGCCTTATGACGAACAACCCAAAGAAAATAGTAGGTCTTGAAGGATACGGTCTGAAAATCGTCGAGCGTGTGCCCATCCAGGTCGCGAGGACCGATTATAATGTTCACTACCTGGAGGCAAAAAAGGAAAAGATGGACCATATGCTCGACTGGGATAAAGCCGATAAATAGAGAGAACAGCTTATATGGTCAAGCTCGATTAGGAGGTTGTTTAATGCAGGTATATGAAGGTAATCTTATTGGAGAGGGTTTGAAGGTCGCTATCGTGGTTGGCCGCTTTAACGATTTTATCGGGTCGAAGTTGCTCGACGGTGCCCTGGACGCGCTCAAGAGGCACGGCCTCGATGAAGGCGATGTTCATGTCGCATGGACGCCGGGCGCTTTCGAAGTGCCGCTCATAGCGAAGAAGCTAGCTGACAGCGGTCGCTATGATGCTATAATCTGTTTGGGAGCGGTAATCAGGGGCTCGACACCGCATTTTGATTATGTGGCAGGCGAGGTCGCCAAAGGAATCGCGAGGATTAACCTCGACAGCGGCGTGCCGGTCATATTTGGCGTCGTCACGACCGACAGCATCGAGCAGGCCATCGAGCGCGCGGGAACCAAACACGGCAACAAGGGATGGCAAGCCGCTGTCTCCGCTATCGAGATGGCAAATCTAATGAAAACGCTCTAAGTTTTACGCTATAATAGGATAGTGCAAATCTTGCAACTATTAAAAATACATGGTTAGATGTGGTTGGTGATAAGAGATGAAAGTAGAAAAACCCTGGGGATTTTATAAACAATACGCATATAACAAGACTTGTTCGGTCAAGCTTTTGACGCTCAATGCGAATGAAGAGACCAGCCTGCACTGGCACAATCTGCGAAGCGATGCATGGGTTGTCCTCGACGAAGGCGTTCGGGTGCAAATAGGCGAGGAATTCCACGATGCGAAGGTCGGCGAGGAATTCTTTATCCCATCAGGAACGGTACACAGGTTGATGTCGGTCAGCGAAGGTACGGCTCGGGTGCTCGAAATAGCTTTCGGCTACAACAACGAAGACGACAACCACAGGATAGCCGATGACTACGGTCGTGAGCTAGAGATATAGGCTCCGACTGCATTTTAAATATTGTAAACATTGAAAAGTCCCGTTCGCTAGGGACTTTTCTGTTTTGGCGTCCTCTATTTTCCTTGTCAAAGGCCCTTTTTTAAAATATCATTGAAAGTAGGTAACAACTTTAGTGCTTTCTGCGCTTATCATGGACAGTTGACAAGAAATTGCCCCCAGGAAGTAGTTTTGTTCGCAAATGTGAAAGGGACAAGATGAGAATGTCAACGAAAGGGCGGTATGGCGCCCGCGCGATGTTGGACATAGCGATGCATGACGACAAGGGCCCTGTTTCATTGCGGGATTTAGCCCAAAGACAAGACCTTTCCGTAAAATACCTCGAACAGTTGATTCAGCCGTTGAAAGCCGCGGGTTTGATTACGAGTGTTCGCGGAGCCGGTGGCGGCTATGTTTTGGCAAAAGAGCCGTCCGATATAAATCTTCTGCAGATAATCCGGGCGCTTGAGAAGCTTACGACATCGGATTGTCTCGATAATCCGCAAATATGCGGGCGCGTTGAAATATGCGCGACGCATGATGTCTGGAAAGAGATACAAAGCTCCACCAACCATATTCTGGCCTCGCTGACCTTGCAAGATATGATGGAAAAGCAACAGCAGAAGCTTGCCTAGCACCCGCCGGCGCCGAGCTTCGAGAGAGCCGGGAGAATCAAGATGAAGCTAATCCGGGTTTAATTCGTCCCTTTCTTGGGCGCGCTTACCTGGAATCCTTGTGTGAAATCATATCGACAACTAATATCTATATCTATGACGACAAAACATTATTGCTGTTATTAAGCATGGCCTGGAGGTCTAATGGAAAGCAATGTAAGGGTACGATTCGCGCCGAGCCCGACCGGATACCTACATATCGGCGGGGCGAGAACGGCTCTCTTTAACTGGCTCTACGCGCGGCGCCATGGCGGCGTCTTTGTCTTGAGAATCGAAGATACCGACCGCGAGCGCTCAACAGACGAGGCGATTGACGCTATTATCAATGGTATGACCTGGCTTGGGCTTAACTGGGATGAGGGGCCGTACTTGCAGACGGATCGGCTTGACCGCTACAGCGAAGAGGCTCGACGTCTATTGGCGGAAGGAAAAGCGTACAAGTGCTATTGCACCTCTGAAGAGCTAGAAGAGATGAGAAAGGCGGCGCTCGACAGAAAAGAGGCGCCCAAGTACGACCGCCGTTGCCTCACGCAAAGCGAGAGCGTTCAAGCGGCATGTGAGGCACGAGGCCTAAGGCCGGTCACGCGGTTTCGCTGTCCCGACTGGGGGACGACGATAATCGCCGACCAAGTCAAAGGCGAGGTCGTCTTTGAGAACCAAAACCTCGATGACTTCATCATGGTGCGCGCCGACGGTATTCCGACCTATAACTTCGCGGTCGTCGTCGATGATTATGATATGAACATCACACATGTAATAAGGGGAGACGACCACCTCTCGAACACCCCCCGCCAGGTCGTTCTGGGGCAGGCGCTCGGCTACAGAATTCCCGAGTTCGCGCATCTTCCGATGATTTTGGGGCCCGATAAGACGCGCTTGAGCAAGCGTCACGGCGCTACTGCGGTCGAGGCCTATCGCGACGAGGGTTATCTTCCGCAAGCGCTAATCAACTATCTCGCGCTTCTCGGCTGGGGGTATGAAGACCAGACCGTTTTTGCGCCGGAAGATCTCATAGCCAAGTTCGGGCTCGAAGCGGTCGGCAAATCGCCCGCCGTCTTCGACCCGGCAAAACTCGAATGGATGAACGGTGTCTATATCCGCGAATTGACATTACCCGAGCTTGCCGGTTATCAGAAGAGCTTCATGCAAGCGGCCGGTCTTCCTATCGAGATGTACGAAGATGCCTGGTATCTGCGCTTGGCTGAGATCACACAAGAGCGATTGACTAAGCTCGCGGATATCGTGGGCCTAAGTGATTTCTTCTTCAGCCGCGTTCCGTTCGACCCGGTGGCCGTAGAGAAAGTTCTCAATAAAGAGGGGACAAAAGATGTGCTGGAGAAGGCGATAGAGGTGCTCTCGGCCCCATTTACTTTCGAGGCGCACGAAATCGAGGCGCGCCTTCGCGCGCTCGCCGAGACGACCGGCATCAAGGCCAAGTTCGTCTTCCAGCCGCTGCGCGTGGCGGTTAGCGGGCGCACCATCAGCCCGCCGCTCTTCGAGACTATGGAGCTTCTAGGCAGAGACACCACCATCGAGCGCCTCGGGGAGGCAAAAAACCTGCTCGAACAAGAGGATGAGCAGGTCTTTGGTGAAACGAATCGGTAGGTTGAACGCCACGTCAATTCGTGGTACTATTTCGATGTCGATTCTTCGGAATCAATTGAAAAGAGAAGAGTGGGGGATCGTCTAACGGTAGGACAACGGACTCTGGCTCCGTATGTGAGGGTTCGAATCCTTCTCCCCCAGCCAAGTTTCTGACCCTCAAATAATGCCTTGAACAAGGCATGTTCTTTTTACCCAGAATTTGAATCCCGGAAGGATTCGAGCGATTTTATCATTTTGATATATAGTTTTCACTAAAGCAAAACTTTTGCACTCTAGCATTCCGTTCGCTACGACATGGCTATATAATTTCAATAGGATTTTTGCAACAGGTGGCCAGAGGCCTTCCGTATCATCATTGATAACCACAAATTAAGAGATTAAAGATTATGGATTGTAATTTCACACATAATTGTCGAAAAGATATTGATATAAGAAGATTAATGATGCATATTAATACATATGATATTGAGTATTAAAGGAGGAAAAAAGATGAGGACTACTCTTAATATAAACGACGAACTACTTGAAAAAGCAACAAAGATAACCGGCATTAAAGAAAAAACTTCATTGGTTCACCTAGGGCTTGAAGCTCTTATAGCAAGAGAAAGCGGCAAGAGGCTTGCAAAAATGGGAGGAACCGAAAAGAACCTGGAGCCGATATCGAGAAGACGGGCGGAAGGCGCATAAATGGTTCTTGTCGATACGTCGGTATGGATTGCGCATCTTCGATATGGAGACTCAGGTTTAGAAACGCTCCTAGATGATGCCCGGGTTCTTTGTCATCCATTTATTATAGGTGAGTTGGCATGCGGAAATCTTAATAACAGATCGGAGATTTTATCACTTATTCAAACACTCCCAGGCGCCGTGCAGGCCGATCACGAAGAGGTTATGCACTTCATCGACGCTCATAGTCTAATGGGAAAAGGTTTGGGTTATGTCGACATGAACCTGCTTGCGTCGGCTGTCTTGACCGGAGTGCCGCTATGGACCTTAGACAAGAAACTGAGTATAGAATCCACACGACTCGGTCTGGTTTTTCATGAAAGACGCTGAGGAACTATAGCAGCAACTAGATGAACGTTGACCCGGTAACCACTGATGAGACCCAAACGAACGAGGTCTTTGCGCTCGGCGATATAAACGGCGATGGCGACAGCGAAATCGCAACAGTGGTGATGGGTGAAGAGACAGTCAGAATGGTCGTCTATGATTATCAGAGCGGCCATCTGACAAAGATATACTCAGAGAGTTTTACGAAGTCGCGGCGGGGACGGCAGCATCCTGAGCAAATCCAGTCTGTGTCCTACTGCGACCTTGACGGGGACGGGAAAAACGAGATTCTCATAACGACGGAGGACATTATCCCTAATACCGCGCAGGATCACGGTTGCTTCGTCGCTTATCGGTACATACTTCTTACCTGGAAACAAGAAAAGCTTGTCGAGCTTATCTCTAGGGATAGCATTAACCCTCGGGTAGTTACCGGGGATTCAAGCTTCCTTATTGTTAGCGCTGTCCCTGACAGGGAAAGTGGGCCGTATAATAGGCAAATATAGTCAGTCGCGAGATGGGTTCGAATACCATCAATACTCCAACCCTAACCAGCAACCCTAAGCAGGGCACGGATTCGTATGATAACGTCAACATTATAATTTGTCGCCAACCTTGCAGGTAACCTAAAATATTGCGAGAATTATATATGTAGCTTGCGTTGATTGTCGCTTATAAGAGAGGTCGCACATACGATGAGAAGAGCTATCTTTTTTGCAGCAGTGCTCATGATTACCGCTGTTCTGGTTTCGGCTTGTAGCCAGCCAACTAAAACTGTAACCCCTGAGCGCTTTGACTATAAGCAATCGCTCATCGATGGTATTAACGAAGGAGGAGCAAAAGCAGAGTATTATAAAGGCCTAGCTTGGAGAATCCCGGACCGCAAGTCGTTGCCCAGCGAGCCAAATCATGGCCTCTATTCATTGGGAGGCACCCCCGAACGGCCGGAGATAAGACTTGAGATTGAAGGCGAAGGTTATTACATTGAAGCGGTCGAGTACGCTGAAGGTGGTCGAGTCGTCATAAAAAGCCTGGACACGAATTTAGACAAGAAAACCCTGAAACTGATCAACCTTTATAGTGATACCGAGGCCAAACCGGAACTAGACAAGCGCGGGTTTGCATATATTTCGTGCAGGATATGAAGACATTTGCAGCCTCGCAAGTTAGCCTAGCTGAGCTTGCGCTCGAGGATAAGCCGTTTCTAACCGATGATGACCTAGTCTCCTATAGATGGATGGACCATAAGCTTAAACTAAGCGAAAAAGCAATCGGGAAAATACCCCAAGCAATCCCCCTGGACGGTAAGCCCGTCGTGGTCGTCGCAGACGGTCAAAGGATATACCTAGGGGCACTGTGGACACCCGTATCGTCGCTGAGTGCAAGCATTCCGACTATGATGTTATATAGCGGCTATCTATCGATTGAGCTCGGCAGTCCTGGCCAATTGCCAAATGGTAAGAGCGATCCAAGGGATAATACACGTATCTATAATGCCCTTAAAGATGCCGGAAAGCTACAATAGCTCACTTGAAAAGTTCAACAGCCAGCCATAGACCCCGCTAAATTAGCAGGGCTATTGCATGCGCATTGACGGTCTCTACGCTGGTTCCTGGTCGGCCTTGTCTTCTATTTTGACTACATTGACTTTCTTGGGCTTGGGCGCGGCCGGGATGAAATATTGTTGTGGGCTTTCAGGGGATTTGAAGAATTCCTCTGGACTGTAGACTCGATATTTCTTGCCGTTTTGGTCGGCTATCCTCACTTTTACTCCTCCCTATAAGTTGTCTGTCTGTTTTCGGGGCTCTTCTTTTACTCATATAGTTAGACCGCAATGTGTGGTAACCCTATGCAATAAAAAAGATATGACCGCTCTTTCATGGGAGCTTCATATCCTCACAATTAAACAACGAAGCAATCTCAATAAACTAATTATATCACACTAACGCTAAGATACCCTATTTAACGAAACACGGTCGAGCAGCACCCAACAGCCTGAGCAATTAAGGCAACTCGCGTCTTACTCGCTGCTTTGGTGATGCGAAATCGAGAATCGCCTAGAACCCCTTGCTCATAGCTTGCCGGCGGCTTTAGATGTCGCCTTGCGGCTCTCAAAGGCCATAAATTCCTGGACATAAATCGTCCCATAATCACCACCGTCGACTGCGCCGATTCCAATGGGGTCGTATGTTGGGTTGAGCAAATTGGCTTTATGCGATGGGCTCTCCATTAAAGCCCGGAAAGCATCTTCTGACGAAGGCGCATCTGCCAAGTTTTCTCCAGCCAACACCCAATACTTGAAACCGGCCCTATTGACGCGAGATAGAAGATTTCCCGTAATGGGGGAGACATGACTGAAGAAATCGTGCGCAGCCATTTCATGCGCATATGAGCGCGCGAAGATCACCAGCCTCGAATCGGCAGCAAGAGTCTTGATCCCGCGAGATGCTCGCTCGCTGTTTACCAAATCCAGCATAATTTTCTCATCTTCGTTCAGTTTCATCGGACGGGTTTCCGAGGCATGCCTTCAATGGTCCGCTTACTTATTCTCGGAACAAGGTCAAAGCGTTTGCGCAAATCCGGACAATAAAAAAGACCCGCCATAATAGCAGGTCTTTTTAAGTCTAGACTTGATTAGCCAACAACTGTTACGTTGCTTGCACGAGCGCCTTTAGCCTCCATTTGAACTTCAAACTCGACTACCGCACCCTCGGCGAGTGTCTTGAAACCGTCGCCACCGATTGCTGAGTGATGTACAAAGACATCCGGTCCGCCATCTTCCTGGCTGATAAAACCAAAACCTTTGCCGTCATCAAACCACTTTACTGTACCTTTTGACAAAATTGTCACCTCCTAGCGTCGCTAAACTTGAGCTTATGACGCTAGGTTAATGAGGTACTTAAAAAGTTTACGACACCGACCAAAAAAATAAGAACCCGTCTAACAACGAGTCCGCATTTACGAGTTCACGTCTTAGCTTCTATTATTATCGGGCATGTTACGCGATTTGTAAAGGCTTTTCGCTAAACATTATGATTTAACAGGCAAGATAGACGGGATCTTGTTGAGAGTAGTCGATGAAATCTATGTCTGACCCCAGCCGGCAAGGAGCTTTTGCCGAACATCACGGTTTCCGATGTGGTTTGAGAGAAGCAGAGCCTATCGTGAAAAAAGCCCTGCGCTGGCAGGGCTTTTAAAACTGCATAACCATTGCGATACGAAAG